>JACOSU010000012.1 GCA_016178685.1 Candidatus Eiseniibacteriota bacterium | reverse complement strand
CGCTCTCCGCGCGACTCGCGCCCGCGCCGCCCGCTTCGCGCGCACGCAGCGCCTCCATCACGCGCTGCGTGATGAGTTCGACCAGCGCTTCGCGATCGGCGCTCATCGCCCCCTCCGGGACGGGAAGTCGAACGCATCGGGCAGCAGCTGGTCGAGGCGCCGGCGCACCAGGCGGCCGCGGCGGTCGCGGTACAGCACCACGAGCTTCGGCGCGAATTCGTGCAGCACCTGGCGGCACGCGCCGCACGGCGGCGCTCCGCGCCCCGGCTTGCCGGTCACCGCGATCGCGACGAAATCGCGTTCGCCCTCGCTCAGCGCGCGGAAGATCGCCGCGCGTTCCGCGCATACACCGAGCCCGTAGGACGCGTTTTCGACGTTGCAGCCCTGGATCACGCGACCCGAGCGCGCGAGGAGCGCCGCGCCCACCGGGAAGCGCGAGTACGGAGCATGAGCGCGCGATCGAGCGCGCGCCGCTTCACGCATCAGGGCGGCGGCCGGAATCGCGGGCGCTTTCGGGGCGCGCCTCACCCGCGCACCTCGCGGCGAAAGCTGCTCCCGCTCGGGAGCGGCCCGGTGTCGAACAGGTCGGCGAGCGTCGCTCCCACGTCCGCAAACGTATCGCGCGTGCCGAGGTCGGCCGGCCGCACGCGCGGACCCGCCACCAGCAGGGGCGTGTATTCGCGCGTGTGGTCCGTTCCGGGAGTGGTGGGATCGTTTCCGTGGTCGGCCGTCACCAGGCACAACTCGTCGGCGCGCAGCGCGCCGAGCAGCGCTCCCAGCGTCTCGTCGAACCGCTCGAGCGCGCGCGCGAACCCGGCCGGATCGTTGCGGTGCCCGTACTGCTGGTCGAAGTCCACGAGATTCGCGAACACTAGACCCGAGCCGCCGCGGCGCACCAGGTCGAGCAGGGCCCGTTCGCCTTCGGAATTGTCGTGCGTATGGATCGCATCCGTGACGCCGCGGCCCGCGAACAGCTCGTCCACCTTTCCGACCGTGATCACGCCATGTCCCCTCTCCGCAAGGCGGTCGAGCAACGTCACCGACGGAGGCGGGAGCGAGAAGTCCCGCCGGTTCGCGGTGCGCCGGTACGACCCGGCCTCGCCCTCGAACGGTCGTGCGATCACGCGCCCGACATCGTGCTCGCCCTGAAGCATCGCGCGCGCTTCGGCGCAGGCGGAGTACAGCCGATCGAGCGGCACTGTCGCCTCGTGCGCCGCGACCTGAAACACGCTGTCGGCCGAAGTGTACACGATGAAGCTCCCGGTGCGTTGATGCTCGGCGCCGAGCCGCGCGACGATTTCGGTGCCCGAAGCCGCGACGTTGCCGATCCAGCCGCGGTGGACGCGTTCGCTCCATCGGTCGAGCAGGCCGGGCGGAAAACCCCGCGGGTAGGTCGGGAACGCGCGCTCGAGCGTGACCCCGGCCAGCTCCCAGTGCCCGGTCGTGCTGTCCTTGCCCTTCGATCGCTGGGCGAGCCGCGCCCGCGCTCCACGCGCGTCCGCCGCCGGCCTCACGCCGCGCAGCGCGCACAGCATTCCGAGACCCAGCCGCTCGAGGTTCGGCACGCGAAGTCCGCCGGCCGCCTCCGCGACGTGACCCAGCGTGTGGGCCCCGGTGTCCCCATAGTCGGCGGCGTCCGGGAGCTCGCCGATGCCGACGCCATCCAGCACGATCAGGAACGCGCGCACGTCAACCGCGCCGCGCCGCGGCCACCGCCTGCGCTCGCATCCGGAAATGGTCGGCCGCCTGGTCCGCCCATTCGCTCCGCTCGCCGACCAGGGACGTGAGCTTGACCGGGCGTCCGTCGCGAACGTAGATCCGCGTGACGCGCTTGCCGATCGTGCACATCACCTCGTAGAGAAGCGTCTCGCTGCCGCGCGCCACTTCCTCGAGAGGGAGCGCAGGACCCTCGGCGGGTCCGCCGAACAGGATCACTTCGTCTCCGACCCGCGACTGCGGCGCGTCGGTGAGATCGAGGAGCGTGAGGTCCATGGTCACGCGCCCCACGATCGGCGCGCGGACCCCCGCGACCAGCATGGCGCCGCGGTTCGAGAGCAGCCACGAATAGCCGTGTCCGTAGCCGACCGGGACCACGCCGATGCGCGAGTCGCGCGCGGTTTCGAACGTGCGCCCGTAGCTGATGTTGCGTCCCGCCGGCAGCGAGCGGATCTGCACCAGCCGGCTCTTGAACGACATCACGGGCAGAAGTCCCGGGATCCCGCTGGTGTGCGGCGGGTGATGGCCGTACGCGAGCAGCCCCACGCGCACCCAGTCGAAATGCGCCTCGGGAAGATTGAGCGCGGCCGCGCTGTTCGCCGCGTGCACGCGCGGCGGCGCGACGCCGCGGGCGGCGAGCCTCTCGATCCGCGTGCGGAAGCGCCCGATCTGTCCGCGCGCGAACGAGAGATCCCCGCCGTCGGCGTCGGGAAAATGCGTATAGACGCTGCCGATCCGCAGCCCCGGGAGCGCCGCGAGATTCACAATGAACTCTTCCGACTCTTCTTCACGCACACCGGTGCGCCCCATGCCGGTGTCGACCTCGACGTGGCAGCGTACCGCCTCTCCCGCCTCGGCCGCGGCGGCCGACAGCGCTCGCCCGAACTCGAGGTCGGCGACCGTGGGATCGAGCCGGTTCGCCACCGCTTCGGCGATCTCGCTCGTATCCTCCCGGGTCGAGTCGAATCGGGGACGCACCGTTCGCGCCGCGGCGGCCGCGCAGCATAGCAGCCCGGGAGCGGCGCGCAACCGCGGGAGAACTTCGCGCATGGACGTGACGACCGGCCTGGCCGTGATGAGCGGTGTCGCCCTCGCGGCGGCGTGCGGACTGCGCGCGTTTCTTCCGGTGCTGGTGGTCGGCGTCGCGGCCCGCTTCGGCTGGATCGCGCTCGGTCCTTCGTATGCGTGGCTGCATTCCGATCCCGCGCTCATCGCGCTCGCGGTGGCGGCGGTGCTCGAGATCGCGGGCGACAAGATCCCGGTCGTCGACCACGCGCTCGATGTGGCGGGCAGCGTGCTGCGGCCGATCGCCGCGGCGGTGGCCATGCTCGGCGTCCTTCCGCACCTGCCGGGGCCGGTCGCGGCACTGCTCGCGATCGCATCGGGCCTTGGCGCGTTCGGCGTCCACGCGCTCAAGGCCAAGACGCGGATCGGCTCCAGCGCGCTCACGCTGGGCCATGCGAATCCATTCCTGTCGGTGGCCGAGGACGGCGCCACTCTCACGATCTCCGCCGCCGCGGTGGTGGTGCCCGCGATCGCGTTCGCGTTCATCGTGCTGCTGCTGTGGCTGTCGGTGAGGCGCCGCATGACGACGCGCGCCGGCTGATCTTCGCTCGCTTCGTGCGGTCGCCCGTCTTTGCGGCCCCGCGGAGCCTCCGCTATCCTGCGCGCATGACCGATCGCGAGCGGCGTGCATTCGCCGGGCTGATCGCCGTGTGCCGAAAGCTGCGCGGCGAGGGGGGCTGCCCGTGGGATCGCGAGCAGACGCTCACCACCATGACGCCCTACCTCACCGAGGAGGCGGCCGAATGCGGTGAGGCGATCGCATCGGGCGAGGCCCCGCACATGGCGGAAGAGCTGGGCGATCTCGGATTCCTGGTGATCTTCTGCCTCGACCTGCTCCGCGACGAGCACGGCATCGAGCCCGCCGAAGCGCTGGAGCGCGCGGCCCAGAAGCTGATCCGCCGCCACCCGCATGTCTATGGCGACGCCGTGATCGGAGGCGGAGACGCGGCCTACCGGCAGTGGCAGGAGATCAAGCGCGCCGAGAAAGGTGGCGAGGAGCACCGCTCGCTGCTCGGCGATCAGCCGCGTTCACTCCCGGCGCTGGTCGCGGCGTACCGTGTGCAGGAGAAGGCGGGCGCCGTGGGCTTCGACTGGCCCGAGGCCTCGGGCGCGCTCGCCAAGGTGCGCGAAGAGACCGGCGAGATCGAGCGCGCGATGACGGGCGACACGACTCCGGAGCTGGCGGCCGAAGTGGGCGACCTGCTGTTCGCGACCGTCAACCTCGCCAGGCACCTGCGCGTGGATCCCGAGCGCGAACTGCGCGCCGCGCTGCGCCGCTTCCGCGAGCGTTTCGAGCACGTCGAGCGCAGGCTGGCCGAGAGCGGCCGCACGCCTTCGCAGGCCAGCCTCGCGGAGATGGACGAGCTGTGGGAGGAGGCCAAGGCGGGCGCACGATCCGCGCCTTCCGGGCTCGAAGAGAAGAAATCATGAGCGACGCAACCCGCCCCGGGCGGCAGTCCGCTCTTTTCCTGCAGCTGGTGCTGGGCCTTCAGCAGAGCGGCATGATGGCGCTCGGCAAGCTCCTGAATCCGATCTCGCGAAAAATCGAAGTTCATCTCGAGATGGCGCGCGACACGATCGACACGCTCGCGGCACTCGAGGCGCGGACCCAGAGCCGCCTCGAGCCAGACGAAGCGCGTGTGCTGCGGCAGGCGCTCACCGACCTGCGCATGAATTACGTCGAAGAGCTGAAGAAGGCGGGCGGAAAGAGCGCGGCCGCCGACTCGCAGGGCGCGGCCGCCGACTCGCAGGGCGCGGCCGCCGATTCGCAGGGCGCGGCCGTCAGATCGCCTGAAGCACCGCGCACTTGAGGTAGTGGGTCTCGGGGACCGCGAGCAGCTGCGGGTGATCCGGTGCCTCGCCCGCCCAGTCCAGCACGCGCAGCGGCCGGTGCGCGGCGCGCGCGGCCTCGATCAGCACCTGCCGGAACAGCGCGTCATCGAGGTGGTGGCTGCACGAGCTCGTGACCAGCACGCCGTCCTCCTCGAGCATCGCGATCGCGGAGCGGTTGATCTCGCGATAGGCCCTGGCTCCCGTGGCCAGCGACTTTCGCGACTTGATGAGCGCGGGCGGATCCACCATCACCAGGCCGAATCGCTCGCCCGCTTTCTCGAGTTCGCGCGCCACCTCGAACGCGTCCCCGCGCCGAAGGCTGACGCGATCGGCGAGCGCGTTGCGCTCGAGATTGCGGCCCGCCCCTTCCAGGGCGCCGGCCGACGAGTCCACCGCCAGCACGTGCGAGGCGCCGCCGCGCGCGGCGTGCAGCGCCCACTCGCCCTGGTAACAGAACAGATCGAGCGCGCGGCGGCCCGCGGCCCGGCTTTCCGCCCGCCTGCGATTCAGGCGCTGATCGAGAAACAATCCGGTCTTCTGTCCGCGCCACGGATCGACCTCGACCGTGAAGCCTTCGATCCCGACTTCGAGCCGCTCCGGCACCTCGCCCCACCACAGGCCGCGCTCGAGCGGTAGGCCTTCGAGCGATCGCAGCGGGGAATCCGCGGCGCGGATCACGCCCCTCGGCTTCAGCGTCTGTTCGATCGCCGCGCGCACCATCTCGCCGCGCGCTTCGATGCCGAGCGTGAGCACCTGCGCGACCAGCACGTCGCCGTAACGGTCGATCACGAGCCCGGGCAGCTGATCCGCCTCACCGTACACCACGCGCAGCGCGCGCTCGCCCGGGAGCACGCTCTCGCGCAGCCGAACCGCGCGTTCGATCCGGCGGGCGAAGAACGAGGCGTCGATCGGATCGCGCCCGCGCGTAAGCAGTCGCGCCGCGATCAGGCTGTGCGGATTCCAGCAGGCGCGTCCGAGAAACGCGCCGCGCGCGTCGGCGACCTCGATCACGTCTCCGGGCGAGGGAGCGCCGTCCACGCGCTCGATCTCGTTGCTGAAGATCCATGGGTGGCCGCCGCGCACCCGGCGATCCTGGTTCTTGCGAAGGAGGAGGCGGGACGGCGGCATGGGCCCGCTCAGGGCCGGCCGCGCCCGGCGCCCGAGAGCGCGAGCCCGATCAGCCGGTAGGTGAGCCGGGCGGCGAGAAAATCGCTCGCGACCTGGCCCGCGAGCGGCGCGAGCTCCACCACGTCGAAACCGACGATGCGCTTCTTCTGCGCCACGGCCGCCAGCAGGTCCACTGCTTCGTACCAGTCGAGGCCTCCGGGCTCGGGTGTTCCGGTGCCGGGCAGGATGCCGGGATCGAGCGCGTCCAGATCGAACGTCACGAACACTTCCTCCGTGAGCGCGGCGAGGATCGGCGACCGGTCGCCGCCGAGCGCGCGAAACTGGCGCGGGCTCCACATCGGCGCCGGATGCGCGCGCAGGTGGTCCGCTTCCTCCTCGCTGATCGAGCGGATCCCGACCGAGGCGGCCGGAACGATCTCCCGAACGCGGCGCATCACGCACGCGTGGCTGTACGGGGAATCCAGGTAGCGGTCTCGCATGTCTCCATGCGCGTCGAGCTGGAGCACCGAGAGCTTCGGAAACCGCCGATGAGCCGCGCGCACCGTGCCCGCGGTGAGGCTGTGCTCCCCTCCCAGCACGGCCGGCAGCTTGCCCTGATCGAGAATCCACGCCGTCGCCCGCTCGACCCGGCCCGCCATCGCCTCGGGTCCCAGCGCGGTGGGCTCGACCTCGGGCAGCGTGTGGATCCCCAGGCGGTATGTGGCACCCAGATCCTCGTCCCACAGCTCCATGTTCTGCGAGGCCGTGAGGATCGCGCGTGGGCCCCAGCGCGTGCCACCCTGATACGTGGTGCTGAAATCGTAGGGCACGGGAAGCACGACGGCGCGGGCGCGCTCGAGCGACGAGAACTCTTCTTCCAAACCGCCGAAATTCAACGGCACGCCGGTCGGCCAGTCGGGCCTGGGCATCGGAAACCTCGCGGAGAACGCAGGGGCCCTGCGCCGGAGACCGGGCAGGGCCCTGTGCGAGTCGGAAAAGCTACGCGGGACGGGCCGCCGGACGGGCCGCCGGACGCGCGATCCGGCGTCGTTCGGCTCGGACCAGCCGCGCCGCGCCGTTCAACTCCTTCGGGAATTCGGTGCCGCGGTCGACGACCGTGCTCTCGACCTTGGTCATCCCGAACGCCGTCTTCAGGAAACCGCCGGCGAATTCCGCGTCGAACTCCTTGCACGAGAAGATGTCGACGCTGACGAAATTCTTCTCGGGGAACGTGTGGATGCTGATATGGCTCTCGGCGATCAGGACAAAACCGGAGAGGCCCCAGTCCTCCGGTCTCAGCCCACTGTACTTGAACACGTAGGGCGGCATGATCTTCGTCATGCCGATCCGGGTCGGCAGCTCATCCAGAAGCCGGTAGATCAGGTTCAGGTCCTGGAGCTTCTTCTTGTCGCACCCGTAGCCGTCCATCATCAGGTGTGGGCCGAAACCGTTCATTTCGTCAGCCACCTCCACGGAGCCAGCGCGATGCGCGGGGATTCCCTCGAGTTCGGATGAACATCATGGCCTCAGTTCTCCTCTTCGCCGTCTTCCGCTTCGAATTCGTCCAATTCGACGTCGTCGTCTTCGCCGAGTGACTCGTCTTCGAGGTCCTCTTCGAAGTCGTCGTCATCCTCGAACTCGTCGTCGTCCTCGAGGAAGTCATCATCTTCCCCGTCCTCATCGTAATCGTCCGCTTCGTCGTCCGGGATCACCCCAAAGTCGTCGTCGCCCGGGACTCCCTTTTTCTTGGTCATGGCACCCTCAGCAAGCTCCCCGGCGCGCGCCGCGCGCCCTCGCAGGTCACTGCGCAGATGACAGTTCGTCGCACATGGGTTTGTCCTGCCGACGCATGCGTTGCGCGCTGATTCGAAAAATGCATCGGCAGTATACGGAGCATGCTCCCCCCGTCAATGAAAAATCCATCGCCCGACCGGACGGAGTTCGACGCGAGCGGTGGCCCGGATGTCGCCGCCCACTTGCCGCCGGACGGTTCAGCGGCCGCGGCCGCCGAGCGTGCGGAAGAAGGAACCGGAGTTGCGGCGTCGTTCGCGCGGATCGGAGCGGAGGCGCGGCACCGCCGGGCGACTCCCGGGACGGAGCGGGCCGGACGCTCGGGAGCCGATGAAAATGCCCGCAATGCGCACATTGCGGGCTGCTGATTTCGCCGGGTGACGTCCGGGGCGGACGAAAAATGGCGGGGTTGACGGGACTCGAACCCGCGACCTCCTGCGTGACAGGCAGGCGTTCTAACCAACTGAACTACAACCCCGCGCACCGCCTGACGGGCTCGCGGACCCCAGTCGGTGTCAAGAGACGGCGGAGAATAGCCGCGCGGCGCGGGCAGTGTCAATGCGACGCGAGCTCGAAGCCCCAGGGCGCGGCGTCAGTAACGGCGCTCGAGCTCCGCGCCCGGGTAGTAATGGTGGAGGATCGCGCTCGCGGACTCTCCCGCCCGCGCCATGCCCAGCGCTCCGGTCTGGCAGAGGCCCACGCCGTGACCGAATCCGGCGCCGCTCGCGACCACGGCCTGTGCGACGAGGGTCGCGCCGTCGCGGCGCACCGCGATCTTGAAGAGATTGGAGCGCAGGATCGCACTCGAATTGCCTCCACGCCTCAGCACGCGGCGAACCGAGTAGCCGGGAACCGCGACCTCGCCGCGGCTGGTCACGACCGTGAGCCGCCACACACGCCCGGAACGGGAGCGGGCGTCCACCCGCACGTCGAGCAGATCGCCCAGGCCGCCCGCGGGCAGGGCGATCCCCTCATCCGGTGCGAAGCGGGCGACATCCGAGAGGAATTCCGACGCGCTCCACTCCTCACGCCAGCGGTACTGGGGCGAAGCGGCGCACCAATCCGCTGCTCCCCGGTCCGCGTGGCTCGCCAGGTACGGCACCGGATCGACCGGCCAGGCCTCTTCCACGTCGGCGGTGATGCCGCCGCACGTGGAGCAGTAGTTCGCGCGGATCGGATACCCGTTCGAGAGAGCGACCGTGCCGTGCGTGCTCTCGACGCATGTCGAGGCGAGCGGCCGCTCGCTGGAAACCGGTCCATACACCTGGTCTTCGACCGTTCCATAGAGGTCGAAGCCCTCCGTCGTCCGGCGCCCTCGGTAGAACAGCGTGTAGCTGCGCGCCGCGATGGCCTGAGCCTTTCCAGCCTCGATCTGCGATTCATCGAGCGCTCCGATCTCACCCGGCACCACGCCCCGCAGGTACGTCTCGAGCGGCAGCCGGTCCGACACCGTGAGCCTCCCGCGCGGTCCCATGAAGATGGTGAACGTGCCGCGCCACGCACTGCCCTTCCAGCGCAGCGTGGAGTCCCGTGGGCCGCCCCGGGCCTGGACCCGAAGCGTGTCGCCCGGGTCGAGCGGGATCGGGTGAACGCCCTGGATCTCGCACACGGCGCGCCCGTCCTCGAGCGTGACGCGGAGCGCCGTCGCGTGCCGCTTTCCCGCGGCGCCTCCCGCGATCTCGAGCGGCTCGTCCCGCGCGAGCGCCGCCAGGCGCACCTCCTGCTGATCCCACGCCAGCCCCACTGCGATCGTGGGCTCATCGCGAAGATCGAACGTCGCGGACGCGGG
>JACOSU010000011.1 GCA_016178685.1 Candidatus Eiseniibacteriota bacterium | reverse complement strand
GTGTCGCTGATGGGCCGCGCGGCGGTGCTGCCCGACAGTGAAATGGCGGCGTTCAGCGACTTCGTCATGCCGCTCAACTATCCGCCGAATCCGGCCGAGTATCTCGACCGCTCGCAACCCGACGCGCCGCCCGACGTTCCCAGCTCGCAGCGCGGCCAGAATTTCTTCATCAACACGCCGGTGGATGGTCCGCTGCGCTGCAACGACTGCCACACCGAGAACAATTTCGCGCCGGGCACCAATCGCGTCATGGTGCCTGCTGCGGCGCTGCTCGAATCGCAGGACATGAAGGTGCCGCATCTGCGGAACGAATACCGGAAGACCGGCTTCCGCGACTCGGCGGGCGTGAGCAACAAACGCGGCTTCGGATTCACCCACGACGGAGCGAATGACAATCTGTTCACGTTCCTGCACTTCTCGCGCTTCAACTTTGGAAGCGGTCCGGCCGCCGACGACAAGCGACGTGACATGGAGGCTTTCCTGAACTCGTTCGACACCGGCACCGCGCCGGCGGTCGGCTACCAGATCACGTTCGACGGCCCGAACGACACCAACCCGACCGCGGTGGCTCGCATGGACACGCTCGAGGGTCAGGCGGCGCTCAACTACTGCGACCTGATCGCGAAGGGACGCATCGGAGGACAGGCGCGCGGCTGGGAATACGCGGGCGGCGGAATGTGGACGCCCGACAAGGCGGCCGAGTCGCAGATCACGAGCGCAACTTTGCGCGCGCTCGGCGGTCTGGGCGCCGAGGTCACGGTGAGCGGCGTGCCCAAGGGCAGCGGTCATCGCATGGGGATTGATCGCGATCGCGACGGCTATCTCGACGGCGACGAGCTCGCCGTGCAGAGCGATCCCGGCAATCCCGCCGCGACCCCGCTGAACGTCGGAGTGGGCGACGATCATTCCACCTTTCACTTTGGCCTGCGCGCGGTGCGCCCCAATCCGTTCCACGACGCCGCTGACGTCCAGTTCACGCTCGGCCGCCGCAGCCGCGTGAGCCTGACGGTGTACGACGTGCTCGGCCGTGAAGTGAGGAGCATGGCGCGCGGGCTGTGGCTCGAAGCCGGCCCGCAGAGCCTGCGCTGGGATGGCCGCGGAGATTCCGGCGTGAACGTCTCGGCCGGCGTCTACTTCGTGAAGCTCGAGACCGAGGCGGGCCACTGGACGCGGCCGCTGGTGAGGATTCGTTAGGGCCCCTTGCGCCCTGAGCCGCCCGGGTGTGTCGATGCACCCGGGCGGTTCGCTTTTTCGGACGGAGCGGCAGGTTCCGCGCCCCGGTTCGGCGCGCGCTCGCGATGGGCGTGCTAGATTTCGGGTCATGACCGCCGCCGATCCCGCCGCGCCCGCGTCCGACCGCCATCTGCCGTTCCCCGACGGCGGCGAAGGCTGCCTCGAGATCCTCGCCGAGCGCCTGCGCTCGAGCCCCGGCGTGGTGGGCATCGAGGTGGATTTCGGCTCGGCGACGCTCATCGTGCGCTACCAGCCGACGCGCATGGAACCCGACCGGCTGAACGCGCTCGCCGACGAAGTGGCGGCGCTGTTCGCACAGCGCGTCACGGCGTGCGAGCGGCGGCTCACCGCCGATTCGTGCGCGGAGTGCGCGCTGCGGCTCGGGCGCCTGCCGTCGCATCATGCCCGGGACTTCACGGTGGCGGCGGGGCCGTCGCGCGTCGCGCTCACGCGTCGCGTGATCCCGTCCGACAGCATCGAACTGCGCCGCGCGCTCGCTTCCGCCAAGCCGTGGGGCGCGACGATGTCGCTCGATGAACTCGAGCAGCTCGCGAAGAGCCGCACCATGGCGGCGTTCACCGCCACCTGCCTCGCGCTGCTCGCGGTGGGGCTCGCGATCGAGCGCTCTTCGCTGC
The DNA here is from genome assembly GCA_016178685.1 of Candidatus Eiseniibacteriota bacterium. Lineage (GTDB taxonomy): Bacteria > Eisenbacteria > RBG-16-71-46 > RBG-16-71-46 > RBG-16-71-46 > JACOSU01. Next base: position 27,374 of record JACOSU010000011.1, on the reverse strand, counting down.
CGCACGCGTGGTCGCACATCGCATTCGGGCTGTCGGCGATCGCCGGCGGCTGGTTCGCGCTGCGCACGACGTTTCACGCGCTCGCGAAACGCCGCTTCGACGTCAACCTGCTGATGATCCTGGCCGCGGCCGGCGCGGCGACCATCGGTTACGTGTTCGAGGCCGCGGTGCTGATGTTCCTGTTCTCGCTCAGCAACACGCTCGAGGTCTACACCATGGGCCGCACCCGGCGCGCGATCCACGCGCTTCTCAAGCTGCGCCCGGCGCGCGCGCTGGTGGTGCGCGGCGGCCGCGAGGTCGAGGTGGACGCGGAATCGGTGGAGATCGGCGAGGTCGCGATCGTAAAGCCGGGCGACGCGATTCCGGTGGACGGCCGGATCCGCAAGGGGGCGACGCTGATCGACCAGAGCAGCCTGACCGGCGAATCGGTCCCGGTCGAGAAGGGCACGGGCGACGAAGTGTTCGCGGGCACGCTCAATCAGCAGGGCTCGATCGAGATCGAGGTGACGCGCGTGGCGGGCGACACCGCGCTCGCGCGCATCGTGACTCTCGTGCGCGAAGCGCAGAAGCAGAAATCGCGCACCGAGGAGCTCGCCGAGTGGGCAGGGCGCTATTACACGGTGGTCGTGATGCTGGCGGCGGGCGCCATGATCGCGGTGCCGCCGCTGATCCTGCATCACGATTTTCTGCCTTCATTCTATCGCGCCATGACGCTGCTGGTGGTGGCATCTCCTTGCGCGCTCGTGATCGCGACGCCCGCCACCATCCTCTCGGCGATCGCGAACGCCGCGCGGAACGGAGTGCTGTTCAAGGGCGGCCGCTTCATCGAGGCGATGGGCCGGCTGCGCGCGGTGGCGTTCGACAAGACCGGCACACTCACGCGCGGCCGGTTCGAGGTCACCGACGTGGTGGCGCTCGAGGGCGCCTCGGAATCCGACGTGCTGGCGTGGGCCGCGGGCGCCGAGAAGCGCTCGCCGCATCCGATCGCCCAGGCCGTGGTGCGCGCCGCCGATGCTCGCGGGCTGGCCTACACTCCCGCCGACCAGCTCACGAATCACCTCGGCAAGGGCCTGGTCGCACAGGTGGACGGCGCCATGGTCGAGATCGGAACCCCGGATCTGTTCGCGTTTCTCGGCGTCGAGGTCCCGCGCGCGGCGCTCGAGCACATCGAGCGATTTCATCGTAGCGCACGCACCGCGATGATCGTGCGGCGCGGAACCGGGTGGGGCGTGATCGCGGCGGCCGACGAGCCGCGCCCCGCCGCGGCGGCCACGGTGAACGCGCTGCGCCGCGAAGGCGTGCGGTCGGTGATGCTGCTGTCGGGCGACCATCCGCGGACGGTGGGAGCGATCGCGCAGCGAGCGGGCGTCACCGAGCATCACGGCGCGCTGCTGCCCGAGGACAAGCTGCTGCGCATCGCCGAGCTCGAGAGACGTCATGGCTCGGTGGCGATGGTGGGCGATGGCGTCAACGACGCGCCGGCTCTGGCTCGCGCCACGGTCGGAATCGTGATGGGCGGGATCGGCAGCGATGCAGCGATGGAGAGTGCCGACGTGGTGTTGATGGGCGACGACCTCGGCGCGCTGCCGTACGCCGTGCACCTGTGCCGCCGCGCGCGCCGCGTCGTGATCCAGAACGTCACGATCGCCTCGGGCGTGATGGTGCTGCTGGTGTGCTGGGTGTTCCTCGGTCAGCACACGCCGTTCGGCGCGCTCAAGCTCCCGGTCGCGGTGTCCGGCCACGAGGGAAGCACGGTGGTCGTGATCCTGAACGGCCTGCGGCTGCTGCGCGAGAAACGGACGGCTATCTGACCGGCGTCACCACGACGTTGTCGTAGTACACCGTGCACTGGCCGATGCCGCCGGTGTAGGCGGGCAGCGCGATGCGGCCGTTCGGGAACGCCTTGTGCGGATCCTGCTTGTCGAGCGCGAGCGCGCCGTTCACCCAGACGCGATAGCGATGCCCGCGCGCTTCGACGCGCAGGTGCTGCCAGGCGCCGTTCGCGTTGATCACGGGCGCGTGTCCCATCGGCCAGTCGCCGCGGTACATCACCACGTCCTGGTAGCCGGCGGCGCGCAGGTCGACCCCGACGCCCTGGCTGCCCGTCACGCGCACCGCGACCCCTTTGTCCACGCCGCGGATGCCGCACACGTCGAGATCCACCACGTAGTCGGTCCAGCTCTCGGCGCCGGCGTAAATGAACGAGCGTTCCTGCTTCGCGTCGGGCAGATCACCGCGCAGCACACCGTGCCAGATCGACCATACGCCCGGCCGGTCGGCGGCCCAGCCGTCGAGTTTGCCATCGCTGAAATCATCGAGGAACAGCGCATCGGGATGCGCGATTCGCGTGGGCGGCGGAGGCGGCAGCGTGTTGCGCGTGGGGTCGGGCGCGGCGCCGATCAGCAGGCCCGCGAGCGCGAGAGATGCGATGTGGCCCGCGGCGGCCCGCGCACGCGGCGCGGCGGCGGATCGCTCGGCGTGTCTCGTCAAAGGTCGGAGCCCATCGGAAGGCGCAGGCAGTTTCACGTTGCGAAGGGTCGGCGGATTCCGGGCCAATGTCAATCCACCCGCGCAGGCTTCAGTGGAAACAGCGGCGCGCGTGCGATCGCGCGTCCCTGACGCCGAAATGACGCGATGTTTGCCGGTCCTCTGGCCCGCTGCTAGACTCCGCCGCCTTATGAGCGCTCGCAAGCGTGGAGTGGACATCATCGGCGTTCCCGTGGATCTGGGCGCCGGCCGGCGTGGCGTGGACATGGGTCCGTCCGCGATCCGGATCGCCGATCTCGAGCCCCGGCTCGAGCACCTCGGGCACAAGGTGCAGGACATCGGCGATCTCGACGTGATGATTCCCGAGACGCAGAAGGTCGGCGAGGGCAAGCTTCGCTACAAGGGGCCGATCCTCGCCGCGTGCCAGGCGCTGTGCGAAAAGGTCGAGAAGAGCCTCGAGAAGGGCCGGCTGCCGCTGGTGCTCGGCGGCGACCACAGCATCGCGATCGGATCGGTCGCGGGTTCGACGAATTTCTTCGCGCGGCAGAACGAGACGCTGGGCCTGATCTGGTTCGACGCCCACGGCGACGCGAACACGCCCGAGACCACGCTGTCGGGGAACATCCACGGCATGTCGCTCGCGGTCGCGCTCGGCCTCGGCGACCCGGACCTGGTGAACCTCGGCGGTCGCGCCCCCAAGGTGCTGGCGCGCAACACCGTGCTGATCGGCATCCGGGATCTCGATCCCGGCGAGCGCGACATCCTCAAGAAATCCGGCGTCACGGTCTACACCATGCGCGATCTCGATGAACGCGGCATGCGTGACGTGGTGGACGAGGCGACCGGCATCGCGAGCGACGGCACCGCCGGCATCCACATTTCGTTCGACCTCGACGTGGTGGATCCCGAGGACGCGCCCGGCACCGGAACCCCGGTCTGGGGCGGCATCACGTACCGCGAGGCGCATCTCGCGATGGAGATGCTGTCCGATCGCGCGCAGATCGTGGCGATCGACCTGGTCGAAGTGAACCCGGTGCTCGATACCCAGAACATGACCGGGATCCTGGCCGCGGAGCTGGCGCAGAGCGTGCTCGGCAAGCGCATCCTGTAGCGCGACGTGTCGGGCCCACGGGCCGCCTCGATTCACAACGGCGAGTCTGGAACCACGGCGCGCGGAACACGTGAACCCCTCCCCCGGTTCGACCGTGCAGGCGCGCCTGACGGTTCTCTCGGTGATTCGCTGTCCTCGCACACCTTGCGCTTCGGTTGCGCTTCACTAAACTCGGTCGGACATGGCGACTCAGCGAATCATTTGACGCGGGCCATCGCGTGACGGGTATGGTCCCGATGTTCCGCGGCCCATGAGGCGCACGAAAGACGAAGGAGGTGGTCTCGGGAGACGCTCGCGATGGATCGCGCCAGGGATGCGCCCTGGCGGCGGGAAGCCGGGCCGGCGGAGCGCGAGTCAAGTTACTCACACTCTCGGGAGGAATCCGATGAAGCGCGCAATCCTTTTCGCAGCGATCATAGTTCTCGGGGCCGGCAGTTCCTCGGCCCGCGCCGCCGAGCACGCAGCCGGAGGTCTGGGTTTCCGCTCCAACGATATTGGTGCCGCAAACGCATCGGAGCTGCGGATCGATGCTCCGATCGGCGTCCGGTGGTGGTTGAACGGGCAAAAGCTGGCGATCGATCTGGGCGTCGGGGTCGCGTCTCACAAGGACGAGGCCGCCGGCGAAAACACGACCGACTGGAGCATCGACGCGGGCGTTCCGATCCTGATCAAGGGTTGGGATCGCGCGAAGGTAATCTTCCGGCCCGGGATCAACTACGCCAGCCAGGAGGACTTCGTGCCTGTGTCTGTAGTGCCACCCCTCACGTTCGAGAAGATCACCGACAAGTTCACCACGGTGACGGGCGAGATCGAAGCCGAGGTGTTCCTCGTCGACCAGGTCAGCATTTCTGCGAGCGAGGGTATCGGCTGGGTCAACTACAAGCCCGGCGAGGCGGGAGGGGAGAGCACGAGCGCTTTCACCACCTTCGGCCGGAACTTCACCCGGGTCGGATTCCACGTCTACCTGTGGGGAAGCAAGTAGCGATGGGCGAACCGGCCGCAGAGAGGCGACGAACGGCTCCCGAACTCCGCGGGAGCCGTTCGTATCGCGACGTGCGTGACCGAAACGCCACACGCAACGCGGGAGGCTCGTGAATGGAACGCAGGCACGGTCTCGCGCTCGGAGTGCTGGGCGCGTTGATCATCGCCGTGGTGGTCGCGCGGCCCACGCGCCACGTCCCACCGCCGTCGCCTTCGCGAGCGCAGGTCGCGGCGCCAGGCGTGGCAGCATCCACGTTCGCGCCCTCCCATCGTGAGATCGGGTTCCACTCGCGCGAGCGTCTGGTCGAACACTTCGAAAAGCATGGACGCGAGTTCGGCGCGATCGACATGAACGCCTACCTGCGGCTCGCGCAGACGCTGCGCGACCGTCCGGCGGGCGGTGACGTGCTCGAGACCACGCGCGCCGACGGCGCGATCACGCGTTTCGACCGCGCGAGCGGGGCGTTCCTCTCGTTCGATCCCGATCTGCACATCCGCACGTTCTTCAAGCCGAACGACGGCGAGAATTACTTCCGCCGCCAGGCCATGCGGGGTCATTGAGGTGGCGGACGCGAAAAATCCCGGGCCGGGCGGGAGCGGAAACGGCGCCGATTCCGCAGCATCGCGCGCGAAGCAGCAACCCCGTGGGAGTGAAAATGCACCCCATGCCGCCGCCGCGGTTCGCGAGCTGCTCGAGCGGCGCGGCTGCCCGTCGGAAGTCGTGGCGGGCGGATTCGAGGGACTGATCGCGCAATGGGAGAGCGTGGCGGATGCGCTCGATCGCGGCTATCCGCTCGACACGCTCGATGACTACCTGAACGACATGGACGCGCGGCAGTTGATCGAGGATGCGATGAACGCAGTGCCCGGCGCGCTCGCCGCGCTCGCCGCCCGGCTCGCGACCGCCGACCGCCGCGTGCGCGCGCACCTGATCCCGCTCGCGACGTGCCTGTGGGGCGATCGCATCGCGGCGAATCGCGGATGGGACGCGGACAGCGAGTGGTGGTACTTCATGCGGCCCGCGCGGCCCGGACCCGGGCTCAAGCGCGATCTCGGCGAATAGCGACTCGGGGTGCGATCGCATCCGCCGGGATCGCGGTGCAGAATCGAAACGGCGCGCACGCTCAGGCCAGGAGATCCGTGATGGCGCTGCTGCTCGATGAACGCGCGGTCGCTTCGCTGCTTCGCATGGAAGACCTGATTCCGCTCATGCGCAAGGCGCTCGTCGAGTTTTCGAGCGGCGGAGCCCTGCAGCCGGTGCGCGCGACGCTGCCGATCGAGCGGCACGGTAGCGCGATCCACGTCATGCCCGGTTATCTTTCGGAATCGGGCGCGCTCGCGATCAAGGTGGTGAGCGTCGCGCCGGGCAACGCGGCGCGCGGACTGCCGTCTCACCTGGCGACGCTGATGCTGCTCAATCCCGAGAGCGGCGGGTTGCTGGCGTTGATGGACGCGCGGCTCATCACCGAGATGCGCACCGCCGCGGTGAGCGCAGCCGCGGCCGACGTGCTCGCGAGGAGCGAAGTCCACACCCTCGCTCTGATCGGCTCGGGCGTTCAGGCGAGAAGCCATCTCGATGCGCTGCTGCGCGTGCGGCGCTTCGAGCGCGTCCGCCGAAGCTGCGGTGCGAGGAGCCGACGTGATCGTGACCGCCACCACCAGCGCGACCCCGGTGCTCGAGGGATCGTGGCTCAAGAGCGGCGCGTGCGTGCTCGCGGTCGGCGCCAGCCGTCCCGACGCGCGCGAGGTCGATGGCGAGGTCGTGCGACGCGCGCGCGTGTTCGTGGACTCGCGCGCTGCCGCGGCGGCCGAAGCGGGCGACATCCTACTGGCCGTAAGGGAGGGCGCGATCGCCCCGGATCACGTGCGCGGCGAGATCGGAGAGGTGTTTGCCGGTCGCGTCGTCGGGCGCACGTCCGAAAGCGACATCACGCTATTCAAATCGCTGGGGCTCGCGGTCGAAGACGCCGCGGCCGCGCGGCACGTATTCGATCTTGTCCGCGCGCAAGGAATCGGCACCATGATCGAGGTGTGATCCATGCGGAGTCGGAGGCGCGATTCAACGGGTGGGCGACGCGAGGCGGTGGGCTGATCGGAGTGCGATCGATACGGCTCACCATCAGCTGCGCACTCCCGCGTTGTGATTCGCGTCGGGATTTCCATCGCCCGAGTCGCCCTCGACCGGCACCCAGCCCTCATCGGGCACCAGCATGTCGCTCTCGCCGCTGAAGCGATCGATGCGCACCGGATACGTGTTTCCGTCAGTGCTCAGATGGTCGTACTTGAAGCGCGTGGGCCACACGTACACCAGGAACGCCGCGAGCAGCAGCAGCACGGCGAGACGCAGGAGCGCGCCGAGCAGGCGGCGAATCACTTGATCCACCGGTCGAACCACGCCAGCATGCGCAGGAACTGATCAGCGCGATGGCGCGGCTCGCGCAGGCCGTGGCCCTCACGCGGGTAATGCACGAACTCGGTCGGAACCCGGAGCGCGACCAGCGCGCGGTAGAGCTCCTGGCCCTGCGGATAGGGCACGCGCGGATCGGCCTCGCCGATCAGGATCTGGGTGGGCGTCTTCACATTGCGAATGTACGTCATGGGAGAGGAGCGCTTCCAATTCTCGGGCGTCTCCCACGGCGATCCCTCAAAATCCCATGCGCGATACTTCTGAATGTCGCTCTGTCCGTAATGCGCGGCCAGATCCACCGCGCCCGCGATCACGCACGCCGCCTTGAAGCGGTCGGTCTGCGTGATCGCCCACGCCGAGAGATACCCGCCGTACGAGCCTCCGTAGACGCCGAGGCGCGCGCCATCCACGAGCTTCCACGCGATCAGGCTGTCGATCCCGCTCGTGACGTCGCGCCAGTCCTGCATGCCCCACTCGCTGCGATGACGCAACATGAACGCGGTGCCGTAGCCGCCGCTCGATCGGAAGTTCGGCATGAACACCTGATAGCCGTGCGAGGCGAAGTACTGCGGCAGCGACTGAAAGCCCAGCGCGTAACGATCTCCGTAAGGGCCGCCGTGAAGCAGCACCAGCGTCTTCAGCAGCGCGCGATCGGGCGCGTTCGCGGGACGCAGCAGCAGCCCTTCGATCCTGACACCGTCGCTGCTCGTCCACCGGACGATGCGCGTGCCCGCGAGCGTGCGATTCGCGGCGGACGCGTTGATCGTGGTCACCGCGCGGCCCGGCAGATCCGCGTGATCGGCGACCCAGAGTTCCGCGGGCGCGAGCGGCTGCGACTGGATCCACGCGAAGCGCCCGAACGGCCCCGCGACCGGGGCGCCAGCCTGAGAGGCGCGATCCAACCCCAGCGTGACCGCGCCGCCGGCGCGAGGGGCCGACGCGAGTTGCGTCGAAACGCCGATCGCGGCGTGAAAGAACAGCGTGTCGGAACTCGCGTTCCAGCACGGCAGCTCGGCGTCGTGATCGAACGCCGACGTCAGATTCACCGCGCGCCCACCCGCCGCGGGCACCACGTAGAGATCGGTCTTGTTCACGTACTCGTCGCGGCGCTCATGCGACGCGAGCGCGATCCAGCGGCTGTCGGGCGACCACGCGAACGACGTGCCGATCACGCCCAACTTGCGCGGCGCGCCGCCTTCGATCGAAACCAGCCCCAGGTCCTGCAGATTGCCGTCATCCGGCTTTCCGGTCGGGCTCGTGATGTAGGCGATCGAACGCGAGTCGGGCGACCAACGCACACTCCAGATGAAATCCGTACCCGCCGTGAGCGCTCGCGGCGTTCCGCCCGCGGCCGGGATGATCCAGAGCCGCGGGTGCTGGATGCGCTCGTCCTCGATCACCTGGTCCCACTTCTTCTTCCGCCAGTCGCGCACCGTCTTCGAAAGCGTGTCGGTCTTGACGTACGCGAGCCAGCGCCCATCGGGCGACCACTGCACTTCGCCGACCGATTCGTCGTACGAGCCGAACGCCCATGGCTCGCCGCCGCGCAGCGACAGCATGTAAATCGCGGGCTTCGCGTCGTCGCCGCTCGCGCGGGTGCCGATGAACGCGATGGTGTCGCCGCCCGGCGAAAACGTGGGACTGAAATCGTTCTTTGGATGCCGCGTGAGCCGCAGCATGTCGCCGCGCGCAAGATCGGCCAGCCACAGATCCTGATTGTTGTTGTCCTCGGCGGTGTCGGGCGCGTTGACGACGAACGCGATGCGTTTTCCATCGGGCGACCACACCGGATCCGTGATCGCCGACAGCGTGAGCACATCCTCGAGGCGGAGCGCACGGTCCTCGTCGGTCGCCGGGCGCGCGTGAGGAGTGCTGGCCGCCCGCGCTCGCGGCGCGTTCGCGGGGGCGGCGTGTGAATCGATCGGCGTCAGAGCGGCGAGCGCGATCACGACAGCCATGCCGAGTGGCTTCATGCGGGTCTCCGGGAGGAACGCTAATCGCAGGAGACCGAAGCCTAGCGAACGCGGCCCCGGGCCGCAAAGCGAACCGAGACGGAGCCGGACGGCTCCGCCTCCGTGACTCTGGTTGACGCGATTCGCGCGAGGGTGCTGGGATCCGCGATCGATACGATTCGCAGAGCAGCGCGGTGCGCCTTTACTTCGCGGGCACGAACTGCATCGCCGCCGAATTCATGCAGTAGCGCAGGTGGGTGGGCGCGGGGCCATCGTTGAACACGTGACCCAGGTGCCCGCCGCAGCGCGCGCACTGCACTTCGTCGCGCTCCATGCCAAGCGTGTTGTCGGTCGCCACCCGCACGTGATTCGCCGCGATGGGCTGCCAGAAGCTCGGCCAGCCGGTGCCCGATTCGAACTTGGTGTCCGAGGTGTAGAGCTCGAGTCCGCAGCCGGCGCACCGGTAAACGCCCTTCGTGTGGTTCTTCCAGTACTTGCCGGAGAACGCGAACTCGGTGCCCTTCTTGCGCAGGATGCTGTACGCGTCCGCTTTCAGGAGTTTCTTCCACTCTTCATCGCTCAGCTTGACCAGGCCCACACCATCCGGCGTCGGCATGATCTTGACTGAAGGCTGCACGGTCGAATCCGCGACCGGGCGCGACGCGGCGCGCGCGGGAAGAGCCGCACACATCAGAAGAGCCGCCGAGATCAGCATCCTTTGAGCAGTCATCACGCCATCTCCTTGGGAATCGGGTTTCGACTGCGACGGGTGAGGACCATACCGTATCCCCATTACGCGCGAGAGACGGAGGTGGGATCAATCCCACAAACATCTGACATCCGGCGCAAATCCAGGCCAGCCGGGGCCGCGTAGAGGCGTCGTGAAGCGAGGGGACGGAGGAGGCGCCTCGGCCCCTGCGAGCTTCGGGGATGATCACCACCACACGAAGGAGAGTTGAGCCATGAAGAAGTACTGGATGCTGTTGCTGGTTGGCGCGGCGCTCGCGCCGGCCGCGTACGCCGCGGAAACCGTGATGGTCGGCGGCCAGGCGATGTACCCGACCAGGGACATCGTGGATAATGCGGTCAATTCGGCCGACCACACCACGCTGGTCGCGGCGGTCAAGGCGGCCGTGCTGGTCGAGACGCTGAAGGGCAAGGGCCCCTTCACGGTGTTCGCGCCTACCAATTCCGCGTTTGGAGCGCTGCCGGCCGGCACCGTGGACAACCTGCTCAAGCCCGAGAACAAGGCCGCGCTCACCAGGGTGCTGACCTATCACGTGGTGGCGGGTCGCGTGAACACGACGGATCTCAGGAAGATGATCAAGGCCGGGCACGGCACCGCGACGCTCGCCACCGTGAGCGGCGGCAAACTGTGGGCGATGATGAACGGCCCGACCAACGTCGTGCTCAAGGACGAGATGGGAAACGTCGCGAACATCACGACTTACGACGTCAATCAGTCGAACGGCGTGATCCACGTGATCGACCGCGTGGTGATGCCGAAGTAATTCGCGGAAACGCGCGAGGCCGGGGCAAACGCTCCGGCCTCGTTGCGGCTCGCTCGCGCGGGCGCAGCTACCGCGCCCCGCCCTCGAACGCTTCCATCGCGGGCTCCATCGCCACATCCACCCACCGCGCGTACATGCGACCCGACGGATGTAGCCCGTCGGGCGCGATCAGCGACGAATCGTGCGCCGCCTCGCGCGAGATGGGCGTAACATCGATGTAGCGCGCGCCGGCGCTATCGGTCTCTTCAAGCGCCACCGCGTTGAATCGATCGATATCAGCCGCGATGCGCCCGCGATCGCGCCCCGCGGCGAACGGCGTCACGCCCCAGTCGGGAATCGAGAGCACCAGCACGCGCGAAGGCTCGCTCCCCGCGAACCCGACTGCTTGCGTGAGCAGGGCCTGGAACTGGCGGCGGTATTCATCGAGATCCCGGCCTCGGAACTGGTTGTTGACACCGATCATCAGTGTGACCAGCGCGTAGCGGCCGCCGGGCGCTGCGGTCCCGATCGCGGCGCTCAGCTCGTCGGTGGTCCATCCGGTGCGCGCGATGATCTCGGGGGCGCCGATCGCGGCGCCGCGCTCGCGCAGGCGCACCGCGAGCTGCACTGGCCAGCGTTCGGCTTCGGGAACGCCCTCGCCGATCGTGTACGAATCGCCGAGCGCGAGGAATCGCATGTCCGCCTTCTTTGGGGTCCTGAGGTCGGATACGGAATTTCCGTGTGCGGCGCAGCCCGCTGCGAACATGGCGAACAACACCGCGGCGCGGCCCGCCCAGCGCATCAGGGTTTCTGGGGTGGCGACGGTGGTGGCGGTGGGTAGAGCTTGGGGTGCGATTCGAGAATCCGCCACTCACCATGAACTTTTTTCATCAGATCCACGCCGTAGCCCTCCATCGGTGGTCCCTGCGCGGGCGTGATCGTGAACGGCGCCTGCCACAGCGCGTACCCGGAGTCCAGCATGCGCACCGATGAGGGTCCGCCCGAGACCTTCGCGCCATGGAACGCGCCGCTGAACAGTTTGATGTACGCCGCGCGGATCTCGGCGCGGCCATGCTGGATGTCGCCGCGTGCCCCGACTCGCATGCCATCTTCAGTGAACAGGGCCGAGCAGGAATCCGCATCGCCCGTGCTCCAGTGCATCAGGAACTCGTGGTGGAGCTGATCGATCTGCCTCGTATCAGAGTCCATGCCGGGCGTTCCTCCCGCCAGCGCCAGAGCCGGCAATAGCGCGATCCAGATCAGCGCGATTCTCATGAAATGCCTCCCGGGTGAATGCGCGCCGGGCGCCATCGTGGCTCGCGGCGCGGCATGAGGCAAGCCGGAACCCCGCCGCCGCGATCGGGCGCGGCGGGCGGAGCCCAGAGTCTCGTGACGTTCTACAGCGTGCGGCCGCTCGAGGTGCGAACCACGACCCGCTGCGCGGTCGGCTTTCCGTCCACGTCGCGGTAATACACCGTGACGTGGGCCTGAGCCTCGACCTCGCCCTGGGTGGACATCTTCTCGTCCCGCACAAACTGCATCGTGCGAGGCGATCGACCCTGCTTCTCGACCGTCAGACTGTTCCGGTCGATCACGGTCACCACGCCGCTGAACTGATGCATCGCGGTGCGGGCCGTTGCCGACGACGCCTTTGCTTTCGCGGGCGCGGCGCCGGCGGCGACTGCCTGCGCGAGCGCGCAAGCGACGAGCGTCGCGACCAGCGCGACGCGCTTCCAACCCTGCCTCATCTTTCCTCACCTCCCGTCGTCACCTCGGGGGCAGGGCGGCAGGCATGGTGCTGTGCTCGCGCTCATGAGTCAAGGTCATAGCCTCGCAAACAGCGGATGGAAACGATGGTGTCGAATCGTGCGAGGCGGCGACAGTCAGACTCTGCGAGCGCGGCGTCGAGACTCACGCGAGAAATTCCGCCGTCAGCGCCGCGATTTTCGACGCCGCATGCCGAGGCGAATCATGCGCGAGATGAGAGTGTTCGCGTGGAGACCGAGCAACTCCGCGGCGCCGCGCTCTCCGCTCACGCGCCCGCCCGCGGCCGCGATCGCGCGCGCGATGGCGCGGCGCTGGGCTTCATCGAGCGTCAACACTTCCGGCATTTCGCGATCGCCACGCGCGCGTGCCGTTGCGTCGGGCGTCGCGCGTACCGCGCCCGGCCGCGTCAGCGCTTCGATCGCGCGCGCCGACTGGGAAGCCGCGAGTTGCAGCAGGCGCACTTCGTCGTCACCGAGGGACCTTCTCGAAAACACGGCGACCACGCCCAGAATGCGGGAGCCGCTCCTCATGGGAACGGCGGCGAAGCCGCGCACACGATACGCGACCAGCCACGATTCCTCGGCGAGTCCGGCCTCCGAGAGGGCGGCCGACGCGGCGAACGGCGCCCCGCTCATCGCCACCTCGCCGACCTGGCGCGCGCCCAGCGGGAAACGCCGAAACGCACCGTCGATTCGGGTGGTGGCGCCGGCGCTCGAGGCCATATGCAGGCAGCGGATCTGGCTCGGGCACTCCGGCCTCATGGGGCAGGCCGGGCACTCGTCCCCGGGCCCGATCAACCACACTCTGGCCAGCACAGCGTCACATACCACAACGACTTGGGAGGCCAGCTCATCAATCAACCGGCGCGCTTCCAGGCTATGGAGGAGTTCGGTCATCCGGGTTCGCGCCCCTGGTGATTACGAAATATCGTGATCGGTGGTGGGTTGAAAAATGATCACGACATGTCGTAAATATCTTAGCGTGAAACAGCGCCCAAGCGGCAAGAGATTTTCGTCCGGCTGCTACCCGGTCGCCTCCGTGCTGGTCGGCCTGCGCGCCGGCTCATGCTCGATCCGAGCGCCGATGTTCACTCGCTCGTGCTCGATCAATCTGCGCTTGAGATCGAGTCCTCCCGCATAGCCGTGCAGGCTACCGTCGGAACCGATCACGCGATGGCACGGAACCACGATCGCGATCGGATTCGCCCCGTTCGCGGCGCCCGCTGCGCGAACCGCTGTGGGATGTCCGATCGCGCGCGCGATTTCGGCGTAAGTCGTGACGGTGCCGGCCGGAATTGCCCGCAACGCGTTCCACACCGAGCGCTGAAATGCGGTGCCACCGGCATCCAGCTGGACCGTATCCAACGCATCGAGCCGGCCGGCGGCGTAGGCGCGCAGCGCCGAAGCCGCGCCCGCCGGGTCGGCGGCCTCGCGCAGGTCGAGCGGGCCGAAACGCTTCGTCAGAGCTTCGATCATCTCCGCTCTTCGCGCGGTGAACCCGACAGCGCACAGCGCGCCACTTCGGGCGAAGACCGTCAGGCTTCCGAGTGGCGTATCGAACGTCGCGGTCTCAAGTGTCACGGTTTCGGTCGTCATGATTTTCTCCTGGTGGGGTGTTTCGGTCCGGTCCACAGCGCGATCACGGCGTACGCGCGCCACGGCTGCCAGGCCCGGGCGCGCGCAAGAACCGCGCCGGGACTCGCTCGCTCATGCTCGCGCGACGTTCGGCGTGCGCCCGCGCTTGCGATCGGGGTCGCTTTCCCGCCCGTGCTCGCGAGGCGTGCCTCTCTCGCGTCCACGTCCGAGAGCGCGTGCGCCAGGCCCAGGTCCGCGGCCGGGAACGCGTCCGGCTCCCCGAGCGCGCGCATCGCGATGTAATGCGCAGTCCACTCGCCGATCCCGGGCAATGCCGTCAGTCGCTCGACCGCGCTCTCGAGCGATCCCAGCCGTTCGAACGCGAGCGATCCGTCCGCGACCGCTCTCGCGAGCGCCCGCAACGCGGCGGCGCGCGAGTGAGGGATGCCGATCGTCGTCAGGTTCGCGTTCGCGACCCGCGCGGCGGTCGGGAATACGTGCGTAACGGCGCCCTCTGGCCGATCGAGCGGTGCGCCAAGTCTCTGCACCAGACGGCCCGCGATCGTCGCGGCGCCGCGCACCGAGATCTGCTGTCCGAGGATCGCGCGCACCGCGAGCTCGAACGGATCCCACGCGCCCGGTACCCTCAGGTCGCGCCGCCCCTCGAGCGCGCGCCGCAACGCCGGATCGCGGCGCAGGTGGGAGAGGATCGCGCTCGAATCCGCGTCGAAGTCGAACACGCGGTGGACGCGCGACACGACGCGGATGAGATCGCGCGGTGCCGGTAACTTCACCGCGACTTCGAGCCCGTCCAGCACCGGACGAACGGTGACCGTGCCGCGCGCCCCGTCGATCTCGATGCCGCGCCGATAAACGCCGCGCTCCACGTGCTCGAGCCCGGGCACCGCGCGTGGCCCGAGAAAATCGAGCACCGCCCGGCCATCGAACGGACGGCGCGCACGCAACGACAGCGCGACCGCTCCACGAACGCTTTCCGCGAAGTCACGCGCGGCACCGGCGCTCACTGCGGAGGATCGTGCGGCACGCTTGCGTTCCGTGGGGCGCGGCGCGGCGCTCGCGCGCCGCATGCGGCGCAGGTCGCCTGGCGTGCGGCGAAACGTCTCACGCACCGCGTGATTGAAGCGGCGCACGTTCGTGAACCCGGAGCCGAGCGCAATCTCTCCGAACGACAAGTCGGTTTCATCAATCAGCCGCCGCGCGAAATGGACGCGGCGTGTGCGCGCGAGCGCGAGCGGAGAAGCGCCGACGTGCTCGGCGAACAGCCGGCGCACGTGGCGTGCCGTGACGCCGAGCCGCTCCGCGAGCGCGTCCACACCGGCGTGATCGAGCGCACCTTCATCGATCAACCGCATCGCGCGGCTTACCGACGCCGAAGTGCCGCCCCACGCCGGCGTTCCGGGCGCGCTGTCGGGGCGGCAGCGCAGGCACGGCCTGAAACCCGCCTCCTCGGCCGCCGCGCCGCACACGAAAAACCGCAGGTTGCGGCGCCGAGGCATGCGCGCCGGGCAGCCCGGCCGGCAATAGATGCCGGTGGTCACGACCGCGGTCACGAAGCGGCCCTCGAAGCGGCGGTCGCGGCTCTCGAACGCGCGGAAGCAGATGTCGGGATCGAGCGTCATGCCGTGTTTATACGACAAATGCCAGGCGGGCGTTGGACGAATTCGGACACGGTTATTCGGGGCATTTCCGGCGTGCCGGGGGGGGGGTGAAGGGGGCCCGGGATCCGCGCGGCGGCCGCACGCCGCGCGGCCGGAATACGTCGCGACGGCCGGGGGCGCCGAACTCCGGAAAATCAGCGCGACGCAGCGCGCAGCGCGCGGAACGAAGTCGCGGCCGTGTCGGGGTTCAGGCGCGCGAGCACCAGGCTCGGGCTGCGCACCATGATCTCGAGCGGCACGGCGAGATCGCGTGCGAGCTCGCTTTCGCGCGCGGGCGGAAACGCAATGTACGCAAGGCCGTCCTCGCCACGCAGTCCCGGCAGCGCCGCGATGCTCGGTGCCGTCACGACCAGGTTGCGAGCGCAGTACAGACGCAGCGACGGCGGCGGGGATTCGATCAGCGCGAGCGGCGCAAGCGACGGCGCGTGCTCGTTCATCGCGGTGGCGACCGTGCGCGTGTTCAAGTAGCCCTCCATGTCCGGCACCACGAACAGCGAGGCGATCGGGGCGCCGAGCGCAACCGGAACCGTCATGAGCGCGACCGCGGTGCGGCGCATGCCGCGCACGTGCGCGAGGAACGGCAGCCACGACGCAAAAAACGAAACCGCCGCGAGCAGGCGCAAGTCCATCGCGGCTTCGGGAACCCTGTGAGCGCCCATCGCGATCAGCAGCGCGGCGCCGCTGCCGATCAGCGCGAACGTCCGTGTCGAGTTCGCGAGCGGACGCGCAAGGCGCGCTGGATCGTCGAACAGATGATCGATCAGGCGGCCGCACAGGATCGCGGCCGCGGGCAGCGCGGGGAGCGCGGATGCGAGCGGCGCGCCGGGATACAGCGCGACCGGGACGGTCGCGGCGACCAGCGACGCGATCAGAAAATGAGCGACGCTCCCTTCGCGCTGCTCGAAGCGCCACCCCGTCGCGGCGTGCCGGATGGCTTCCGGCATCAGCGCGCTCCACGGGTGAAACGCGACCACCAGGAACGAAAGCGCGAGCAACGGAGCCATGAACCACGCACCGTGCGGATCCGCGGCATATGGAAACACGGCCGCCGCAGCCAGGAACACCGGTCCCTGCCGGTCCACCATGGCGCCATACCACGGCAACGCGAAGCTCAGCATCAACACGAGGCCGGCAAGCGGCTCCACGCGCGCGAAGCGCGTGCGGTCGCGCGCAAGCCACGCATAGAGCGCGAGCCCGCCGAGCGGCCACAGCGCAGGCAGCGGACCCGCGATCACGAGCGTCGCGGCGAGCGCGACGAACGCGCCGAGCCGCAGCGCGTCGCGCGGCGGGCTGGGTCCGAACGTGATCTCCGCGAACGCCGCGCAGCCGAGCCAGCCGAGCAGCGTCGCGAACACCTGGGTGCCGTCCGTGCGCGCGGCGAGCGGAAGCCCGAGCGTGCTCACGAGCACGAGCGCGGACCACGCGCCAGCGCGCCGCCCGAAATGCCGCGCCGCGAGCGCCGCGGTGAGCAGCACCAGCGCGAGCGCCGCGAGCGCGCGAATCTGCCGAGAACGCACTGGTGTGTCGCGCAGCGCGGCACTGCGGGACAGCCGCATCGCGAGCGCCTCCGGCAAGTACGCGAAAATCGGCTTCTCGAGGTGGCGGTCGTTCCCGTACAGCGGCGTGATCCATTCGCCGCGCTTGAGCAGTTCGCGTGTCACGCGGGCATCGCGGGCTTCGCGAGCGTCCGTGAACCCCACGCAATCGAGCCCTGTGAACAGAACCAGCGCACACAACAACGCGAGCGCGATCGGGGCGTAACGCATCGCGCGAGGTTACCAGAGCGGGCGGCGGGGGTTTAAGATGGTCGCCGTGTCATCGCGCACTCGAACACGAACACGCACCCGAACCGGAACCAGATCCCGACCCCGGGCCGTTCTTCCCGCTGAGGCACATGTCATGCGCGCTCGCATTGAAATCGCCGCAAGGCTCGCGCTCGCGGTCGTGTTGCTCGGTGCGCACGGTGCGCGCGTGACGCGCGCGGCGCAGCCTGTGCCGGTCCACGAGACCGCGAGCCGGATGCCGGCGCGGGAACGCGGATCCGCGCCAGACAGCGGGCTCGCATTCACCCGCTTCTTCTCGGAGCTCGCATCCCTGTCGCCGGATTCGTCGCAGGTCGCGAGCGTGGCGAGCCTCGAGATCGAGCGGGACGCCGGCGTATTCGTGCTCGAACAGGGCACGCTCGCGCTGTGCAAGCCGGTCGCGGGGCACGTGGTGGCCGCGGTGTTCTCGGGTCGCGGCGTGTTCGCGTGTGCGCCGCCCAGCGAGATCGAGCGCGATCAGCTCCAGCGCTTCTACGGCACCCGCAGCATGCGCCGCGCGTTCCACTCGCTCGTGCTGCTGTTCTCGGATACCACGCTCGTCGAGCTGCGCTCACTCGCGCGCTTCGCACCGGGCGCGGTCCCGGCTGCGTTGCGCGCCGCGATCCAGGACGCCGCGCCCTACTTCAGCAACCCGGCTACGCGCAGCGTACCCATTTGGATCGCGAAACCGCTGCTGGACCCGGTGCCCGGCGGCCTGTTCTACGCGCACATGAATGGCCCGGCCGGCCCGTTGTTCTTCACGCTCGATCCATCGTACGTGGAGCGCGTGCAACTGATGCGCCGGCCGGACGACGACCACTACGGCATGATCACGTACCACGATCACGAAATCGTGAATCAGTTCCGCGTTCGCGGCGACACCGACACCACGGTCGGCGACTTTCACCACCCGATCCGCGTGACGCATTACGAGCTCGACACGACGTTCCGGCCCGGCCTCGATGTCAGGATCGTGGCGACGCTCGATGTGAAGGCCGAATCCGACGATCAACGGTGGCTGCCGCTCCAGCTGTTCTTCGACGTGACGGTCGATTCGTTGTGCTGGGACGATGGTCGGGCCGTGAACGGCTGGGGCTGGAAGGACAACCCGACGCTGTGGGTGCGCTGCGATCCGCCGCTCTCCGCGGGCGAGACGCGCCGTCTGAGAATGCGCTACCACGGGCGCATTCTCGATCGCGAGGGCGACGTGTTCTTCAACGAGGCGTACGCCGGCTGGTACCCGCGCATCGACGGCGAAGCGCCGGCGTCTTACGGCATGACGTTTCACTGCCCGTCGCAATACGAGGTGGTCGCCGCGGGTCGCAACGAATGGACGACGATTGCAAAGGGGGTCGCGAACAGCCGCTGGGTGGTGGATCCGCCGTCGCCGTCGGCTTCGTTCGACATCGGTCTCTACCACACGTTCGAAATCACCGAGGACTCGCTTCCGCCGATCCGCGTGCTGCTCGCGGACCCGCGGAATTCCGGGCGGCACGACCGCATGACGCGCACGGAGCTTGCGAAGGTTTCGTCTCAAGCGGCGCAGGTCGCCGCCGAAATCGCCGACGAATGCGCGTTCTTCCGTCACGTGTTCGGGCCGCTGCCGGACCGAACGCTGAATGCGGTCGAGACCACGGACCGCGTGCTGGTCGCGTACCCGCAGTTGGTGCATCTGCCGCTGCACCTTCCGAGCTGCGTGGATCCCGATCTCGCGCCGCACTTCTTCCGCGCGCACGAGGTTGCGCATCAGTGGTGGGGGATCGGAGTGGACACCCGCACCTATCACGACGCGTGGCTGAGCGAGGGCTTCGCGGATTTCGCAGCCGCGCTCTACGTGCAGTCGGGGCGCCCCGGCAGCGAAGGCTACCTGTCGATCCTGCGCGCGTGGCGAAAACGGATCTTCGAGAACCGCAGGTACTTGTTCGGACGCACGACGCCGGCAGCGCCGGTCAGCCTCGGCGATCGCACGAACAGCAGCCGCACGGCCGGCGATTACAGCGTGATCGTTTACAACAAGGGCGCCTGGGTGCTGCACATGCTGCGCAACCTGATGCTCGACGAGCAGGATCCCGGCGAGCGCAGGTTTCTCGGCCTGATGCGCGATCTCTACGCCGCGCACGCCGGCGGATTCGTGACGAACGCTGACGTCGAGGCCGCGACTAGCCGCGCCATGGGGCGCGACATGCACTGGTTCTTCGACCAGTGGATCGATCACGCCGAGCTGCCCACGTACACGTTTTCATGGCATGCGCAGCGCGATACAAGCGGGCGTTACGTGGTCCGCGCGCGCGTCGCTCAATCGAACGTGCCGGCGAACTTCCGCATGGAAGTGCCGGTGCGGGTAGAATACGGGCGCGACCGGGTCGAACGCATGCGCGTCGCGATCGCGGGCGCGGTCACGGAGTTCGAGTTGCCGCCGGCCGATGCGCCGCCGACCCGCGTGGTGCTCAACGACCTCGAGTCGGTATTGTGCGAGGTGATCCCGGCGCCGTGGAAGTGACGATGGGCGCCGGCTGCGGCCGCGCCTCTGCCGTTGCGCCCGTCGCCTCCCTCCGATAGCCTCGCTCGACTCTCGAGAGCCTCACCCCGAGCGGAGGGCGCATGAGCGACGAAGTGCTGCGACCGGTCCCTGAAGTGCCGGGCAATCTATTGGACTACGAGTCCGCGGCGCGTTCGTTCGACTGGAAGTCGGTCGAGGCGGCGTTCGACTGGCACCGCACCGGCAAGCTCAACATGGCGCACGAGGCGATCGACCGCCACGCGCTGGGCCCTCGCAAGAACAAGCTCGCGCTGCTTTACACCGACGGCGAGCACGTCGAGCGATACACGTTCGAAGACCTGATGCGGCTGTCGAACCGCTTCGCGAACGCGCTCATCCGCATGGGCGTCAAGCGCGGCGACCGCGTGTTCGTGTTTCTGCCGCGGCAGCCCGAGACCTACATCGGCATTCTCGGAATCCTGAAGGTCGGCGCGATTCCGAGCCCGCTGTTCGAAGCGTTCATGTCGGACGCGGTGCGCGACCGCATGATGGACGCCGCCGCGGTCGCGCTGCTCACGAACCGCAAGCTGCTCGAGCGCGTGCCCGAGCGCGACCTGCCGGACTTGAAGCACGTGATCCTGGCCGGCGAAAGTGGCGATGCGAGTGGGCGTCACCGCTCATTCGACGCCGAGATGGAAAAATCGAGCGACGAATTCGAGCCGGTGTGGCTCGATCGCGAAGATCCATTGATTCTCCACTACACGTCGGGCTCGACCGGCAAGCCGAAGGGCGCGCTCCACGTGCAGAACGCGATGCTCGGCCACTATCAGACCGGACAGTGGGTGCTGGACCTGAAGGAGAACGACATCTACTGGTGCACCGCCGATCCCGGCTGGGTGACGGGCACCTCGTACGGGATTTTCGCGCCGTGGCTGAACGGCGCGACGAACCTGATCCGCGGCGGGCGCTTCGACGCGGCGGGCTGGTACGACACGATCCAGAAGCATCGGGTCACGGTGTGGTATTCCGCGCCCACCGCGTTTCGCATGCTGATGGCGGCAGGTGACGCGCTGGTCGAAAAGTACGATCTCTCTTCGCTGCGCCACGTGCTGTCGGTCGGCGAGCCGCTCAATCCCGAGGTGGTGCGCTGGGGTTGGCGCGTCTACCGGCGCCGCATCCACGACAACTGGTGGATGACCGAGACCGGGCATCAGCTGATCTCGAATTATCCGTGCATGGAGATCCGGCCCGGCTCGATGGGCAAGCCGATTCCGGGCGTCTCGGCCGCGATTCTCGACGACAAGGGCGAGGTGCTTCCGCCGAACACGCTCGGCCTGCTGTGCATCAAGGCGGGCTGGCCGGGGATGATGCGGCAGATCTGGAACAGCCCCGCGAAATATGAAGAGTACTTCCGATTTCCGGGTTACTATTTCACGGGCGACACGGCGCACGTGGACGAAGACGGTTACTTCTGGTTCCAGGGTCGCGCCGACGACGTAATCAACACCGCGGGCGAGCGCGTCGGGCCGTTCGAGGTCGAGAGCGCGCTGGTGTCGCACCCGGCGGTCGCCGAAGCCGGCGTGATCGGCAAGCCCGACGAGATCCGCGGGCACATCATCAAGGCGTTTGTGTCGCTGAGGGCGGGCTTCGAGCCCAGCGACGAGTTGAAGAAGGAGATTGCGGCGCACGTCAGGCAGAACCTCGCCGCGCACGCCGCGCCACGCGAGATCGAGTTCCGCGACAAGCTGCCGAAGACGCGCTCGGGGAAAATCATGCGCCGCGTGCTGAAGGCGTGGGACCAGGGCCTGCCGGTCGGGGATCTCAGCACGCTCGAGGAGTGAGGCGAGAGGGGAGGAACGAGATGGCGACGACTTCGAAACTGCCGGTCGGCGACGATGCGGTCCTGAAGCGCACCGGGAAAACGTGGGAGCAGTGGTTCGTGAGCCTCGATCGGGCCGGCGCGAAGAAGATGAATCACGCCGCGATCGCTACGCATCTCTACAATGTTCGCAAACTGCCGCGCTGGTGGTGTCAGATGGTGGTGGTGGGCTACGAGCGCGCGCGCGGACTCCGCCAGGTGCACGAGCGCCCGAACGGATTCGAGATCGGCGTCAGCCGCACCATCGCGGCGCCGGCGGTGGCAGCGTATCGCGCGTGGGCCGACACGAAGACGCGCGATCGGTGGCTGCCGAAGACGAAGATCGCAATCCGCACGGCGTCCGAGCCGAAATCGCTGCGGATCACGTGGCGCGACGGGAAGACGACGCTCGAGGTGAATATTTACGCGAAGGGCCCGCGCAAGAGCCAGGTCGCGGTCCAGCACCACAGGCTCAGGGACGCGACCGCCGCGGCGAAAATGAAACTCTACTGGGCGAAGACGCTCGACCGCCTGCGCGACGTGCTCGAAAAGTAGGCGCGGGGCGGCGGATCGCCCCGCACCCCGCACCCCGCACCCCGCACCCCGCGCCACGCGCGTCGCGCCCCGCGCGTCGCGGGCGCGCTACTTCAGTCCTTCCTGCGTCTTGTACTTCGGGCGCTCGGGCTTCTTCGGAGGATTCCTGATCAGCTCGCGAAGGCAGTACTGGATCGCCTTCTCGAGCTGCGCGTCGTGCCCCAGGATCATCATGTCCGGCGTGTTCTCGACCTCGATATCGGGTTCCACGCCGTGATTCTCGACCGACCACTGGCCGGTCTTCGCGTCCCAGAATCCGAAGTCGGGCATGGTCACCGAGCCGCCGTCCACCAGCGGCAGGCTGTGGCTGATGCCGACCAGTCCGCCCCAGGTGCGCGTGCCGATCACGGGACCCAGGCCCGCGAGCCGGAAGAAGTACGGGAAGCAGTCGCCGCCCGAGCCCGCGTAGTGATTGATGAGGATGCATTTGGGCCCGTCGATCGCCGTCGCGGGCGTGCGGAAATCGTTGCCGTCCCTCGTCGACCAGTAGGACCACGTGGTGCGACGCAGACGCTCGATGAAGAAATCGGGAATGAAGCCGCCGCCATTGAAGCGCTCGTCCACGATGATGCCCTGGCGGTCCACCTGCGGGTAATACTGCTTCGTGAACTCCTGCATGCCTCCGGTCGCCGTGTTCGGCACGTGGATGTACGCGATGCGGCCGTTCGTGAGGTTGCTGACCAGCGTGCGGTTGAAATCCACCCACTCCGTGTAGCGCAGCGTCCGCTCGCTCGCGATCGGCTTGACCGAGACCGTGCGCGGCCGGGGATCGTTCGCCGTGGTTCCGATCGTGAGCGTCGTGATGCGGTCGGTGGTGCCGGTGAACGCGGCGTACACGTTCTCGGGCGCGAGGAGCGCGTGGCCGTTGACCGCGAGCAGGAATTCTCCGTCCTTGACGTTCACGCCCGGCTCGGCGAGCGGAGCGGCCACGTTCGAGTTCCAATCGCGACTGCGGTAGATCTTGAAGAAGAAATAACACCCGCTCGCGGCATCGAGCGCGAAATCCGCGCCCAGCAGCCCCACGTCGGTCGCGGTGACCTTCGGCGCGTCGCCGCCGCCGACATAGGTGTGGGACGTGCCCAGTTCGCCGACCAGCTCGCCGAGCAGGTAATTGAGATCGCTGCGGTGCGCGCAATAGGGAACGATCTGCCGGTAGCGTTCGCCGATCGCCTTCCAGTCGAGTCCGCCCATCGCCGGGTCGTAATAGAAGTCGCGCTCGAGCCGCCACGCTTCGTTGAACATCTGCATCCATTCCTCGCGCGGGCTGACCCAGGCCATGAGCGTGCCCGAGGCAATCTTGCCATCGCCCACTTTCTGTCCGGGCTTGGCATCGACGATGCCGATGGTTTCGCCCGCCTTGTAGACCACCTTGCCGCCGTCTCTTGAAGCGTCGTAGCTCGCCTCGATGCCCTCGATCACGGTCTGATCCTTGCGCTCGTCAAAGTCGAACACGTGCAGCGCCGCTTTGCCGCGATCGTTGTCGGCCTCGACATCCGGCGCTTGGAGCGCGAGGAACATCAACTTGTCCTTGAACGCGCGCAGCCCGGAGTACCGGCCGGCGGCGACCGGCAGCTCCGCGACGCGCGATCCGATGCCGTTGAGATCGATCTTGAGCGGAACGACCGGGGTCTCCGGCCTGCCCGCGCCGCCGGACTTGCCGTCCTTCGCGGCGCCCCCCGGGCCCGCGTCCTTGCCCTTCTGGTTGCCCGCGCCGTCCTTGCCGGCGGCCGCTCCGGTCTCTTCGTCGCTCTGTGGAGCCGCCGGCGACAGCACCGTGTCGCGCAACGTCACGGCGTAGATCTTGTTCGTCGCGGGATAGGAGAAGTTGTATTCGAACTGAAACGCCGGGATGTCGATCGAGCGCTGCGACACGAAGAACAGCCAGCGGCCCTCGGGGTCGAACACCGAGCCGAAATCATCGGTCATGCCGCCCGAGATCGTGGTGATGCCCTGATTCGCGAGCGAGTAGAGCATCACGCGCCGGAAGTGATTCGACTCCTGCCGCGTGTACGCGATCCAGCGCGAATCACCTGACCACGCGTAGTCGTGGATCTCGTCTTCCTCGCACTTGTCGATCTTGGTGAGCCTGCCGCTCGCGACGTCGCACCACCACAGCGCGCGCGTCTTGTCCGAGAACGCCAGCTTCTTCGAATCCGGCGACCACACCGGAGCGAAGCGGAACGTCGCGCCGCCGCGCGTCACCTGGCGGTCGGGCGACTTGCCGTCGGCGCCCACCACGTGCAGCTCGTATTCGCCGCTCTGGTCCGAGAGGCAGGCGATCCAGCGCCCATCCGGCGACCACACGGGATCGCGCTCGCGCGCGGCAGGCGTGTTCGTGAGATCGCGCGCG
The DNA here is from genome assembly GCA_016178685.1 of Candidatus Eiseniibacteriota bacterium. Lineage (GTDB taxonomy): Bacteria > Eisenbacteria > RBG-16-71-46 > RBG-16-71-46 > RBG-16-71-46 > JACOSU01. The sequence continues at coordinate 2,843 of JACOSU010000011.1, read as the reverse complement.
TCACCGTGCTCGGCCGGGACCGAAAACAGCTCGCCGCGCGCCGCGATCACCACGCGCTTCGCCGAGGGCGAGAGCGAAAAGTTCTCGATCCAGGCCGCCACGTTGCGATATTCGGCGCGCGTCGCGGGCTTGTCGTCGGGCACCAGCACCTGGATCTTCTGCGCCTTCTCGGAGGCGAGATCCATGACGTAGAGGTAGCCGCCGTTCTCGAACACGATCGCGTCGCTGCCGACGCTCGGCCACTTGACGTCGTACTCGGTGAAGCTCGTGACCTGCCGGTGCGTCTTCTTGTCGAGGTCGTAGGCCCACAGGTTCGCGGTGCGCCCGCCGCGATCCGAGCAGTAATAGATCGTGCGGTCGTGCCACATCGGCCACTCGTCGGGCCCCGGCCAGTCCGTGATTTTCTCAGACGTGTTGTTCGTGAAGTCATAGATCCACAGGTCGGGAGCGTTGCCGCCGCGATAGTGCTTCCACGTGCGCCGGTCGTACTGCGGCGAGACGAACGCAATCTGGTTGCCATCGGGCGAGAACGATGCGTAGCCCGCGCTCGGCAGCCGCAGCACCGTTTCGAAGCCGCCGTTCGCGGGGACCGAGATGAAGCGATCGACGCGAATCGCGCTCGCGCGGCCCGAGCGGGCGAGGATGTGCCGCCCGTCGGGATACCATTCGGTGACCTGATCCGCAGCCGGGTGCCACGTCAGGCGCCGCGGTTCACCGCCCTCGGCGGGCACGGTATAGACATCGAGATTGCCGTCGTATTCGCCGGTGAACGCGAGCGTCGTGCCGTCGGGCGAGAACTTGGGATTCGACTCCACGCCCTCGTGCGACGTGATGCGCTGCGCGGTTCCGCCGTTGCGGGCGACCGTCCACAGGTCTCCGCCATAGACGAACACGATGAGGTTGCCCTCGATGTCGGGCTGCCTGAGGAGACGGCATTCCTGGAGAGCGGAAGCGGGCGAGGCGCCGCGCAACACGGAGGCGGCGGCGAGCGCGGCGGCCAGCACTACGGATCGGATTCGAATCATGGGCGGGAGACTCCTTCGGGGTCGCAACGGACGGCGCGTGAACGGGGAGCATCGCGTGGTTCGGCGGAACGTCAAGCAGATGCGCGCCGGACGCGGAGCCGCAGACGACCGGCGCGTGATCCGACTACGCACGGGCCGCGCAAGTGGTTGCGGGAACAGGCTCGTGGGGTAGTAACGCCTCAAGCGAACCGCGTTCCGGGCCGATACCCTCGCGGAATCCCCTCGGAGTCTGGCCCAGGGAGCGGGACGTGATCGCATGACTTCAAACCCCCATCCTCACCCGGATGAAGAGCTTCGGGATCCGCCGAACGACGAGAGTCGTGACGTCAGGATCGCGTCGGCCTTCATTCACCAGTTCGCGCGCACGCTCAAGACGTGCCGGCTCTACGACGCGAACAACCCGGCCGTGCTGCGCTTTCGCGACGAGCTCGGTGCGGCGGCGCGACGCGTGCTCGAGGAGCACGACACGCTGACCTACCATTTCAAGTCCGACGACGTGTTGTTCGAGGACGTCTCGCTGTACCCGGCGCGCTCGCGCGATGACAACCTTGCCCTGCCGTTTTTTCGCGACGGCATCCGGTCGCTGACGCTCCAGCGCGGCCTCGAGGCGCGCGAGCTCGACGCCCTGATCGACGGCGTGCTGCACGTGACGGGACAGAACGCGGGCGAGGACGACCTCGTCACGCTGCTGTGGGAAGCGCAGCTTCCGCACGTGGACCTCGATTACGTTCCGGCCGAGGGCGACCTCGGCGCGGGCGAGGCGCCCGCCGACGGAGACGCCGCCGGCGGACTGCTCCCCTGGCCCTCCGAAGGCGAAGACGACGCCGACGTGCCCGCCACTCCGGACAGTCCCGCTGCCGAGTCGCTGGCCGGCACCTCGACCGAGGACCCCCCACGCTCCGACGACTGGAGGACCGGAGAAGAGACGCTCGAAATCGAAGCGGAGTTCGACGAGCTCGAATCGCTCGCGCCCTCCGAAGTGCGGCGGTTTCGAAACGAGTACGACGCCGAGCACGCGATCCCTCGACTCACTGTGGCCATCGCGACGGCGAGCGCGTACCTGTCGGCCGAAGCGAACGAACAGGATCGCACCGAACTGGGCCGATTTCTGCCGCGCGTCATGCGCCAGGCCGTGACCCACGGTCAGTGGCTCGAGGCGTACGAGGCGCTGAAGATGGTGAAGAGCTGCGAACCTGGCGGCCACAGCGTCGGCGCGTTCGCCCAGGAGCTGCTGCAGCCCATCTCGGTGGCGGGCACGATCGAGAAGCTGGACGATCAGGATCTGCCGGCCGTGCAGGACTTCATCGTGCTGGCCCGGGAACTCGGCGATCCGGGCGTGGACTGGCTGAATCTGGTGCTGGCCGAGAGTCAGAACCGCCGCAACCGCCGGATGATCGCCGAAGCGATTGCCGAGCGGTGCCGCGCGAATCCCGAGCGGCTCGCGCCGTGGCTGTCGGATCCGCGCTGGTTCGTGGTGCGCAACGCCGTGCATATCCTGGGCTGGATCGGAGGCAACTCGATCATCGGGCTGCTGCAGGGGGCGATGCGTAATCCCGATGCGCGCGTGCGGCAGGAAGTCGTGGCCGCGCTCGGCCAGGCCGATCTGCGCCTGACCCGGGCACTGCTGCTGCGCATGCTGGATGGCGCCGACACGCGCATGCTGTCCGCGGTCCTTCACCAGCTCTCGGCCGGTCGCGACCCGGGCGTCGCGCGCAGGTTGATGAGCATGCTTCAGGCGCCGGAATTCGACCTGCGGCCGACCGAGGAAAAGCGCGCGATTTACTCGGCGCTCACGGCGGTGGGCGGCAACGAAATCGT
>JACOSU010000010.1 GCA_016178685.1 Candidatus Eiseniibacteriota bacterium | reverse complement strand
GCGGCGGCGATGCCGACGATCATAACGCCGCCATCAACCCGGCGCACCCTGAAGTCGTAGGCGATGGCGTGGACAACAATTGTATAGGCGGCGACCTGACGCCGCAGGACAGGGACGAATGGACACAGAGTTGGCAAGCTTACCACGCCGCGCCCAACCCCAAGGCCAAACGCTTGAATGTGATTTATGTGTTTGTGGACGCTTTGCGCGCCGACCATCTGGGCGCGTATGGCTACCCCAGAAACACCAGTCCGAATTTCGACAAACTCGCCGCCAAAGCGCAACTTTTTGAAAACGGTTTCACGCCTGCACCGAATACCTTTGAAGCGCTGCCGAAATTTACGCAGGGCAATTACTGGGACGCGCACTTGGAAGGCTGGCCGGAAATCATCGCCAAAAACGATTACAACGCCATGGTTTTTCCGCGTCGCCTGCCGGTGTTGCTGCGCCACGTCAAAGGCATGAAGGTTGTGCAGGAAGCCCGCGTTAAAACTTTTGCCGAGACTATTGATGTCGCCATCAAAGTTTTACAGGAGGCACCAAAAGAGAAACCCTTTGCGGCTTATCTGTACGCCACAGACACCCATCGCCCGTACAAATTTCATGAGCAATTCAATTTCGGCCAGTCCTTGACCGACCTGTATGATGGCGAGGTTGCTTATGTGGATTATCACCTAGGGCGTTTGTTCGCTTGGCTGGAGCGCGCCGGACGTATGCAGGACACCATGATTGTGATTATGGCAGACCACGGCGAATCGCGCGGCGAACGCGGAATGTACAAGCATTCGTCGTTGCTGTACAACGAACAGTTGCACATTCCCTACCTGATTTATGTGCCGGAACTTGCGCCGCAGAAAATTTCCGCCTACGTCAGCAGCATTGATTTAGGGCCGACGATTTTAACCACCCTCGGTTTGGATTATCCGCAAGCGTGCGCGGGTGTCAGTCTGTTGCCCTTGATGAAGAATGAACCATTCACGCCGCCGCCGGTTTACGCGGAGCAAACCTATCGCTATCAATCGTTCTTTGTGCGCCCCGACCAGACAGTTTCCTTGGAGACCAAAAAATACGCGGTCATCACGCAGGACGGCTACAAATTAATTTACAATCGCAATCCCTACAGCTTTGAATTATTCAATTTGAAAAGCGACCCGCGAGAAGAACACAATCGCTTCGACGAGGAACCGCAACGCGCCGAAGCGATGAAGAAAATGGTAGGCCGCTACGTGGACATGATTTCAGTGAGCCGCCCGTGGGACGCCGACGAAAGCCAATTCGTCTGGGGACAACCCGAAATCCCAGCCCCCGCTCGATCAGCCCCGCGGTCTCATCGATCAGCCCGTTCTCGAACATCCAGCGGGTGCGAGATTCGATCCGACCGCGGAGCTCGGCCGGCTCGACCGTCAATTCGAACACCCGCCAGGCCCCGTCCACCGCCGGGGCGGCCGGCTGCGCGTGCCATGAGGTCAGCGTGCGGCCGGTCGACTCGATCACGGCCAGCGCCCGGCTCACGCGCTGGGCATCGCGTGGAGCGAGGCGCCGGGCGGAATCGGGGTCGAGCGCGGCGAGTCGCGCGTGGAGCCCCGCGGGTCCGTTGACTTCGAGTTCTACTTGAAGCCGCACGCGGACGGCGGGATCGATCGCAGGCGTGGGAGCGATGCCGCTCATCGCGGCGCGCAGGTAGAGTCCCGAGCCTCCCACCAGCACCGGGATCGCGCCCTTCTCGTGGATCCGCGCGCACGCCGCGCGGGCCGCCGCCGCGTACCAGCCTGCCGAGGCGCCCGGCGCATCGTCCGAGGCGAGCGAGAGCGCTTCGAAAAGGTGATGGGCGTGCGAGGCGCGCTGTGAGCGCGTGGGCTTGCCGGTGCCGATCTCGAGCTCCGCGAACACCTGCCGCGAATCGGCGCACACCACCTCACCCCCGACCTTCACGGCCAGTCGCTCGCCCACCTCGGTCTTGCCGGTGGCGGTGGCGCCCACCACGGCGATGACCGGCTGCGGGTTCATCTCACCGCTCACAGACGACCGAAGCGTCGGTGGAATTCGTCGAGATCCAGCCGCACGAACGTCACACGGCCGTGCGGATCGCCGTGAGGATGCGAAGTCGCGAACAGGCGGTCGACCAGCGTGCGCATCTCCTCACGGGTGAGCGCATCGCCCGCGCGCGTGGCGGCATGGCATGCGAACGAGCGCGCGATGCGCTCCACGATCTGCTGGTCGGCGGTCGAGGCGCTGTCCTCGCCGTAACCGTCGAGCATGTCCTGGAGCAACTGAGCGGGCCGCTCGGTGCGGAGGCCCGAGGGTACTCCCTGGATGACGACGGTCGGAGGTCCGAGCGGCGACAGATCCCAGCCCAGCTGCTGAAGCTGGGGACCCAGCTCGAGCAAGAGATCGAAGTGGTCGCGCGACAGATCGACCAGCACCGGGAACAACAACTGCTGGGCCGCACCCCGCTCTCCCTGGAGCCGCGCCAGCGCTTCCTCGTACAGAATCCGCTCATGGGCGGCGTGCTGATCGATGATGACGAGGCCGCCCCGAACCGGGGCGAGAATGTAGGTGCGGTGAAGCTGCCACAGTTCGCTCTCGGCCTCGGCCGGCGCGCGCGCGGCCACGGAGACGGCCGGGCCGGAGGCGGACCCGCTCCCGGCGGCGGACCTGCTCCCGGCAGTGGCGTCCGCGGACTCGGGGATGGCCGCTGCGCCGGGAGCGCCCGCGCCCGCCTGCGTTTCCAGCCCCAGCCAGGTCTGGCTCGAAGGCCTCTCGCGCACGCGATCCGCCCACGCGGGTTCCGGCGCGCCGCCGCGGACCACGGTGAACGGCGGATGAAGGCTCGCGAGTGGCTTCGCGCACGCGCCGGCGATCAGGCCGAACACCGTGTCGTCGTCGGCGAATCGCACCTCGCGCTTGGTCGGGTGTACGTTGACGTCGAGCCGCGCGGGCGGGACCGTCAGCCACACCACCGCCGCCGGAAATCGACCCGGTGGCAGAAGATTGCCGTACGCCTGGCGGAGCGCCTGTGCGATCAGCGGACTTTGCACCCAGCGCCGGTTGACCAGAAAGACCTGTCCCTCGCGGGTGGCCCGAGCGTGCTCGGGAAGTCCGAGCATCGCCGTGACGTGAACTCCATCTCGCTCACCGGTCGCTAGGAGGCGCTGCGCGGCGTGGCGCGGCGACCAGAGCTGTTCGCAGCGCTCGCGCAGGTCCCGCGCCGCCGGCCAGTGGAAGCGCTCGCGGCCGTCCACGGTCAGGCGGATCGCGACCGCGGGAAATGCGAGGGCGCAGCTCTCGATCATGCGGGTGGCGGCGCGCAGCTCGCCGGCGGGTCCACTCAGGAACTTGCGCCGCGCCGGAACATTGAAGAACACGTCGCGCACTTCGACCGTGGTGCCCGGCGCCCGCGCGATCTCGCCGCGTTCGACCACGATTCCGCCCTCGGCCCGCACCAGGGCCGCGACCTCCGCGTCGTTCACCGCGCTCACCAGCTTGAGACGGCTGACCGCGGCGATGCTCGGGAGCGCCTCGCCCCGGAAGCCCAGACTCTCGAGCCGGTCGAGATCGTCGAGCGTGGTCAGCTTGCTGGTCGCGTGCCGCTCCAGCGCGAGTTCGATCTCGGCCGCCGGAATTCCGGTACCGTCATCCGCGACCTGAAACGCATGGTCGAGCGCGCGCTCGACCCGGATCTCGATCGATCGGGCGCCCGCATCGAATGCGTTCTCGAGGATTTCCTTGAGTGCGGACAGCGGACGGTCGATGACTTCGCCCGCGGCGATCCGCGAGGCGGTGTCCGCCGCCAGCCGCCGAATGGTGCGTTTCACGCGCGAGCCCCCGGAGCAAGGGCCGAAGCATTACACGAGCGCGCGAGCGGGCGTCAAGGAAGCGCGTGGCCCGGGGCGGCGGTCGAGCGGGATCAGCGGTCGGGCGGGATCAGCGGTCGAGCGTCAGCCAGCCGATGACCGCAGACACGAACGGCTCGGAGTCCTCGGGGCCCGTGACCTCGACCCGCTCCGAGGTCACGGGAGGCGCGGGAGGAGCGTCGCCCGATTCGCGCCACGAACGCTCCCAAAGGGCGATCAGCCGCCGTCTCACGTGAGCGAATCCCTCCCCCGAACCGGCGGTCAGGAGCAGCACGCGGTCGGCCGACGGACGGCAGAGGCAGTCTGTGTCGCGCAGCTGGCCAGGCAACTCGACGCACAGCCGGTCGACCGCGGGGCTGGACGGCGGGAACAGCAGGCGATGGACGGCGAATCGGAGACCGTCGCGACGGTTGCGCTCCAGCGCGAGATCAACGCGGCCGCGGAACGCATCGATCGCGAGCCATCCGTTCACGGCGCCGGGCAGCATCGGGAAGGCGGGGCCGGCCTGTTCGCGGTCGCGCTCGTCCCAGGTGGTGCGAAGGTCGTCCACCATTTTCTCCCACGAAGTCCAGCCCTCGGCCGGATGGATCGCGGCCGCCGCGAGGACGCCGCGGCGTTGCGTGGTCTGAAACGGCCAGGCGCCCCAGGCCTTGCCTTCGTTGGGTCCGGTCAGGCGACGGACCACTTGCGGAGCGTTGAGGTCGAGCGCGAGATCGATCAGACCCTTGAGCAACGCGTCCTCGGTTCCCACCCGGGCCATGACCTCCCGATGTTCGTCACGCACCGCGCACAGTTCAGCGCAATCCGCGCCGGTGCGGGCAGCCAGCGATGCGAGCGTCCGCTCGAGACCGCGGCGATCCTCGGGCGAGGGAAAATCGTCGAGCGTGGAAATCGGTGCGCCGCGCTGGCCCGTGATGAGCACCTCGAGCGGAGCGGTCGGAGCGCTGTCCGACAGATCGGGCAGTGATTGCTCGATGATGTCTTCGATCTCGCCTCCACCCAGCGCGTTTTCGAACGCTGCGGCGTGGAGCGCGAGCGGTGCCTCGATCGCGGGAACCGGCTCCGTCGCGTGCTCGCCATCGAAGAGGCTGCGGGGTGAGGCGCACGGCGTGCCCAGCGCGAGCAGCAGCCCCTCGATCTGGGTGCGCCGCGCGCTGCGCTCGCCGACCACCGCGAGGTCGAAGATCTCGCGCGTGAGATCGGCCAGATCCATGGTGCGCGGCAGGCCGCACAGCTCCGCGACGCGCAGGCCCGCGTCGTCGGGCCGCTCGCCGGCGACCAGCCGCCCGGATAGCCCGGGCTGCCGCAGGAGGTCGGGCATCAGATCGGCGTCCTGCCAGTCGAAATCGATCAGCACGACGCGGCGCTGGGCGCCCGAGATGGATGTCTCGAGAGTGGCCATGGATGGTTTCGCTCCGGGGTTCCGGGGCGCCTGTTGCACGGAACATACCACCCGCCGGATCCATCGCGGGCGCGGCATCTGCGGGGATCGGCCTGACCCGCGCCGGCCGGGGGCCGTGCGGGTTGCACGATCGCGCGAAGCGTCTGCGTGCGGAAGGAAACGTCTCAGGCGGTCACGGCAGCCCGGGCGGCGCGGGCGGCGGCGCCGGAAGCGACACTTCCTCGAGCTTCGGATCCAGGATCCGGACGCCGTAGCGCCTGCGCAATTCCTCGAAGCGCGGTTTCAGGCCGCGGTCCGCCGCGGCGCGGCGATCAATCTCGATCCGCTGCGCGAGCATCGCGACATCCGGCATCTTCCGTTCCGAGATGCGCAAGCGGACTCGTTCCCTCGGAAGAGTCTGCCATCCGCTCACGGCACCGGTCGAAAGCGGCGGCCCGCCCGCGGCTCCCCAGGCCAGCGAGTCGAGAACCTCGCGGCTGCCGGACAACTCGCGGATGCCCGCGCCGGACAGCGCGTCCGGCACGTGCGCGAGGCCGCCCCACAGCGTACCGAGGCTGTCGAACGACCAGCCCGACGCCATCATCGAATCGAGCTCGGCGGTCTTGGCTTCCAGGGCCCGGGCAGGCGCGCCGAGCCGATAGGTTTCGAGCACGCGCGAACGCACGGATTCCCACCCCGGAGCCTGGGGAGCAGTGATGCTGTCGACCCACGTGATGACATAGCCCTGCCCCTTCACGGGGCGGGCACCGGGAAGAAGATGGCCGGGTTTCACGTCCTCGAGCGCGATCAGGTAGGGCTTGATGTCGGGAGCGAGGTGGCGATCGCCCGACACGTGCGTGTTGGACTCGACGAACAACCCCAGCTTTCGTGCGGCCGCGCGGGCTTCCGCGGGCGTGTGGACGTTGCGCGCCAGGCTGTCCGCGCGATGCGAAGCGATACTGTCGGCCTTCTCCCCCGCGGCGTCGAACCCGACGTTCCCGTAGATCCATGCCAGCGGCTGCGCGTAGATCGGGACGTGATTGACGCAGCGAATCAGATGCCAGCCCACGCTGGTGCGAACCGGCTCGCTGATCTGGCCGGGCTTGAGCGAAAATGCGGCGCTCTCGAATTCCGGCAGCATGACTCCTCGCGCGAACTCGCCGAGATCGCCTCCGTTGCCACGCGTCGCGGGGTCGTCGGTCACGCGCCGCGCGACCGAGCTGAAATCCTCGCCGGCCCGGATCGCGCGAAGCAGGCTGTCCGCCCTCTGGTGCGCGATGCGGTCGGCGCCCGGACCGGGCCCAGTCGGGCTGATCAGGATGTGCCGCGCCTCGACCATCTCGGGCGCGGAGTAGAGATCCATATGGTTCACGTGGTAACGCTCCACCTCGGTGCGCGTGAGCGGCACCGCGATCCGATCGAGAGGCGGAACGAAGAAGCGGCTGAGATGAATCGTATTGCCCCGGGCCCAGCGCGGTGGATCGCGATCGAACAGCGCCCGTGCCGCCAGCAGATCCGACTGCTCCTGCCGGCGCTGCAGCCTCTCGCGCAGCGCGTTGCGGGCCTGCTCGAGGGTCGGCTTGTAGGATGGGATCGTCTCGTAAACGTGGTACACGAAATAGCCGCTGCGATACGCCGCCATGGCCCAGTGGCGCGTGGCGCCGTGGTTGGAAATCGAATCGGTGATCGCGCTTCCCACGCGCCCGGTATCAACGTCTGCGCCCACCGGCAGCGGGCCGATGTCGCGCATGCGGGTGGCCGAGCGTTCCAATTCCGCGTCCCGCTTCCCCGCGCTCCACGAACGGGCCAGGCCCTCGGCAAGCGCGCGCGCCATTTCGATCCGGCGTTCATGGCGCCAGCGCATACCGACGTCGCCTCGCACATCGGCCAATGGCAGCGACCGAATCACGCCGCTTTGCGGATCGAACGACGAGTAATCCGCGAGGTGCCCGCGATAGAAACGATCGAGGTCCGCCTCGGCCGGCTCTCCCGGATCCATCGCGAGTGTGTCGGCGGTCGCGTAGCGCACGCGCACCGCGGGGGCTCGCAGGCTGTCCGCGACTTGCGCGTACAGCGCCTCGATCTCGCGATCGTCGCGATGCTGGTTCGCGGTCTCGCGAAGCCGACCCCGAATTTCGGGCGATACCTCGGCGAGCGGAGCGATGTGAGCGGGAGTCAGGGATTCAAGCCGCACCAGCAGGTAACCGGGATTGGTGGGCACCGGCTGGGAAAGAACGCCACTCGCCTTGAGCTGGAATACCGCCGCGCCCATTTCGCGCGTCCCCAGCCAGTAGCCCGGGAAATTGTCGGGCCCGACCGTCACGTGAGGGTGAACGCCCCCCAGCGCCGCGCCGACCTCGTCGAACGACGCGCCGGCGCGGATCACGGCGAGTGCGCTGTCCGCCCGCTGTCGCATGCGGGCATCCCACGCGCGGGTCTCGCCCGCAAAGCTGCGCAGGCTGTCCGACAGCGATGGCTGGTCGATGAAGACCAGGCTGATCCGGGCGCGCGCTCCACGCCGGAAATCATCGACGTGCGCGGTGTAGAATTCCAGGATATCGCGCTCGCGCGGCTCGGGATAAGCGCCCTTGAAGTCGGCGGCGTCGAGCGCCAGGTAGTCGAGCGAAATGTGCGCGATCTGGCGGGTCGCCGCGTCCTTGAGCGCGGCCTCGGGAGGCATGACCTCCTGCTCCATTTTCGCTTCGAGTTTCTGCGCCGCGATGCGCAGCCGGATTCCCTGCACCGAGCTCTGATAGGCCGGTGGAGTCGCGACCTTGACGGCGGCAAACTTGCCCGGATCGAATTTTCCGCCCGGATTGAAATATGGATCTTTCTTCAGCTGTTCGTCGGCTTCCTCGATGGTGGCGGCGATCCCGAGGCGCTGGGCCTCGAGCACCAGCAGCTCGAAGCGGATCATGGACTCCAGCACCTGGCGCCGGAATACCACGCGGAGATCTTCGGGCAGATCGGAGCCGTTCCGCTGGCGAACCGCCGCCTCGGCCAGTGTGACGCGCTGTTCGAATTCGCCGCGCGGGACACGGCGCGACCCCACGATCGCGATCGCAGGAGCCGTCTCGTTCCTGGCCGGCGCCGGAGCGCCATCGCCCGGCACGGCACCGGCCGAAAGGATCAGCAGGACCACGATGGCTGTGCGGCTGCGTTCAGTCGGTCTCACTGCGGGTCTTCTCCCTGCGTGACGTCCGCCTTGACGCTCGCGGACCGGTTCTCTAGCGTGGCATACCCATGTGGGTCCTGCTCCGAGACGCTCCGTTGCCGCTGTGGCGCCCGGTGTCTCGCGATCTCTCTCCGGTTCTCGCCTTCTCCACACGAAGGGGCGGCGTGAGTCTGCCGCCCTACGACCAGCTCAACCTCGGCCGCTCGAGCTCGGACCGGCCCGAGGCCGTGGCCGAGAATCGACGCCGCGTGCTCCAGGCCCTGGGCCTCGATCGCGCGTCCCTCGTGACCGCCGGCCAGGTCCACGGCACCACAGTCCGCAGGGCCGAGCGTCCCGGCCACATCCCGGACTGTGACGCGCTCATCACCGATGTGCCCGGACTCGCGCTGGCCGTCACCACCGCCGACTGCATGTCGCTCCTGCTCGTCGCCCCGGGCGCCGTTGCCGCCGCCCACTCGGGCTGGCGTGGAACCGCCAACGGCATTCCGGTCGCGACGCTCGAGGCGTTGTGCGACCGATCGGCTTCTCCCGCCGCGGGCGTCGCGGTCCACTTCGGCCCCTGCATCCGCGGCTGCTGCTATGAAGTCGGACCCACGGTCGCCGCGCGATTCCCCGCCGAAGCAATTCGCGATTTCGAGGGTCCCATGATGCTTGATCTTCCCACCGCGGCGCGCCTGCAGCTGGCTGCCGCGGGCGTGACCCAGATTCATGACACCGGCGCCTGCACCGCCTGCGAACCCCACTGGTACTACTCTCACCGCCGCGACCGCGGTGCGTGCGGACGTCACTGGGCGGTCGCCGCGCTCACGAACGGCGCGGAAGTATAGCAGGTCCGCACGCGCACGCCACGCGGCCCACCCCGGGTTGACGCCGCACGATTCCGCGGCGCTCGCGCCCGCCCCGCCCGGGAACGCGTCGGTGCGCATCGCGACGCGTCGCGCGCTTTTCCGCGCCCGCTTCGCTTGCCGCACGGGCGCACGGGCGCTAGACTTCCGCGCCTGCCCGCGGGCGCATCGTTCGCGGCTCGACGAGGAGGAGTGAATGGTTCGGATGGGGTGGACGGGCGCACTGATGCTCGCGCTGATGGCCGGCGCGGCCAGCGCCGGGACGGACAGCACGGCGGCCAAGCCCGCAACCGGCAGCTCCGGAAAGGCGACGACCATGACGGGTGCGGAGGAATCGGTGGCGGTGCTGGAAACCGCGCAGGGAACGATCGTGATCCGGATGCGTGAGGACGCGGCGCCGAAGACCTGCGCGAATTTCAGGAAGCTGGTCAAAGAGGGGTTCTACGACGGCACGTATTTTCACCGCGTGATCCCCGGATTCATGATTCAGGGCGGTGACCCCAACACGAAGAACGCCGATCCGAACGACGATGGGGTGGGCGGACCGGGCTACACGGTTCCGGCCGAGATCAAGCTCAAGCACCTGCGCGGCTCGGTCGCGACCGCGCGCCTCGGCGATGGCGGGAACCCGAAACGCGACTCCAGCGGCAGCCAGTTCTTCATTGACGTTCGCGAACAGCCCTCGCTCGACGCCGGGGGCTACACGGTTTTCGGAGAGGTGATTTCGGGGATGGACGCCGTGGACCGGATCGTGAACCTCGCGAACGATCCCGCGACTTTCCAGGGCCGCTCGGGCCCGAATCCTCAGAAGAAGGCGCTCATCCGCAAGGCGACGCTCGAGTCGCTCTCGAAGTGGCATTCGGCGAAGCCCGCCGGGGATGCCGCGAAGTAAACCCGAGCAGCGGACGCGCAACGCGCTTCGAAGGCCACGGCGCCCGCCGTGGCCTTCGGTGTTTTCGGGATTCGTGACGCCGCTCGGGGCGGCCGGGGTCAGCCCAGCGCGAGCGGATTGAATCCCAGATCAGGCCGTGATTCCCGCCTCAGCACGCCGGGGTCGGTCGTGATCTGCACCTCGCACGTCACGCTCACGACGCCACGGAACAGGTGGCCCGTCGAGGCCGTGAAATCGGAGCCCCCGATCACCACGTGACAGTGTGGAAACGGCCGTCCTTCCAGCTCCGAGAAATTCCCGGTCAGGGCGCCGATCTCGAATTCTCCTTCGAATACGCGCCGGATATAGCTGCGGGAGTCGCGAATGAAGAACCCGAGTTCGGGGTCGAGCACTGCACCCAGTCCCGAGATCAACCCGGCACGCAGTCCATTTTCCGTGGCGAAGTCGGCCAGCGAGGCGATGATCTCCTCGCCGCTTTCGATCTTGACCGCGAATCCATAACGCGTGGTCTGACTCTGCATCACTGTTCCCCCTCCGGCCGCCACTCGCAGAGGCCGAGGGCGCAGGTCCATTCGAAGAATTCTCCGATCTCGACTTCGGCGCGGCGTCCGCTCTCGAGCCACACCAGGTCCGCGATCTCGCCCAGGCTGCGCACCCCGTCGCAGGCCATCCACGCGAGGTCGAGAAGCGGCGCGAATGACGCGGCCCCGGATTCGAGCGCACGCCAGCGTTCGCGCTGGGAGCGGGGCAGATCGTCCCATCCCTCGATCAGCCAGCGCTGAAAATGGAGCGCCGCGGACAGCCGCCGGCGTGGCACGCGGCGCGAGCCGACGTCCTCAAGGACGGAAGAGGCGCGGGCGGCGGGATCGCCGGGGCCGGCGGAGAGGCCCCCGGTGGCCGACCCGCCGGCCTCCGGTCTCTCGCCGGTTCGCGTGGAATCCAGGGCCGGCTCGATTTCACGGGACCAGAATCCGCTCAGACCCTGCCGCTCGCGTTCGATCGCGATCTCGATCTGCGCGCGATCGCCGGTCCGCTGGTCGGCGCCGTCGGCGCCCTGATGCGGGTCACGCCCGCCCCCTAGGCGACGCAGGCTCGCGAGTGCGGACCTCGCGCGCTCCGATTCGACGCGCGCGGCGCGCGGCGCGTCGTCGCGTTCGAGAGCCGCCAGCAGCCGGGTGCGCGCGCGCCGCGCGATCCGTGACGCCAGCCACCCGGCTTCGCGTCCGGTGATCCGCGCGGCAAAGGCGGCATAGACCGCGGCACAGCGAGCGGCGAGGGCGAGCGATGCCGGATCGCAGCGGTCCGGTGTATCGAGCGACGAGTGATAGTAGCGATCGGGCCACTGGATCAGCATCGGGCACGGGACGCCGAGCGCCGGGTCGATCAGCACGGCGTGGTCACTCCCTCCCGAAAACGGCACTTCGGCCATGCGATGAATCGGGACGTGGCCCGGCCCCGAGTAGGAGAGCACCCACTCGGCGCTGCGTTCGCGAATGAGCGCGATCAGGGTCTCGGCAAACGAGGCCGCGAAGTGCGGTGGATGTTCGATCAAGAACGTGCTGCCACACTGATTCTGATCCTCTCCCACCATGTCGAGGTTGAGCGCCGCGACCAGGTCGGCGGTGCGACGGAGTCCGGCCTCGCCGCCCAGCCACGCGAAAGTGCCGGTGAATTCCGGCATCCACAGGTGCCGGATCGCGCGGCGGCGAGGTGGTGCAGGTTCTGTCCGTTCGAATTCGCGGATCGCCCGCGCCGCTTCGAGATTCGCGGCGGCTCCCGAGGCGTTGTCGTTCGCGCCCGGTTGCGGGTGGCACAGGTGGGAAACGATCAGCGTTTCGCCGGGAGCGTCATCCGCCGCGCCCGGTTGGACGGCGGAGACCAGAGCGATCGTGGTGTCGAACGTCCGCGATTCGATTTCGATCTCGAGCTCGAGCTTCGCTCCGTCCCGCAGCCTTCCGCGAAGGTGCGCGGCCTCGCGCGGCGAGATGACGAATCCCCAGCCCCGCGGAGCGTGCTCGCTCCACCAGAACGACGTGTAAGCGAGTGCTTCCGTGTCGGTCGATGCGTCGCGCACCGGGTGCACCAGGCGGCGGCCAAAGCTCAGGAGCCCGGCCGCGTGGCGCTCGACCACCGCGAGATCGTGCACGCGATGCACGTCGCCCGCGGTCAGCACCACGCGTCCTCGAACGTCCAGGCCCTCGTAATGCGGCGGCTCGCTTCCGTCCTCGAGCACGGCGATGGAAAAGCGGCCGCGCGCTGCGACGCTGCGCTGGATCAGCGACAGAGGAGATACGGGAAAATCACACAGCGTACGCGGCGCTCCGTCGCCGTGAAGCGTCGCCACCGCCCGCTCGCAGGCCCAGCCCTGCGGCATCAGGTAACCGAGACGGCGGGTTCTTCCGTCTCCCGGCACGCGCTCGATTTCGACCCGCAGCCCGGCGCGCTCGATCTGGGCCGCCAGCCAGTCCGCGGCGGCGTCGTACCCGGGGCTGGCCTGGATGCGGTGAAAGCGCGACAGCTCGCGAACCGCATCGAGCGCCCGTTGTCCCGAAACGCGCTCGCGCAGCGCGGTGACGAGATCATCCAGCACCGAAGCCTCCCCTGGCGCGTGCACGGCCTGCCCGCCGCGACGCGAGCAACGCGATCGCGAGCGCCAGCGGCGCGCCGTATTCGATCAGCCGCCAGGCGAGCGGCAGGTGAAATCCCGCGCGGTCCGACGGGGCGGAGAACACGCCGTAATTCAGCACCACGGTGAGCGACAGCAGGAGCCACGGCGCCGACGGCGAGAGCGGCTCGAACAGCAGCGTCCATCCCAGGTACCAGGGATGGAGCACCGGAGAAAGCAGGGTCGCCGCGCGCAGCGTGTTTCGTGCGGATCGCTCCGGCGTCCACGCCGCGCGCCACGCCGCGAACGCTACGATCGCGATCGAAGCGAGTGCCAGCGCTCGCGCCGTGGCGTAGCGGCCGGTGACGCGCTCCAGCGCGTCGAACAGGAGCGCGTTGTTCCGCCACGTCTCCCAGTACGCGCCGAGTCCCGAATCGGAGCCGCGCGTGAGTGCCCAGTAGAGCGCCAGGCCCGGGGTGAGCAGCGCCACGCACGCGATGCGGCCGCGTGCGGTCCAGCGCCGCATCAGGAACGGAAGCGCCGCCAGCGGGGCGAGCTTGACCAGCGCGCTCCACGCCAGAGCGAGGCCCGAGAGCGCGGGGCGCTCCTCGGCCAGCAGGAACGCGAGCCCCAGCGGCAGCAGCGCGGTCGGATCGTGATGAGCGCTTCCGGAATACTCGATCAGGACCAGCGGATTCCACGCGTAAACCAGCGCCGCCGCCGCCCCGCCCGCCCTGCGGGCGCACCAGGCCATGAGGACGCCGACCAGTGCGAGATCGTGCACCGCGATCCAGAGCTTCATCGCCCAGATCGACGACGAAACCGCCGCCACCAGCGCAAAACCCGCCTCGGCCGCGGGCGGATAGATGGTGGCGAGATCCGGATGATTGACGCGCGGCCACACCCGCGAATCGCGCAGCGGCGCGAGCGAGGGATGAGACGGGCTGAGCCGCCACGGATCCTGCCCGTGAGCGAGCACCCGGCCCTCCCAGGCGTACCGATAGACATCATCCGAGAGCGAGGGCGGAACCGGCAGCAACGCCGCGCGCGTGGCGAGAGCAACCGCCGCCACCAGCAGCGCTGCGCCCGGGGCCATGAGATAGCGGCCGAGCCGCACCGCCGCCAGAGCGAAAAATCCGAACGCCACCACGTACAGCGTCTGAAACGCCGCGAGGTGGTGCGGCCAGTCGGGCAGCCGGGAAAGTGTCGCGACGGTGAGCGTCAGCCCCGCACCGAGCGCGGCGAGCTCGATCGCGGGTCCGGCTGCGGGGCGCGTTTCCGCCGCGCCTTCGTTCGGCCCGGGCGAGATGCGCGAAGCCATGCGCCGCGGTTCAGCGTCCTCGCGGCACCGACACGCGCGCCGCGCGCGTGGTCACGTTGCCCGCGAAGTCCGTGGCCCGCACACTCACCGTGTGCTCTCCGGGCGCGATCCCGGGAAGTCGCGCGTGAAACGCGGCGCGCGGATCGTCGGTCAGGCCGGCATCGGGAGTGAGCGGCCGCCAATCGCCCTCGTCCAGAGCGACGTCGAGCTGGGAGAGGCGTCCGCCCGGATCCTCGGCTTCACCCTCGATCCGGATCGCGCCCGACTCGGCGTTCACGTTGAGCGCCGCGATGCGCGGCGGCGTGTTGTCGATCGTGAACGGAGGACTCTCGGCGACCACGGTTCGCTCCTCGCCCACCGCGTTCGACGGGGCATCGGTGGCCGTCACGCGAACGCGATAACGGCCGTCGGGCAGCGGATTCGTATCCCAGGTGAATGCCGGTGAGTCGAGATCGTCCACGATCTTGATCCAGTCGGTCGCGCCCTCGGCGCGGCGCTCCACCTTGAACTTGAGGGCGTCGCCGTCGGGGTCGGTGGTGCGCCACTGCACGGTCCGCAGTCCGCGTGCCCAGGCCGGCAGTGAACGCAATGACCGCGGAGCGCCCGGCGCGCTAATCGAGTACTCGACCTTCTGCCCGCCCGGCAGATTCTGGGTCACGGGCTCAATGCGGGGCTGAAGCTCGCCTTCGCGGAAGCTCTGTCCCTGCGGGGCGACGATGATGTTCTCGATCCGCGGCGGCTGGTTGATGACGCGCCACGACGTTTCGACCGCGCTCACCTGTTGATCCGGTTTCGTGAGCGCGAGCTTCCACTGCAGGTAGCGCGCGGGCGGGGATTCGATCCTCGCGCCCTCGGGTGGGACGTCGCCGCCCTGCCACGGGCTCCACGTGGTGTCCGGGGGATCCGTGTTGCCGCTGCGCGTGGAGAGCGCGACACGCGGGCCGGCCCCGAACCAGATCATGCGCCCGAAGCGGGACATGCGGCGTGCGTCGAACGTGGAGGACAGCAGCTCGCCGCGCTCGGAGCGTCCGGGGCCCAGACGCCACAGCGCGGCCGGATTCGAGGTCGCGGCGTAGATCGCTCCACCCGCGAGCGCGAGCGCCGTCACCTGTCCCTGCGGCGCCATGAACAGCGCGGAGGCGGCATTGGCGCCGGTCACCCGGTAGACGCCGGCGCGATTTCCGCTGGCCGCCAGCACTCCCGCGGGATCGCCGGCCGCCGCGAACACGGCGTTCTGGGGCGACGTCCACCACGAGGTCACGCTGCTGTCGGGGACGATGCGGTAGAGCACGGCGCGCCCACCCGCCGCGCTGCTCAAGGGGACCGCGCCGTCATCGTCGGCCTCCGGTCCGCTGCCCGATCCCGCTGCTGATGCGGTGAGGACCGCTCCTCCGCCGCTCGTGCTCACCGCCGGACTGCTGAGCGCGGCGGCATACAGCGCGCCGTCGGGTCCGAATGCCAGCGCGCGCACTTCATCTTCGCTGGCGTCGAACACGGTGCGCGATGCGCCGTCGGCCAGGACGTGAATCACGCGCCCGTGCGAATCGCCGCCGGTGAACACGCCGCCCATTCCATCGGCCAGAATCGAAACCAGATTGCTCACGTCGCAGTCGAGCACCACGCGAGCCTTCCCTCCCTCGATCAGGAACAGCCGCCCGTGGGTGCCGGTGGCCGCGTACCATCCGGCGCGAGGGGCCCGAGCGATCGCCCACACGTAACGTTCGCCGGTTCGCGCGAGCAGCGACGTGTCGCCACCGGCGCCCACCCGGTAGATCAGGCCTTCGGGACCGGTACCCGCGACCAGGCCGGTGCCGTCCGCAGCCAGCGAGAGCACCTGTCCGACCGGAAGCCTGACCCACGGCCTGACGCCCAGGGACGCGGTCCAGCGATCGATGTGTCCGCGATCGCCGGCCAGCGCCACCGATCCATCCGGGAGCGGAAGCGCCGCCCAGATCACGCCCAGACTGTCGGCGCGCCACGATTCGGCGCGCGGGCCCAGTTCGGCCACTCCGTCCGGGCGCACCACGACGCCGCGCGCCTCGGCCCGCGTGAAGTCTGCGGCCTGATTCGTGATCCACCACTGGGTGTCGGAGCCGCGGGCGACGCCCGCGGCGAGCAGAATGATCCCGCATGCGAGGAATCCGCGCCAGGCGCGCGAGGATCGCGGCAGGATGCCGCGCGCGGGCGCCGACGCACCTCGGGGCGCGCTCGCCCTCGCGCGCCGGGATTCGAGTGTCGGGTTCTTCACGCGTCCTCCAGGTTCAAGGGGCATGGACGTCCACCATGAGTTCGATCTGAGTCTCGCCCTGTACGATCGCTTCCAGCGGAACGCGCCGTTCGTCGAGCGACGCGAAATCGGAGCGGCGCCCGCGCTCGCCGGACGACATTCCGCTCGACATCATCAGCAACGCCGAGGGCGGAAGCTCCGGATAGTCGCGTCCCTCGCTCGTCACTTCCGGGGCCCGCGCGAAAAGGACCGCATAGAGGGCGTCGTCGGAGCGGCTGGTGGCGAGACGGCGCCAGGCCTCATCGAGAGACGTCGGGCGGAAGTGGGCCGGCAGGCGCTGAGCTTCGAGTCGCGTCAGTTCGCCGCCTCCGCCGACCCACAGCAGGTAGCGTCCGCCCGGCGCCTCCTGCGGCACCGCGATCTCGATCTCGCGAATCTCGCGCATGCCACGCCAGCGCTCGAGCTCGCATCGCACGCGTGCGCGTCCGCCCGGACGCACCGCCGCCGTTTGCAGGCGCGCGCCCCGCAACGTCCACTGCTCGCGCACCGGCAGCGTTTCGATCTCGACCGCGATGCTGTCGAGCTTCAGCCGGCGGTACGGATTGTTGAACAGATAGCGGAGCGGCGCGCTGATCCCCGACACCAGTTCGCCGGTGGCGCCATCGCCGGTTGCGAGGTCGTGAAGAACCAGGGGCGGAGCTCCCGCGCGAGTCATGCGCACCGACCAGCGAAGCGTCTGCCCCGCCCCGGTGCCACCCGATTCGAGCAGGCTGTTGAGCGCCGCCAGGGCGGTCAGCGACGGGGCCAGCGCGCGGTCCTCGAGCACCCGGAATCGGAACGGTTGCGGCGGACGTCCGGCGGGCGCGATCCGCACCGAGAGCGGAAGCATGGGGGCGCGCCCGGCAAGCGTCCCCGCCACCGCCGCGCGGCGGTCCTGGGTCGCGACGCCGACTTCACGCCCCGGCATGCCGAGCTTGAACGACGACGCCTCATTCGGAATAATGGTGACGATCTCGGCGGTGGACAGCGGCATCCTCACCGCCCCCGCCTGAAAGAAGGGATGGCCGAAGATCAGCACGCGATCGGCATCGCGCCAGGTCACGGTCCCGATCGCCGAGATCTGCAGATCGCCGCGCATCAGGTCCACGGCGACCGCCGAGCCGGGTGCGAGCTGGTCAACCCCGGGTCCGCCGCCCGGGGCGGAGCCGCCCGGCGTGACCGCGAAGCCGAGTGGAGCGAGCAGGCGGCGCGCCGGCTCGAGCGCCGCGCTGTGCAGTCCACCGCACGTGAGCGGCAGCGCGAGCGGAGCAAGTCCGTTCGATTCTGCAGGCGCGGCCGCCCGATCGGGTCGCGCCTCTTGCGTTTCATCGCGCGCGGCGTCGCGCGGGGATGTCGGGGTCTCGCCCCCCGCTCCCGCGCCGGGTTTGTCGCCCGGCCAGCGGAATTCACGATAGCGCGATCCAGCGCTCAGACCCTCCGGCTCGACACCGACTGGTCCCGCGCCCGAGCGATCGTCGGGTGAGGCCGGCAGATCGAGCACGCGCAGCATGTCGCCGATCGGAGTGATCCCGAAGATGGGCTCGCGCGAAAACGTCCAGCCGGAGGACAGAGCTCCGATCAGGCGTCCGTCGACGTAGACCGGGGAGCCGCTCATGCCCTGCGCCACGCCCGATCGGATCACGCGTTCGGACGTGGCGCGCGCGAGGATCAGATCGCCCTCGGCGCGGCCGCCGCTCAGCACTCCGAGGATCTCGGCTTCGAACGTCTCGATCGCGTGACCCGAGAACACCGTCCGCACTTCGGCCTTCTGGCCCGCATGGAGCCCGGAGGGATCGAGCGTGGGCAGGGCGGGGTCGGCGCGGGCGGACAACGCGGCCGCGAGGCCCAGCAGCGTGGCGGCGAGCGGTCGGAGGATCACGCGCGGCACTATAGAGCAGCACGGCGGCCGCGCCAACGCTGGAAACGCGCGCGGTCCGTCGCGCCCGGCTCCGGTGTGGCCCCGGCCTCGATCCGCTCGTGCTGGGCCCCGGGAGGCTCGCGCCGCGCGCTTGAATGTGACGCGTGAAGACCGTAGATTCGCGCGTTCGATGCCCTCTCCCTTTCTGGAACGCCTCGCGCTCGGCCCGATCCTCGCTGACGGTGCCACGGGCACGCTGCTCTACGAGCGCGGCGTCGCGTTCGATCAGAGCTTCGACGGGTTGAACCTGTCGCGTCCCGGCTTGATCGAGGCGCTCCACCGCGATTATCTTGCGGCCGGCGCCGAGCTGATCGAAACCAACACGTTCGGCGCGAATCCGCTTCGACTGGCGGCCCACGGGTTCGAAGCGAAGACGCGTCTCATCGCGCGCCAGGGGGTCAAGATCGCCCGCGCCGCGCGCGAGATCGTCGGGGTCAACGCGTTCGTGGCGGGCTCGCTCGGTCCGCTCGGAAAATCACTGGAGCCGTTCGGGCACCTCACCGCGGCGGACGCCGAACGCCATTTTCTGGAGAGCGCCGAAGGCCTGCTCGAGGGCGGTTGCGACTGCTTTCTGCTCGAGACCTTCCAGGATCTGAACGAGATCCTCGCCGCGCTGCGCGCGGTTCGCCGGGTCTCCCTCGAGATCCCGATCGTCGCGCAGATGACGTTCGGGCTGGACGGCAAGACGCTGTACGGCCACACCCCGGCCGAGGCGGTGGCGGCGCTCAAGGCCGCGGGGGCATCGGTGGTGGGCGTCAACTGCGGCGTGGGACCTCAACCCACGCTCGAGGTGCTGGAGCAGCTGGTGGCGGCGGCCGACGGCACGCCGGTCTCGGTGATGCCGAACGCGGGACTTCCGCAGTTCGTCAACGGCCGCTACGCCTACCTCGCCACCCCGGAATATTTCGGTGAGTTCGCGGCCCGCGCCGTGGCGCTGGGCGCGCGGATCGTGGGCGGATGCTGCGGCACGACACCCGCGCACATCCGCGCGATGCGCGAGAGGCTGGCGTCGCAGTTGCCCGCCGAGAGGCTCGCTCCCGGCGCCGAAGTGCGCGTGATCGAATCGGCGCCCGCGCCGGTCGCCGAGCACGCCCCGGCGGTCGAAGCCGGCCTGCTCCGCAAGCTGCGCGAGAAGTTCGTGGTGAGCGTCGAGATCGATCCGCCGCGCGGGGTCAACACCGGCAAGGTCATGGAGGGCGCGCGCCTGATGGCGCAGCGGGGCGTCGACGCGATCAACATCGCCGACTCGCCGATGGCGCGGATTCGCATGAGCGCGACGTCGCTGGCCTATCAGATCCACACGCAGTTTCCAAAGGTCGAGATCATTCTTCACTTCACGACCCGCGACCGGAATCTGATGGGCCTGCAGAGCGACCTGCTGGGCGCCCACGCGATCGGCCTGCGCAACATCCTGTGCCTGACCGGCGACCCTCCGAGCATCGGCGACTATCCCAACATGACCGCTGTGTACGACACGGATTCGATGGGGCTGATCCGGATCGTGACGGGAATGAACCGGGGGACGGATCTTTCGGGCGCCTCGATCGGCGCCGCCACCCAGTTCGCGATGGGCTGCGGCGTCAACCCCACCGCCGACGATCTCGATCTCGAGCTGGAGCGGTTCCGCAACAAGCTCGATGCGGGAGCGCAGTTCGTCATGACCCAGCCGGTGTACGAGCTCGAGTGCTGGCAGCGCTTCCTGGAGCGCCTCGGGGGCATGCCGCCGATTCCGATCCTGGTCGGAATCCTACCGCTGCAGTCGTTTCGCCACGCTGAATTCCTGCACAACGAAGTGCCGGGCATCCACGTGCCGCAGTGGATCCGCGAGCGCCTGCACACCGCGGGCAACGAGGGCCAGAAGGTGGGAGTCGATCTCGCGCGGGATCTGCTCGCGCGGTGCAGATCCATGGCGAACGGCGTCTACCTGATGCCGTCGTTCGGACGCTACGAGAACTGTCTCGAGGTTCTGGAGGAAACGCGGAAATGATCAAGCACGTTCTGTACTTCGCGGTGATGGCGGCGGCGATGCTGGGACTCTCCCATCTCTTGAAGGGTTTCGAGATGTCCGGCTGGCAGGCGGCGCTGATCGCGGCGCTGGTTCTGGCGCTCATGAACACCGTGGTCAGGCCGATCCTGTTCGTGCTCACGCTTCCGTTCACGATCCTCACACTCGGCCTGTTTCTATTCGTGCTGAACGCCATCGTGCTGTGGCTGACGTCACTGCTGGTGCCGGGCTTTCACATCCGGGGAATCCTGACGGCGCTGGTGGCGTCGCTCGCGCTGGCCATGGTGAGCATGCTGTGGAAGGCCGCGACACGAAAGCACGCCTGAGCGCGACACGCGGCGGGCCCCCTCCTGCAAGAGCGCCACGGGATTCCGGCCCCGCGGGCCGCTCCGTCTTGCGATCGCCCACGTTCGGATCCGCGGCGCTGGCCGGTGCGTTGCTGGCGGGGTTGGGAACGGTGGCGGCCGGGTACGCGCTGCGAGGGCTGGGCGCCCGGTCCGCGGCCACCGCTCTTCAACAATTTCTCGGGCGGGGTGGCTGGCTTTGGATTCCGCTGTGGGGTGCCGCCGCCTCGGTGCTGCTCACGCTCACGCGCGTCCGCTCGCTGCGCGATCGCTTCCTGGCTCTGACGCTGGGCGTCGCGCTGGCTCTCGTCCCCGTGCTGCTGCGCCCGGTGGTTCCTCTCACCGAGCCGCCGCCCTCCGCCTCGCACCCGTCATCGCCCTCGGAGAAGGCGATGGCGATCCGGCGCTGGGCCTACCGCTCCCCGGCAGCGGTCGCGAACCTTCTGGCGTACGCGTCCGATCCCGACCCGATCGTGCGGGAGATGGCGGTGCAGGCGCTCGGCATCAACCTGATCGTGTCGGACGTGGAACACGCCGGGCCCGAACGCGCCGCCCGGTTCGGCGGGAGCCCGCTGCGCGACAGCCTGCGCTCGCGGCTCGCCGTGGCGCTGGTCGATTCGGTGGAAGCGATCCGCGCCGAGGCGGCGCGCGCGCTGTGGAAGGCGCCGCGCACGTTCGGCCAGCAGCCGGCCGCGGCCGAGACACTGACCGCCGTGGTGACGCGCCGCGCGATTTCAGGCGTCGCCGACCGCCCCGTCCGGCTCGCGATCGACGCGCTGGCCGCGCGGCCCGATTCCGCGCTGGCGGAGGCGCTCGCGCGTTACGCGCGCGTCACCACCGAACCCGGGACACGCCGCGCCGCACTCGCGGCGTTGGAGGCCGCCGCTCACCGCCGGTGATCCGGGACGGGCCCGCCCCGCGCGGCTCGCGTCCCGCCTCGCGCGGCTCGCGCCCCGCCCCGCGCAGCTCGCGCCCCGCCCCGCGTTCCCAGGGGCCGCGGAAGCGTGGCGCGCTACCCCCCCCCGCGCCGCTTCCACTCCGCGATTCGATTCAGGGCTTCGAGCGGGGTGAGGGTTTCGATCGCGATCTCCCGCAATTCGCGTTCGATCGGGTGCGGCGCGGTTTCGAACAGCCCGATCTGAGATCGGTTCGCATCCGGCCGCTCGGTTGGCGCCGCTTGCGAGTGGTCGCGCGCGGTGGAGGGCTTCCGCGCGCGCTCGAGACGCTCGGGGGTGCGTTCGGTCTCGAGCTCGCCCAGAACCTCCTTCGCGCGCTCGATCACCCGGGGCGGGAGCCCGGCGAGCTGCGCGACGTGGATGCCGTACGAGCGATCCGCGGCGCCCTCGGCGATGCGGTGAAGGAACACGACCCGGTCGCCCTTCTCGCGTACCGCGACCTGGACGTTGGCGAGTCTCGCCAGACGCCCCGCGAGTTGTGTCAACTCGTGATAATGCGTGGCGAACAGCGTGCGAGGCCGCGGCCCATCCGAGGCGTGGAGAAATTCGGTCACCGCCCAGGCCAGAGCGAGGCCGTCGTAGGTGGATGTGCCGCGACCGATCTCGTCGAGCAGCACCAGCGATCGCGCAGTCGCCGAGCGCAGAATGTCGGCCGTCTCGGTCATCTCGACCATGAACGTGCTCTGTCCCGAGCCCAGCCGGTCGGCGGCGCCGACGCGCGTGAACAGCCGGTCCACGCGCCCGATCCGCGCCTCGGCGGCCGGTACGAACGATCCGGCCTGGGCCAGCAGCACGGCCAGCGCGATCTGGCGCAGGTACGTGCTCTTGCCGCCCATGTTGGGACCGGTCAGGAGCAGGATCTGGCGATCTCTCCCCGAGATCGTGACGTCGTTCGGCACGAACTCGCCGCGCGGAAGCAGGCGCTCCACCACCGCGTGGCGCAACGCGCGGAACGAGATCCGGTCGCCGTCATCGAGCTCCGGCCTCACCCACTCGTAGCGCGAGGCGGCCTCCGCCAGCGTCGATTCCGCATCGAGCGCGGCGAGCGCATCGGCGGCGGCGAGCAGCGCCAGAGAGTGGGTCGCGGCGCGATCGCGCAACCCCACGAACAGGTCGTGTTCGCGCGCCTTGAGTCGTTCTTCGGCCGAGAGGATTTCGGACTCCCGGACCTTGAGCGAGGGAGTAACGAATCGCTCGGCCGCGGTGAGCGTCTGGCGCCGTTCGTAATCGCCGGGCACCTTGTCGAGGTGGGTCCGGGTGACCTCGAGGTAGTAGCCGAACACGCGATTGAAACCCACCTTGAGGCTCGGGATTCCGGTTCGCGCCCGCTCGCTGGTCTCGAGTTCGGCGACCCACCGCTTTCCGGAATGGGCGAGGGCATGCAGCTCGTCGCGCAGCGCATCGAAGCCGGCGCGGATCACGTCTCCATCGCGTGAAATCGGAGGCGGATCGGCGGTCAGAGCGCGGCGGAGGAGATCCCGCAGCGCGGGAGGCACGGCGAGCGCGGCACGCGCGGCATGGCCGGATGCGAGAACCGAGGCGATGGCGGGCAGGCGCTCGAGCGCATCGCGCACCGCGCCCAGATCGCGAGGCGTGGCGCGGCCGCACGCGAGCCGCGCGGTCAGGCGCTCGAGATCCGGCAGCCCGCGCAACGCTTCGCGAAACGCCGGCCGCGATCCCGCGGGATCGAGCCAGGCCGCGACCTTGTCGTGCCGCGCCGCCACCGCCCTGGGATCCGCGAGCGGGCGTTCGATCCAGGCGCGCAGCCGCCGCGCGCCGGGGGCCGTGGCGCAAAGATTGAGGTGATGCCACAGCGTGTGGGAAGAATCGCCGCCCGGCTGAGGCTGGAAGATCTCGAGGTGACGCGCGGTCGCGGCGTCGTAGCGCAAGGACTCGAGGTCGCTCCAGCGCTCGATGCGGGGCCGGGGCAGCGCGGCGCCTCCCTGCATGCGATCGAGGTAGCCGAGCGCGGCGGCGGCGGCGGCACGCGCGCCGGGCATCGCATCGAACAGTGACCTCGATTCGGACCATCGATCGATCGAGCCCCGATGCGGATCGAAGCTCTCGATTCCGACCGGGCTCAGCGTGCCCGGAAGCCCCCGCAGCACGCTCTCGAGTCGCCCGCTGATTTCGGGCGCGAGGTCGCGTGAGAGCGGCACGATCCACTCCGCGATCCGCACGCGAGACAGCAGCCCGGCGGCCTCCTCCCACGGCGTCTCGGCGAGCTTCACCTCGGCGGTCGAAACGTCCACCAAGCACATGCCCAGGGCGTCCTGCGCGGGCCACAGCGCGGCCAGAAAATTGTTGGCGGAGGGCTCGAGGAAAGAATCGCCCGTCACCGAGCCCGGGGTGAGCACCTCGGTGACTCCGCGCTGAACAAGTCCCTTCGCCTGCGCCGCGTCCTCGAGTTGATCACACACCGCGACCTTGTGCCCGAGGCGCAGCAGCCGCGCCACGTACGCATCGCGCTGGTGCCAGGGCAGGCCGCACATCGGGATCGGATTGGGTTCTTGCTTGTTGCGCGAGGTCAGCGTGAGGCCCAGCAGCGCCGCCCCGCGGACCGCGTCGTCAAAGAACATCTCGTAGAAGTCGCCGAGTCGGAAGAACAGGAATGCATCGGGATGCGCCTGCTTGACGCGCGTGTACTGCTCCATGAGCGGAGAACGCGCGGACGCGGTCGGCGCGCGAGTCGATGCGGCGCCGTGAGTCATGGCGCGGACAACGAAGCGGCGTGCGAGGCCGCGGCCGGCGCAACGCCGCGCGGGCTCCCCTCGCCCGGTGTTCCGAGCGGCGCGCCCGCGGAGGACAGTCTGAGGGCGGCCGCCTCCATGCTGGCCGGCCACTCACGCAACAGCCGTTCCCGCGCATGAGCCGCCGCATCCAACTGGCCCTCGGC
The DNA here is from genome assembly GCA_016178685.1 of Candidatus Eiseniibacteriota bacterium. Classification (GTDB taxonomy): domain Bacteria; phylum Eisenbacteria; class RBG-16-71-46; order RBG-16-71-46; family RBG-16-71-46; genus JACOSU01. The sequence continues at coordinate 7,965 of JACOSU010000010.1, read as the reverse complement.
CGCGGCCAGCGTCGCATAGCGCGCGAGCGCGGCGGGCATCGCCTCGCCGGCGTCGGTCCGGATCAGCACGCTCAGGGTCTCGACCGCGCGATCGGGCCGGTGCGCGAGCTCCCAGGCGCAGGCCAGTCCCAGTTCGGCGAAGGGCAGCCTTGAGGCCGCGGAAGCGATCACGTTCTCGAACGCGGAACGCGCCTGGACGGCATCCCCGGCGCCGAGCCAGCTGAGCCCCGCCCAGTAGTGGGCCTCGGGTTTTCGAGCGGGCTCGAGTCGCGCCCCCGCGCGACCGAACGCGTCGGCGGCCTGACGGTACTCCCCGCGCGCGAAGTGCATCAAGCCGGACCGGAATTCATCGGCCGCGGTCGGGGCCGAGTTCGCGTGATCAGCCAGGGCCCGGGGAGCCGCGGCCGGCGACGCGACGCCGAGAAGCGTCGCGAGCAGGAACGAGAGCATGGAAATCAGCATAGGCGCGCCTCCCGAAAAAGCCAACCGGGCGGAACCCTAAGGTCCCGCCCGGCGGAAGCCGCGTCTGGCCCTCGCTCAGATCTCCTCGTCGGGCTCGGCCCGCTCCTTCACCGCGCGAACTTCCGGCACTTCGGCCGGCGGATTCGCGGCGATGCTGGCCCGCACCTGATTGCGCTTCGACGTCCACTCGGCGAGCGCGATATCGTCCTGTTCGGACAACCACGCCTTGACGCTCAGAATCAACCGGTGGTTCGGGACGTCCACGCGCGTCACCTTCATGGTGAGCGTTTCTCCCACCTCGAAGGCATCGTTCGGACGCTTGAGGTCGTCGATGCCGACCTGCGACAGCGGCACGAAGCCCTCGATCCCTTCGCCGAGGTCCACGATCACCCCGCGATCGAACAGACGATTCACGGTGCCGCTCACCTTCAGGCCCGACGGGAACTTGTCGGCCAGCAACGGCCATGGGTCCTCGGAGCCCTGCTTGAGTCCCAGGCTGATCCGGCGGTGCTCCTTGTCGATCGACAGGATCACGACCTCGATCAGGTCGCCCTTCTTGAGCACCTCGCTCGGATGCGCGACCCGCTTGGTCCACGACATGTCCGACACGTGCACCAGTCCGTCGATGCCCTCTTCGAGCTCGACGAACGCGCCGAAGTTGGTCAGGTTGCGAACCTTGCCCTTGACGCGCATGCCGGTCGGATACTTCTGGTCGAGCGTGAGCCACGGATCGGGCTCCACCTGCTTCAGGCCGAGCGAGATCTTCTCGTTCGCCTTGTCGACCTTGAGCACCACGGCTTCGATGATGTCCCCGATGTTCACGACCTTCGACGGATGACGAACGTGGCGCGTCCAGGACATCTCGGACACGTGGATCAGCCCTTCGACGCCCTTCTCGAGCTCCACGAATGCGCCGTAATCCGTGATCGACACCACCTTGCCCTTCAGGCGGTCCCCGACCTTGTATTTGTCCTCGACCCCCTCCCACGGATAGGCATCGAGCTGCTTCAAGCCCAGCGAAATCCGCTCCTTCTCGGGATCGAAGTTCAGCACCTTGACGCGCACCTTGTCGCCGATCTTCACCAGCTCCGAAGGATGCGCGACGCGGCCCCACGACATGTCGGTGATGTGCAGCAGGCCGTCGATGCCGCCGAGGTCGACGAACGCGCCGAACTCGGTGATGTTCTTGACCACGCCCTCCCGGATCTGATCTTTCGCGAGATCCTTGAGGATGGTCGCCTTCATGCGGTCGCGCTCGGCTTCGAGCACCGCACGCCGGGAGACCACGATGTTCCGGCGGCGCTTGTTGAGCTTGATGATGCGCACCTGAACCATCTGGCCCAGCAGCGCGTCCACGTTCTGAACCTGCCTGAGCGCGATCTGGGAGCCGGGCAGGAACGCCTCGACGCCGTAAAGATCCACCACCACGCCGCCCTTGATCTTGCGCACCAGCTTGCCGTCGACCACCGCCTCCTGATCGTGCGCCTCCTTGACGCGGTCCCACACGCGAACGAAGTCGGCGCGCTGCTTCGACAGCACGACCAGTCCGTCCTGGTTCTCCATCTTCTCGAGGAACACCTCGATCGTGTCCCCGACGTGGATGCTCGAGGGGTCCGAGAACTCGGACAGCGAGATGATACCCTCGCTCTTGAAACCGACGTCCACCAGGACGTCTTTCTCGTCGATGGCGAGCACCGTGCCTCGAACGATCTCGCCTTCAGCGATCGAACGGAGCGATTCCTCGTACTGGCCGAACATCTCGTCGCGCATCTCGACGGTCAGTTCGTCCTCGTCGTCGGCGTTGAACGGCAGGAAGGGAGTCTGGGGCGCCCGGCGGGGGGCGGCGGTTCCGGGGTTGGGGTTTTTTTCCGTGGTCTCCAGCATGATCGGTAAAGCCTCCTTGATGCAGAGATAGGGTGCGGATCAGGCCGCACCTCGTGTTGCCGCCTGTCTCTGGCCGGCTCGAAGCTCCGCCACCTCGCGCATCACCCCATCGCCGATGCGCTGATAGAGCGCACGGCCGGGCGTGAGGTCGGAGTCCGGACCGGCCAGCTCCTGCCAGGGTTTCGGCGCGCCGAACGAAATGCGCACCCGGGTGCCCCGATACCACCATTGACCCGGACGGTTACTACCCGAGATGCAGCACGGAAGGATGGGTACGCCGGCATGCACCGCCAGCATGCCGACGCCCGGTCGCGCGGGGTGAAGCTCACCGTCGCGCATCCGGGTTCCCTCCGGAAACAACAGCAACGCCCGGCCACCCTGCAGCAGTTCAACCGCACGGCTGAGTCCGGTGAGATCCGCCATGCCGCGACGGATCGGAAGGGCGTTGATCTCTCGAAAAAGCGGGCCGATCAAGGGAGTCGCGAACAACTCTTCCTTGGCCAGAAAATGGCACGCCCGCGGCAGGGCCGCCCCCACTAGCGGTGGATCCCAGAACGAGATGTGATTCGAGGCGACCAGCAGACCCCCGGTTCGGGGAACCCGTTCGCGTCCCGTCACGTCCCATCCGGCCATCAGTTGTCCGGTGCCGCTCATCAGAAACCGGCCGAGACTATAGAGGAAACCCACTCGTTCTCCTAATGGCCGCACCGCTTGCGGCCCCTCGGTGAGGGTCACGAAGCCGAAGCCCCGAACGCGGCAGGTGTCAGAGCGCTGCCGAATTAAGCATGCGACTTCATGTGTTTTCCGAGGCCCCGACGCCCTGCGATCCGCCCGCAGCCCGCTCTTCCGGCCCGCTCTCCGGTCGACTCGGATGGCCCCTCACGATGTCGAGAACGCGCTCGATCTGCTGTTCGATCGACCAGCCGCTGGTATCGAGCACGATGGCTCCGGTCGCCGCCTGGAGCGGGCTGTCGGGGCGCGTTCGATCGCGCTGGTCGCGGCGTTCCAGCTCCTCGGTCACCTGCTCGAGGCTCATCGGGATTCCGCGCGACTCGAGCTCACGGGCCCGCCGTCGGGCTCGAGTCGGAAGATCGGCGTCGAGGTAGAGCTTCACCTCGGCATCCGGATAGACCACGGTGCCCAGATCGCGTCCTTCCGCGACCAGCGCCCCGTGCGAGGCAAGCGATCGCTGAAGTTCGACCAGACGGGCGCGCACCGCGGGGAACGCAGCCATGCGCGAGGAGGCCTCGCTCACTTCCGGCGTGCGGATGCGCTCGCCCACGTCCGCACCGTCGAGCCACACGTGAACGGCATCGGGCGTCCCCGAAAGATCCACGCGGGTCGAGTCGAGCAGCGCGGCCAGAGCCTCGGGATTCTCGAGCCTCACGCCGCTCTCGAGGCCCTTGAGCGCGAGCGCGCGATAGAGCGCTCCGGTGTCGACGTAGAGGAAGCCGAGAGCGGATGCGACGGCACGAGCGGTCGTGCTCTTGCCGGCGGCCGCCGGGCCGTCGATGGTCACCACGAAATGGGTCGAAGTCACGGCCGTTCGTTCTCCGTCTCGACTCGAGCCCCGAGCGCCGCCAGCGCACCGGCGAATCCCGGATAGGATGTGGCGATCGAGGCGGCGTCGTCAATCGTGACCGGCGAGGCGGCGCGGGAAGCGAGCGCCGCGAACGCCATCGCGATCCGGTGGTCGCCGTCCGAGACCACGGTCCCGCCCCGGGGAACGCCGCCTTCCACCTCGAGGCCATCCGGCCGCTCGCGCGTCACGATCCCGAGCCGGCTGAGATTTTTGGACAGCGACGAGATGCGGTCGCTCTCCTTGATGCGCAGCTCGGACGCTCCCGCGAGCCGCGAGATACCGGGTGCGGCGCTGGCCGCGATCGCCCACGCGGGTGCCTCGTCGATCAGTCGCGGCATCCATTCGGGCGGCACGTCGAATGCCTGGAGGCGATCGGGGCCGGTCACGGACACGTCCCCGACCGGCTCACCCATCTCCTCGCGAAGGCAGGTGCGCTCGATGCGGGCACCCATCGCTTCGAGCACGTCGAGCAGCCCGGTGCGGGTGGGATTGAGCCCCACTCCCTCGGCCGTCACGCGGGATCCGGGACGGGCGGCCGCCGCGGCGAGGAAGAACGCGGCGGCGGAGAAGTCGCCCGGGAGGCGGATCTCGCCGCCCTCGGGCCGCGCGGGACCCGTCACGCAGACCTGCCGCCCGCCACCCGCGATCGGCGTCTCGTCGATCGGGACCCCGGCCGCGCGCAGCATGCGCTCGGTGTGATCGCGGGCCGGGCCCGGGATCTCGACCGCGGACTCGCCGTTCGCGAACAGTCCCGCGAGCAGCAGGCAGGAGGCGACCTGCGCGCTCGCGACCGGCAGCGCGTAACGGATTGGACTGAGCGCGCCGCCGCGCACGATCAGCGGAGGCAGGCGGTCGCCGCCCCGTGCGAACAGCGAGGCTCCCATGAGTCGGAGCGGTTCGATCACGCGCGCGACCGGGCGGCGCGACAACGACTCGTCCCCGGTGAGCACACTCAGGAACGGCTGCGCCGCGAGCACGCCGGGCAGCAGCCGCATCGTGGTCCCCGAGTTTCCGCAATCCAGAACGCGCGCGGGTTCGGTGAGCGGACGCGGGGTGAGATTCCACGCGCCGCTTTCGTACGCCGCGTTGAGTCCCAGAGCGCGGGCGCAATCGAGCGTGGATGCGCAGTCGGCGCCGGAATTCGCGCCGAAAACGCGCGTGGGGCCCCGGGCGATCAGCGCGAGAAGAAACGCTCGATGCGTGATCGACTTGTCGCCGGGCGGGATCACGCGGCCGGCCAGCGGCTCACCCGGATGAACGATCAGCTTCAAGTGGACCTCAAAGGCGGGCCCGGGCGGCGCGCCGCGCAGGCCACGGCACGCGGCATCCCGCAACGCTGGCCAGGGATCGGTCGCGATCAGTGAATCGTGCGGCGACGCGCCGCGGACTTCCGCACCGTGCGCTGCCTGGCGGCGCCCGCCGTCTTCGCCCCCGGACGCACGCCGTTGGGTCCGGCGGTCGCCGCGCGCAGGGACTGGAGATTGCGCCAGGTCACGAACTCATCGAGCAGCATGCGCCGCTGGTCGTCGAGATCCGAGAACATGCACGCCAGCTCGTAATTCTTCTCGGAGCGCCGGGCGCGGGCGGGCTCGCAACGCACGACGATGCCGTCGCACTTGATCAGTTCCTTGCTCGACGTGGAACCGGGAAGGCGCGGCAGCACGATGGTCAGGGCCACGCGGGAGAGCGGAGCTAGGTAATGGGTCGACGTGCAGTACACGCCGCTGGCCGAGATGTTCTGGCTCTCGGTGATCACCTGGGTCGAGTCTCCCGCGGCGGGACTGCCTTCGACTCTCATGCTGAGGCGCGCATCGGCTCTCGTGCTGCGCCGGCGCTCACTCCTGCGGGTGGCTCTTTTCTGCGGCATCATCTCCTCCTGGAAGAGCGACGGCGCTGCGCGCGACGCGCCGGCAGATCGAGTGCAAAATCGCACTCCCGGGCCGGGATGTCCACGCGCGCGATCACCACGCGAACCGCATCCCCGAGCGTGAACCGCCGGCGCGTTCGGCGTCCCACCAGTCGGATCCCCGATTCGTCGAGATCGAAGCGATCATCGAACCCGTGCGACAGGCGGACGAATCCGTCCACCGGCGTGTCGTCGAGTTCGACGAAAAACCCCCGTGCAATGATGCCGGTGATGATACCCGAGGTGGCCTCGCCAAGTCGCCCCTCAAGATGACGCAGACTCTTGACCCGCACCGCCTCGCGTTCGGCGCCGGTGGCGGCCTGTTCGGTGTCGCTGCACTGGAGCGCGAGCGCCGCGATCTCGACCGGATCCCAGGCCGCGTCGGGACGCGCCCGGATCCACTCGCGCACGCGACGATGGTTGTGGAGATCGGGATAACGGCGGATCGGGGACGTGAAGTGGCAGTATTCGCGGCTCCCGAGTCCGAAATGTCCATGATCGCGCTCGAGGTAGCGCGCGCGCGCCAGGGACCGCAGCACCAGCCGGTGGAGCAGGCGGCGGTGCGGCGGATCGAGCGACACGGCGAGCAGTGCCTGGAGCGCGCGCGCGGGTTCCACGACCCCGCCGAGGCGCGGGAGGCCGAGCGTGCGCAGCATGCGATCGAGGTCGGCGAGCCGCTCGGGGGAGGGCGGATCGTGCACGCGGTACAGAACGCCCGCGCGGCGCCGCGCGCCCTCCTCCCCCACGCAGTGGTTCGCGAGCAGCATGAATTCCTCGATCAGCTCGTGGCTCTCGAGGTGAGGCCGACGTTCGATCGCGATCGGGACGCCGGCTTCATCGACCGTCGCCTTGACCTCGGGCACGTCGAGCTCGAGCGCGCCGGCCGCGAGCCTTCGCCGGCGGAGCACGCGCGAGAGGTCGCGCAAGTTCTCGAGCGCCGCCTGGAGCTCACCGGTGCGCGGGCTCACGCCGTCCAGCGCGTCCTGCACCTCCTCGTAGTGCAGGCTGTGGCGGCTGCGGATCACGGTCTCGGCGAACCGCGCCGAGTGGCGCCGGCCGGCCGCGTCGAGTTCGACCAGCACGCTCAACGCGAGACGGTCGCGGTCTTCGCCGAGCGAGCAAAGGTCGCTCGAGAGCCGTTCGGGGAGCATGGGAACCACGCCGCCCGGGAGGTAGCAGCTGGTCCCGCGCTCGACCGCTTCGCGGTCGAGCGGACCGCCCGCGACGACGTAACGCGACACGTCGGCGATGTGGATGCCCACTTCGAACCGTCCGGACTCGATCCGCCGCACCGAGAGAGCGTCGTCGTGGTCGCGGGCGTCGGCGGGATCGATCGTGAACACCAGGTCGCCGCGCAGGTCGAGCCGTCCGGCCCGCTCGCGCGCGCCGGGCTCGTGGAACGCAGCCGCTTCGCGTTCGGCCGCCTCGGGGAACCGCCGCCGCAGGCGGAACTGGGACGCGACCGTGTCGTCGTCCAGCTCGGGGCGTTGATCCGCGCCCAGCACCTCGACCAGCAGCGCGGGCCCGACCTCCGGAACCTCGGCGATGCAGAAATCGCCGTCCTCGGGTCCGTGGGCCCCCTTCCAGCTCAGTTCGCGGACTCCGCCCCGCCAGCGGCGCGCCGGATCAAACGTCCAACGGCCGCGCGCCCGGTGCGCGCGGCCGAGGAGTCGCGGAGCCTGCTCCGGAGCCGATGCGAATCGATTAGCGGATGCGCTTCTTATGGCGATTCTTCCGCAGTCGCTTCTTTCGCTTGTGCGTCGCGATCTTCTTCCGCTTGCGCTTCTTTCCCGAACCCATTCGATCCCCCGGTTGAAGTGGAGGCCTAACTCGCGACCGGTTCGGGCGTCTCTACCGTCTCGAGCACGAGGGCCTTGAGTTCCTTGCTGGGCTTGAACACCGGTACCAGCTTCGCGGGAACCATGACTTCGGTTCCGCTGCGCGGATTGCGCGCGCGCCGGGCGCGGCGCTCGCGCACCTTGAACGTGCCGAAGCCGCGGATCTCGAGATGCTGGCCGTCGCTCAATGCACGGCACATGGCGTCGAGCAGGCCGTCCACGATGACGGCCGTGTGGTGCTTGGAAACACCGGTCTGGCCCGAAACTTCTTCCACGAGTTCCGCCTTGGTCAT
>JACOSU010000009.1 GCA_016178685.1 Candidatus Eiseniibacteriota bacterium | reverse complement strand
GCCGTCGCGCTCGGCAATCGCCCCGGTGAACGCGCCGCGTGCATGGCCGAACAGCTCGCTCTCGATCAGGCTGTCGGGCGTGGCCCCGCAGTTGTGCGCCACCCATCCGTGCTCGCGACGAGTGCTCAACCCGTGGATCGCGCGGGCCACCAGCTCCTTTCCGGTTCCGGTCTCTCCCGTCACCAGCACCGGCAGATCGCTCTCGGCCACGCGCGGCAGGGCCTCGCGCACCTCACGCCAGGCCGGTGATTCCCCCAGAAGTTCCGGCTCCGCGAGCGCCGCGTGTTCGATGGTCTTCCCTCCCATGCTCCCCTCCTCCCCACCCCACATCATCCCGCGGAGGCCAGATCATCCTTCCACCCACTCGACCGCTGGTTCGCCCGCGACCACTTCGCCGATGCGCGCCACGCGCTCGCCGGCGCGCTCCAGGTCCGAGCGGAGCGCGTCCGCCGCTTCGATCGGGGACACCACGACCAGTCCAATGCCGAGATTGAACGCGCTGCGCGCGTCCTCGATCGGCACCTCGCCGGCCTCGATCAGCCAGCGCATGAGCGGCGGCATATTCCACGTCGTGGCGCGCAGTCGCGCGCCGCACGCGGGCGGCAGCACGCGAGCCAGGTTCGTCGCGATCCCGCCGCCGGTCACGTGCGCGAGCGCGCGGACGCGCCCTTCTCGGAGCAGTGGCAGCACGGAGCGGCCGTACCATCGGTGCGGCGCGAGCAGCGCGTCGCCGAGCGACTCGCCCCCCCCGCCCGGCAGAGGGTCCCCGAGCCCCAACCCGGAGCTCTCGAGCACGCGACGAGCGAGCGAGTAGCCGTTGGTGTGCAACCCGCTCGAGGCGAGGCCCAGCAGGATGTCACCCGGGCGCACTCCCGATCCGTCAAGCAGCGCGGCCGGATCCGCGCTGCCGATCATGCAGCCCGCCACGTCCACCACGCCTGCAACATAAGTGTCGGGCATCTCGGCGGTCTCTCCCCCGAGGTCGAGCCTCGCCTGCGCGATGTAATCCAGGAACGCGAGCGGCCGGGCGCCATACACGAGCAGATCATTCGCGCCGTGATAGACCAGATCCGCCGCCGCGTCCGACACCCGCTTCGCCGCCATCGCGAGATGGAGCTTGGTGCCCACCCCATCCAGCGTGGCGGCCAGCAGCAACGGTCCGCCTTCCGCTCCCCGCCAGCGCATCACACCCGCGAATCCGCCCGGCAGATTCACCACGGCGGGATTCCACGTCGAGCGCACCTGCCGGATCACGGCGTCCTTGATCGAGTCGCCGCGCGCGATATCGACCCCGGCGTCGCGATAGCGCATCAGCCCCGCGCCCTGCGCGGCGAGAGCCGCAGCTGCAGGAGATCCTCGCTGCTCGGGCTCGGGATCAGCGCGAACTGTCCTCCGCGATAGAGCCGCACCAGGCACGCCGCCACCTCCGCGTCGAACTGCGTTCCGGCGCCGCGGCTGAGCTCCTGGATGGCGGCGTCGGGGGACAGCGCCCGGCGGTACGGACGATCCGACGTCATCGCGTCGAACGCGTCCGAGACGTTGAGGATGCGCGCGCCGAGCGGAACATCGGCGGCCCGCAATCCGAACGGATAGCCCTGCCCGTCCGGCCGCTCGTGATGGCTGCGCACGATCTCGGAGGAGCGCCGCAGTGCCCTCACCTTCGCCACGATTTCGGCGCCAGCCGCGGGATGCGAGCGCAGCGTGCGCTGTTCCTCCTGCGACAGCGACCCGGGTTTCTGGAGGATGTGCTGGTGCTGGGGCCCGATCTTTCCCAGATCGTGCACCAGCGCTGCGTACTCGATCTCCTCGATCTCGCGCTCCATCACCCCCATGCCGCGCGCGAGCCGCACCGCGTACTGCGACACCCGCACCGAATGATGCCGCGTGTACGGGTCGACCTCTTCCAGCACTTCGGAAAGCGCGCGCACGAAATCCTTGAGGTCCGCGCGAATCTCCATGTAGAGCCGGAACGAGTGCCTCGCCACCAGGAACGGCGGCCCGCACAGCGCCAGCGCCCACGCTCCCACCGCCCGGTAGGTGACCGCCACCAGCACGCCCAGCGCGACGAACGAAAGATGGTGGGGCAGGCTGTGCTGAAAATTGCGTTCCCAGACCCTGACCAGTCCGGGGCCCTCGGTGAGCGCGATCACCGCCGACACCAGCAATGAGTTGACCGCGAACAGCGTGAGCCCCGCCCCCACGATCGGCAGCAGCTCGAACGCGAACCCACGATCGGCCCCGATCGAGGCGGCGTGCCAGGTCTGCCACGCGGCGAAGTTCGTCACCGTGAACGCGGCGGCATTGAACACCACGCGCTTGAACGGACGGCGCAACCAGAGCCCCTGGACCAGCGCCAGGCATACGATGTCGAGCGATGCGGTGAGAAACGGCCCGAACAGGATCAGCGCCGGCAGCGCGATGACCGCGCTGGCCGTCGCGATCCCGCCGCTCGGAAGCTGCACGGGGCCGGCCTCGGCGAACAACAGCAGAGCAAACGCCACCGCCATCGGCAGCGGTTGGAAGTGGCCGCGCGCTGCGAAGCCGTGGAGCAGCAGGAACGCGGCTGCCAGCAGGACCGCGGTGTAGAAGATGATGAAGCGGCGGGGATGCCGCACGTCCCGTAGGGCGCTCACATTCGACCGTTCGCGGGGGACGAGGGGTGGATTCCGTTCCGCTCGAAAGAGAAGACCGTCACCGGTTTCAGAGTTCAGAGGCTGCAGTCAGCGCTCCGAATGTTTCGTCTCAGAGCCCTACCAACTAGCTCGACCGAAGAAGTTAATCAGATCATCGAGGATGTCCACGAACCCCACCTCCTTTAGATTGGAGAACTCTGCAGGAAATTCGCTGTCCCGCAGGCGGGTCCGCTTCGCTCGGTTAACTTCTCTTCGCTCCGCTTGCCTCCTGAGCCGATGACGGTCTCAACACGTATTCCGTGGGCTCCTTGGTGCGCAATCCACCCAGCACGCGATTGAGCGCGCCCAGCGTCGCCAGTGCCACGGCCTGCTGCACATCCTGCTCCACCGCGCAGCTTCCGACCAGCAGTTTTTCCTGGCGATGGGCGAGCAGCGCAAGTCCCACCACCACCACCTCCTGGCGCCCCATGCGGATGATTTCAACTTCCGCGAGCCCCAGCCCCACCTCTTCATCCACGAATTCCTGCACCGCGGCCAGCGTGGCCTCCGCGATCAGCCGGAACGCGCCTTCCCGGGTGCTCCAGCCCGATGCGCTGCCGGTGCGCGGGGCGCCCTTCCAGCGCAGCTCGACCTGGGCCTGGGCCCGCGAACCCGAGATGTACAGGTTGACGCTGCCGAAACGAATCCGGTCTTCGAGCGGATCCGAGGACTCGGGCAGGGGATGAAGCTCGATCGGTTGCGCGATAAGGGGACGCGGACCCGGATCGACGAACGCCACCGAGACCACGCGATGATCGAACGTGCGGCTGAAGCGCGCCTCCAGCAGCGACTGAATGTCGCGCACGATTTGCTTCGCGGGCCGACGCGAGCTCGAGACGACGTGGATCTCGCGGATTCCCTCTTCGGCGGCCTGGATGCGCACGTCTTCGACGTCGCGCAGCCTCCGAATGGCGGCTTCCGCGTTCGTCGTCCACGGTTGTCGAGGCGGATCCAGGGCCACTCGAAAGTTCCCTTCCGGAGGAGCGGTGCGATGCTCGATGGACTCTAGCATACCGGCCCCCAGATCGACCACTCGTCCGCGAGTCCTCCGTCCGCAGGGGGCGTTCCCGCCACGCCGGGCGACGGCCGGCACGGCCCCGACGCGTCACCCGAACAGCGGATCGAGGTCGAAGTGCACCATGCGGTGGAGCACGTCGACGCGACGCGCGATCACAGCGGCATCGACCTCGGCGAGACGGGCGGGGCTGAACCCTTCGATCGCGATCGAGGCCATGGTGGCGCCGCACGCGAGCGCCTGGCGCAGCGCTCCACCATCGAGCCGCCCGCAACGGGCCGGATAGCCGATGAATCCGCCGGCAAACGAATCGCCGGCTCCGGTCGGGTCGATCAGGGCATCGACCGGGAACGCCGGCGTGATGAAACGCTCCACACGCGACTGGTAGAAGGCGCCGTGTTCGCCCTTCTTGATGATCACGGCCCGCGCCCCCTGCTCGATCAGACGGTCCGCCGCCTTGACCAGCTGGGTCTCGGCCCCCAGCGCGCGAGCCTCCTCTTCATTCAGGAGCGCGACGTCCACCTGGCGCAGCACTTCGAACACGCGGTCGGGCTTGCGCGCGATCCAGTAGTTCATGGTGTCCGACAGCGTGAGCCGCGGCGACGGCATCTGCGCCAGCACTTCGAGCTGGAGATCGGGGTCGATGTTCGCGAGGAACACGAACGGGCAGGCGCGGTGGCCGGCATCCAGGCGGGGATGAAAGGTCGAGAACACATTGAGCTGGGTCTCGAGCGTGTGCGCGTGACGCAGTTCCGCGGAATACTCCCCGCGCCACCGGAACGTGCGCCCCGGCGCGGCCTCGAGCCCCGAGAGATTCACGCCGCGCGAGCGGAACAATTCGCGATGCCGGGCGGGGAAATCCTCACCCACGACCGCCACCACGCGCACCGGCGCGAAGTGGCTGGCGGACATCGCGAAGTAGGACGCCGATCCGCCGAGCGCCTCGACCACTTCGCTGTACGGCGTGCGCACCGAATCGAGCGCCACCGAGCCCACCACCAGAATGTCGCGGTCGTTGGCCTGCGCGGCGGCGATTCCGGACTTCACGCCTCCACCTCCGCTTCGCGCTCCATGCGTTCCGGCGCGCTCACGCCCATCAGCGAGAGTCCGTTCCGCAGTGCCACGGCGGCGGCGGCGGCCAGGCGCAGGCGCGCGCGCGAACGCGGGGCATCCTCGCTGACCACGCGGCACGCGTGATAGAAACGGTGAAGCTCGGCCGCGGTCTCCATCAGGTACGCCGGGATTCGATGCGGCTCGCGCGCCGTCGCCGCGCCCCGGACCACCTCGGGGAACGCCGCCAGCTGGCGGGCCAGAGCGGCTTCCGCCGGATGATCGAGCGCGGCCTCTGCAGCCGCATCGAGCGGCGCCAGTCCACGCCCGGCGGCGAAGCGCATCACGGAAGCGATGCGGGCGTGCGCGTACTGAACGTAATAGGCGGGGTTCTCGTCGTTCCGGCTGCGCGCCAGGTCGAGGTCGAAATCCAGGTGCGCGCTGGTCGAGCGCAGAAGGAAGAAGAATTTCGCGCAGTCGGAACCCACGTCGTTCATCAGGTCGCGAAGCGAGATGAATTCGCCGGCGCGCTTGCTCATCTTGACCGGCTGGCCGCCTGCGAGCAGGTTCACCTGCTGCACGATCAACACTTCGAGAAAATCCGGTTCGAGCCCGAGCGCCGCCAGCGAGGCCTTGAGCGGCAGGATGTGCCCGTGGTGATCCGGTCCCCACAGGTCGATCGTGTGCCGGAATCCGCGCGCGCGCTTGTTCCGATGGTACGCGATGTCCGGCAGCAGGTAGGTGGGAACGCCGTTGCTTTTCACCACCACGCGGTCCTTGTCGTCGCCGAAGCGGCCCGAGCGGACATAGGTCGCGGGGTCTCGAGGCGCGTCGGGCTCCGGGCCGCGCGGCGCCCCCGAGCAGTCGATCTCGGGATCGATCGCGCGGTAGATCATCCCGCGGGCCTCGAGCGAGGCCAGCGCCTTCTCTACGTCTCCGGCGCCGTGCAGCGTCGATTCACGGACCCAGTTCGCGAACTCGGCGCCGTAGTCCGAGAGATCACTGCGCTGCCAGGCCAGCATCTTCTCGAGCGAGCGCTCGCGAAACCATCGCGCGCCATCCGCGTCCGCGAGCGCCCGACGGGCCTCGACCTCGGGCAATTGCGCGGCGAGGTCGGCCACGTAGGAGCCCAGATAGCCGTGGTCGGGAAACGCCCGCTCGGTCCCGATGCGCTCAGCGAATCGCGCCGCGACCGAGGCGCCCAGCAGGTCCACCTGGTTTCCGGCGTCGTTGACGTAGAACTCGCCCTCGGCCCGGTGCCCGGTCGCGCGCAGCAGTCGCACCAGCGCCGCTCCCACCGCCGCCGCTCGCGCGTTCACCACGTTGAGCGGGCCGGTCGGATTCGCGCTCACGTACTCGACCTGGATGGCGAGCCCCTGCGCCGCATCCGAATTTCCGAAATTCTCGCCCTCCGACAGGATGCGCGACGGCAGCCGGTCGAGAAATTCCGGCGCGTATCGGAAATTCAGAAAACCGGGCCCCGCCACCTCGACCGATTCGAACAGCGCCGCATCGCGCGGGAACGCGGCCGCCAGCTTTTCGGCCAGCGCGCGGGGTTTCTCGCCCGCTTCCTTCGCCGCGAGCAGCGCCACGTTCGTGGTCCAGTCGCCGTGCGATCTCTCGCGCGGTATCGCGAGCTCGATGCGCGGCGGGGCCGCGTCGTTCCACGCCCCGGCCTCGCGCAACGCGGAGATCAGCCCTTCAGTCAGTTGGGTCCAGATCAAGATCGACGCTCCGGGCATCGCCCCACAGGCGGTCCAGCATGTAGTACTCGCGCGTCTTCTGGTGGAACACGTGCGCGACCACATCCACGTAATCCAGCACCACCCACCTCCGCCCTTCGAGCCCCTCCACGTGCCACGGGCGCGCGCCGGCTTCGCGAAGCCGTTCCTCGATCGCCTCGGCCACCGCCTTCACCTGCACGTCGCTCGATGCCGAGCAGATGAAGAAGTAGTCGGAGACGCTCCCAAAATCGCGCAAATCGAGCGCGACCAGATCGTGCGCCTTCTTCGAAAGCGCCGCATCGGCGGCGCGGCGGACGATCTCGAGTGCGCCGGGCGCGGCGGCGGCCCGTGGACGGGGGGTCAAGAGTGCGGTTCCAGGTTCGGTGCGATCAGCGGTCGCGCCGGACCGCGTAGTCCACCGCATGATCGAGGGCGCGCCGCGCGGCTCCATCGGGCTCGCGATCCAGCAGGCGTCGCGCATCGTCGGCCAGAG
>JACOSU010000048.1 GCA_016178685.1 Candidatus Eiseniibacteriota bacterium | reverse complement strand
GGCCTCGATGGTGTCGCCCGAGATCACGACCCACACCGGTCCCCGCTCGAGACCGGCGCGCGTATCGATCCAGTGCGCGGCGTGAACCGCGATGTGCCGGGTAGGAGCGTCGGCGCGCGCGGGCGCCGGCGGGAGGGCGACGAGAAATGCGGGCACCGGCGAGAAAGCGGCGAAAAATGCGACAGCGCCTGCGACGAGTGTTGCGGAGCGACGGGAGAGCGGCATGGGGCTTCTCCGGGAGGTCGGGAGCCGAGGATCCCGAATGCGCGACCGAACCGACGGCGCGGGATGGTGCCAGCGCGGTGGGGATGAGCGCAAACGAAAACGGCGCACGATGGCGCCAGTGCGGTGGGGATGAGCCAACGAAAACGGCCCGGCGCTCGGGCGCCGGGCCGTCTCGCAATTCGGTGCGGTCTACTTGAGGGCCAGCTCCTTCATCGCCTTCGCGATGCGGAATTTGAGCACGGTCTTGGCCGGAATCTTCAGGGCTTCGCCGGTCTGCGGGTTGCGGCCCATGCGAGCCTTGCGCTTCACGACCACGAGCTTGCCGACGCCCGGGAACACGAAGCCATTGCGGGCCTGCTTGGCCGCGAGCGTGGCGAGCTCTTCGAGAATCAGCGTGCTCTGCTTCTTCGTGAGCTCAAACTTGTTGGCAATGTGCGACGCAACCTGGGACTTCGTCATCATCTTCGCCATGGTTCCTTCCTCTCCCTATGAAGGTACGTGCGGTTAGCGGACGGACGCATCAGAGTCGTGACGCGCCCTAGCCGGGAGTGGGTATAGCAACATCACCCGCGATTTCAAAGGCATTTTTCGCGGCGTGAGTGTTTTTGTGCCGATCTGGAGCGGGCGAAATGGATGCATAATCCGGGCCGCGTCTGGAGCGGGCGAAACCGGGGTCGAGAAGCCGAGGGGATCGGCGAACGGAAAATTCGGAGCGCGTGAGGCCGGGCGAGAGGACGCACGCTTGAAGTTCTGGGGGGCGACGCGCGACACGCTCGGCGAGGTGCGCAACAGTCGCGATAACGCGCAAAATGTCTCGCGAACTTCCTGCCTCAGAGCCGGACGAGACGCCGCGTCACGACCGCCCCGGTCGCGGCCGCGCGCAGGTAATAGACGCCGGGCCAGGTCGCTCGGCCCGCTGCATCTTCGCCGCTCCACACGAGTTCGCGCCGCCCGGGCGCTAGGTTTGCGCGCAAGAGCGTGGCCACGCGCCGGCCCTGCGGATCGAAGATCGCGACGTCCACGCGGCCCTCACGCGGCAGGTCGAGCGTGAATCGCGCGGTCCCGTGCGAGGGGTTCGGAGCAGGCGCCGAGAGGGCCAGCGCCGGCGGCGGAACCGCGCCCGAAGCCGCGACCGGCAGGCCGCTCAGGTCGAGCTTCCACTGCGACCGCCCATGCGTGGCAGCGACCAGCGTGCGGGTCGGGGCATGAAGCGTGAGGTCATCCACCACTTCGACCTCCGGCATCCCGAATCCGAGCGGGAACCAGCCGCCGCCCAGATTGCGGGTGGCGTAAACGCCCACGTCGGTCGCCAGGTAGAGCGTGTTGGAATCCGCCGGATCCACGATCAGGTCGTTGGCCGGGGCGTTCGGCAGGTTGGTCGAGATCGACGTCCAGTTGGCGCCCTGATCGACGCTGCGATAGACGTGCGCGGCGTGCTCGTCCTGCTCGAAGCCCGACACCGTGACGTACACCACGTTCGCGTTCGCGGGGTCGGTCGCCACGCGCGTGACGTAGCGCACCGGGAGGCCGGCCGAGATGTCGGTCCAGCTGCCGCCGCCGTTGTTCGAGCGCCACACCTTTCCATCGTCCGAGCCGGCGTAATAGAGGCTGGTGTCGGCGTTCGAGATCTCGAGCGTCGAGAGCGTGCTGAACGTGAGAGAAGCCGGCAGGTTCTTGGTCAGGTCCCCGCTCACGATCGCATAGCTCAGTCCGTTGTTCGTGCTCTTGTACACGCGCTGGCTGCCCATCAGCAGCACGTTGTGGTTGCGCGGATTCATGGCGATCGGCGAATCCCAGTTGAATCGATCCGAGCCCACGAATCCGGACGGACTCCCGAACGCGGTGCCGCCGTTGGTGGAGCGCTGCAGGCCGGCGCCGTACGAGCCGAACTGGTACTCGGCGAACACGATCAGCGGGTTGGTCGGGTCCACCAGGCACTGGAATCCATCGCCGCCCAGCATCACCGTCCAGCTTCCGGGGCCGGTGCTGGTCTGGAGCGTGTTGTTGTCCTGCGTGCCGCCCAGCAGTCGCGACGAATTGGAAGGATCGATCGCGCCGGCGTAGAACTGGGTGATCGGCAGGTCCACGGATTTCGTCCAGCCACCCCCGCCGTTCACGGTCGAGAAGAAGCCGCCGTCGTTGCCACCGTACTGGTGGCCCGCGGTCACGGGATCGATCCACAGCGCGTGCTGGTCCGCGTGGGTCGAGCCCATGAACGACCAGTTCGCGCCGCCGTCACTCGAGCGGATCAGGCTGACGCCGAGCGAATACACGATGTCGGCATTCGCGGGATCGACCACCACGTCGCCGAAGTACCAGCCGAAGCCGGGATTGCCGCCGAAATTTCCCGAGAAGTTGCCGACGTCGCGCCGCGTCCAGTTCTGGCCGCCATCGAGACTTCGGTAGAAGCCGAGCCCGACGTATCCGAGGCTGACGCCGCTCACGATCTGCGCGTAGACGGTCGAGGGGCGGGAGGGCGCGATCGCAAGCCCGATGCGTCCGACGTCATTGGAGGGAGCGGGCAGGCCGCCCGCCAGCAGCGTCCACGTGCTGCCGTGATCGGCGCTGCGCCAAATGCCGCATTCGGGGCCGTACGCTCTGCGGTAGGTGTAGCGCCGCACACGTTCCCACGTGGCGCAGTAGAGCGTCTCGGGATGCGCGGGGTTGATCACCACGTCGCACGCGCCGGTGCTGTCGCTCACGAACAGCACCTGGCTCCACGAGGCGCCGCCGTCTTCGCTGCGATAGAGGCCGCGGTCGGGGCCGGTCGAAAACTGGGTGCCCATCGCGGCCACGAAAATGCGGCTGCTGTTCGAGGGGTCAACCGCCACGCGCCCGATGCGCCGCGTGGCCTCGAGCCCCAGCAGAAGCCAGCTCTGGCCCGCATCGGTGCTGCGATAGAGCCCGTTGCCGTCGTAGGAATCCACCGACGAATTCGCCTCGCCGGTGCCCACGTAGAGCGTCGAGGAATTGTTCGGATCGAGCGCCAGCGCCCCGATCGAATAGATGCCGTTGTTGTCGAAGATCGGTGTCCAGTTGGTGCCGCCGTTCGTGGACTTGAACACGCCGCCGTTGGCCGAGCCCAGATAGATCGGGCCGCCCGGCGTCGCGGCCAGAGCGGTGACGCGGCCGCCGATGTTGTTGGGCCCCGCGTTCTGCCACTGGAGCGGCGCAACGCTGACCGACCGCGATGCGGCGCTGCTCGAGAGCGCGGCGGCGAAATCCACGCGCGCCTGCTGCGCGGCCTGAAGGTAGAGCGCGTGCGGAATCTCGGAGCCGGGATACGCACGCTGCGCCACGAACCAGGCGCTCTCGAGTCCCACGGCGTCTTCGGGTTCCTCGCGCGGCTCGAACGATCCGCGGCCCGTGCGTTGGGCGCGCTGGTGTGGCGCGGGCGGGATCGCGGTGGCAAGTGCGATCAGCGTGAGCAGCGAAGCGATGTGGCGGAAGCGCACGGGTTGGATTTCCTCGAGAGGCGAGCTGGGCTGGGCACGTCTGTCCACGGTGGGAATGGACACTAAAAGTCTATCGCGTTCGGTGTGATCGTGGCCAGTTGCAAAGTGCATGCTTCGCCTGGTCGAGGGGCGCCGGGGAAATCGGCTGCCGCCGGGCGCGTCCCTGCGGTGGAGCTATCTGTGGGGTGTGCTCGCGCTATCGACCGGCGCGGCGGCGCCGATTCCGAATTCCTCGGCGCCGATTCCGAACTCTTCGCTGGCGCCCGCGAGCTGGGGCAGCGTGGCGTCGAACCCGCGCGAGATCTGGGCGATGCGCGCGAGCGCGGCGGCCTTGTCCTCCCCTTCCAGCGCGAACGGCTGGAACGCCGCGTCTGGCCAGCGCGTGATCTGGATCGGCACCACGTCCGCATCCACCGGACCGCTCTTCGGCACGCGCAGCCGCGCGATCGCCGACAGCTTGTCCTCGGGATCCTTGTTGCCGCCGAACACGAAGTTGCCGAGCGAGTAGAACACCGGCGCGCCGCGATAAACCTCGATTGCCTGCAGCCGGTGCGGATGCGCGCCCAGCACCGCTCGGCACCCGAGGTCCACCGAGCGATGCGCGAGTTCGATCTGGTAGTCGCGCACCTCGGACGATCCCTCGTGGCCCCAGTGGAAGAACGGAATCGCCGCCTCCACCTGCGGAACGAGTTTCGCCAGGTCCCGATCGAGCATCGATCGCATGCAGTAGAGATCGGTGTAGCACCCGGCCACACCTGGCCGGTTGGCGGCCGCGTACAGCTCGCGCGGCTCGCGCATGTCGCGCGCATCCTGGAAGTAGTAGCCGATGAATCCGAGCCGCACACCCGCCCGCTCCACGATCAGCGGGCGGCGCGCTGCGTCGAGGTCCCGGCCCGCGCCGAAGTGAAGAATCTTCGCGTCGTCGAGCGTGTCGATAGTGTCCGAGAGCCCGATCTCGCCAAAATCCATCAGGTGATTGTTCGCGAGCGTGACCGCGTCCACCGCGCCCGATCGAAGGATCTCGACCAGTTCGCGACGCGCGCGGAAGTTGAAATTCTTCGGGAGCGGCTCGCCGCGTTCCGTGAACGGGCACTCGAGATTGACCATCGCCAGGTCGGCCCACTCCAGAATCTCGCGTACGCCCGAAAAGTAGAGCGAGAACAGCAGATCCTTCGAGATTCCGGAGGCGGCCAACGCGTCGAAGTGGGCCTCGAGGTTGTAGCCGAGCGTGGTGTCGCCGGCCGCCGCGATCAGCGCAGCGGGAAATTGCGAGCGTTGAGCTTCGGCGCGCGCGGAATCCGGCGGACTCGCAGGCGCGGACGCCGTGTCGCGCAGTGCGCCCGATGGACCGGGCTCCGAGGCGCGGGTGCGACGGGCGATCGCGATGGCGGCAGCCGCGGCTGGGATCCGCAGAAGAAAATCGCGACGGTTCATGCTCGGCATTCAAACACATCGGGCGCGCGACGGCGAGAATGCGCACGCGCGGCGAGAACGCCCGGGGCGCACCGCGGCGAGAGTTCCGGCGTGCCGGGACGAGAATTCCCACGCGGCGACGAGAATTCCCCGGGCGCGTCACGACGCCCGGGTGTAGATTCCACGCTTCAATCCTCAGGAGACGGAGCCCATGATCGTCATGAAATTCGGCGGCACGTCGGTGGGCGTGCCGGGCAACTTCGACCGCGCCAGCCGGCTGGTCGCGGCGCGCACGGCGCTCGATCCGGTCGTGGTGGTGAGCGCGCTCGCGGGCGTCACGAACCTGCTCGCCGACTTCTGCCGCGACGCGCGTGCGCGTCCGGAAGTCGCCGGGCGCATGATCGAGCGCCACGAATCCTTCGCGATCGAGACCGCGGTCCCGGTCGCTGCGATCCGCGCGTTGCTCGATGCATGGGTGGCCGAGGCCGGCGCCTGGGCCGATCGCCCGGAGCCCATCACGGGCGCCGACCGCGATCGCGTGCTGTCGTTCGGCGAGCGGCTCTCGGCCGCGCTGTTCGCCGCGGGCTTGACCGCGCTCGGGGCCGAGGCGCGCGCTGTCCATGCTGGCGAAGCGGGCCTCGTGACCGACGATCGCTTCGGCGCCGCGCACCCCTTGCCCGAATCGTTCGCGCGCGTCAAGGACTCGCTCTTGCGCCGGCCGCCGATTCCGGTCGTGACCGGGTTCATCGGCGCCACGCTCGATGGCCGCGTCACCACGCTCGGGCGTGGCGGTTCGGATTACAGCGCCGCGCTGATCGGAGCGGCGCTCGAAGCGGAGGAAATCCAGATCTGGACCGACACCAGCGGCCTGTTGTCGGCCGATCCGCGCCTGGTGCCCGAAGCCCGCGCGGTCCCGGCGCTCTCGTTTGCCGAGGCCAGCGAGCTCGCCTACTTCGGCGCGCACGTGCTGCATCCCAAGACGCTGCTGCCCGCGATGGAGCGTGACATTCCGGTGCGCGTCTTGAACACCGCGCGGCCCGACGATCCCGGCAGCCTGATCACGCCCGTGAGCGGCCCGTCCGATTCGCCGTGGCACGTCAAGTCGATCGCGTGCAAGAAGCGCATCACGGCGGTCACCATCGTCTCGACCCGCATGTTGCTCGCGCATGGATTTCTCGCGCGAGTGTTCGAGGTGTTCGGCCGTCACCACGTAGTGGTGGATCTCGTCACCACGTCGGAGGTCTCGATCTCGGTCACGGTGGACGACACCTCGCGGCTCGAAGCCGCGATCGCGGAGCTCGAAGGGATCGGACGAGTCGAGGTGCGCGAGGGACTGGCGGTGGTCGCGGTGGTGGGCGAGGGCGCTCCGCAGAAGATCGGGCTCGCCGGCCACCTGTTCACGCTGCTGGGCGGCGTGGGCATCGCGGTCGAGATGATCTCGCAGGGCGCCTCGCGCGTGAATCTCTCGTTCGTGGTGCGCGACGAGGACGCCGATCGCGCGGTGCGGCTGCTTCACCGCGGCTTGGGACTCGATGTCGAGGTGAGCGTCGAGAAAGCGTCGCGCGCAATGCGATAACGTGCCGAATCGGAGGCCGCCGTGAAAAAAGCGTTGAGCTTGTTGTCCCTGCTGCTGCTGTGCGGATCGAACGCGTGGGCCGCGGACATCGCGGGGAAATGGGGATTGGGGGCCGGCATCGCCAACTTTGCGACCGACATCACCGTGCTGCATGGAAGGTCCGAAAAATCCGCGTGGTTGTTCGATCTACAGTTGGGTCAGTACGAATCCGCCGCTGAGTCGCACGGCACGACGCCCTACTTGATCGATAGGAGCACCAATCGCAACGGATGGCGAATCGCAGGAGGGCCCGGCCTTCGCCACCTGACGAGACCCCAATCGGATTTTTCGCCCTACTGGGACCTCTTCCTGCACGGCAACTACGCGCACGATCATTACTTCAATGACGGGTCCAACGACGAGGCTGCGTGGGGCGTAGACACCGGCCTCGCGATTGGCGCGGAGTACTTCACGAAGTGGCATTTTTCCGCTGCCGTCCACACCCGCGTCGCGTCGTTCTCATGGGAACACAGGAATTCAACCCGCAGCTACGGTCTGAACGAGAGCTACGAGAGCACGGGCCACAACCAGGGAGCATCGGTGGGCGTCGCACCGCAGCTCTTCGTGCGCGTCTACTTCTGAGTCGGACCGCGGCGCAGTTTCGCGATCCGCGCCTTCGCAGGCGCAGACGCAGGCCGGGTGCGCTTCGCCTGTTCCGCCTTCGGCCGGTTCGCGAGCGGGACCACGAGTTTGAGCGCGCCGTGCGTTTCGGAGAAGCGCACGACCTTCACATCCACGAGCCCCAGGCCGCGGCCCGCCGCCCGCACGTCGTTCTCGTTGATGTCGTCGCGACCCTTGGGCCACAGCACCCAGATCGCGCCGGTCGGAAGGATCGCGCGCTGAAGTCGCCCGAGTCGCGAGAGCGCCGCGTGACGCTCGGCAACCACGAAGATGCTGTCGCTCCCCTGACGTGTGCGCCCGGTGGTGAGATCTGAGACGCGAGCGCGCAGATCATCGAGAAACGCGGCATCGGTGATGCCGAGCACGGCCACACGGTGTCCGGGTTTGACGTCGAGCTTGTCGATCAGGCTCCTGGGGTGAAGAATTCGGTCGGCCCATTTCAGGGCCGGCGGCCCGAGCGCGAACGAAGCCTCGCCACCGCTCCAGCGCACGCGCAACACGCCGTCCGCCACGCTCACGCCGCGGATCCCGGCGATCGGAATACGCAGGCGGAACTCGCCGCGAAAGATCAGCTCGTCGGTCTCGAGCAACGCGGTGCCGCTCGAGAACTCGCGACCGTGGCGGACGGTGCAGCGCGCTTCGAGTCCCACGCTCAGGCTCCCGTCGCTGGCGCAGCGCGCAGCGCGCGCACGAGCGCGGTGCGCAACTTTGAAGGACCCACGCGGGCGAGCGTCACGCGGTCCGCGCCTACGAACGAGGCGAGCGAGCGAAGCGCGCGGGCCACTCCCGCGAACGCAGCATCCCGGTCCACGTTGCCGTAGGCAGGGAGCGGGGGCGCGCCGCCGGATGCGAACCAGCGTTCGAAGTGCACGTGTTTGACCTCAAGCCGGCGCTCGGCGCGATGCGTCTTGGCGTCGAGCCTCCCGATCAGGCGTCCCTCGTGGAGGATCGGCAACGAGTAGTAGCCGTGCACCCGCTTGTGCCCGGGCACGTAGACTTCGATCGTGTAATCGTAGCCGAACAGCCGCCGGGTGCGCTCGCGATGCCACAGGAACGAATCGAACGGCGCGAGCATCGCGGTCCCGCGCGAAGGCGACGTGCCCGCTCGGCGGCGCGCGGCGCGCTCGAGCGCGGCCAGGTCGTCGGGCAGCGCGAACCACGGCGCGCGCTCGCCCTCGATCGCGATCTCGACCACGTGGCCCGAGCGCAGCAGCCGTTTGAGCCATTGCCGGCGTTGTACGGCCTTGACGCGCGGGAACGTGAGGTACCAGTGCAGGTCCTTCTCGGTCGCGGCGCCCATCGCATGCAGCGAACGGGTCATGTGCCAGCGCGCGAATTCGTCGGGCTTCAGCGCCTCGACCGAATCGATCCCGGGCAGCACGCGATTGCCGAGATCGAAGCGCTTGTGAAAGTGCCGGCGCGAATGGATCAGCGCGCGGCCCGTCATCCACAGGCAGTGAAACGCGTGCGTCGAGGGCCGCCACGTCCACCAGCCGCTCTGGCCGCCCGGGCGCGGCTTCTTGAAGTCGGCGTTCGAGAGCGGCCCGCGCGCGCGGATCTCGGCCTCGATCGCGTCGATCATGCGCGCGTTCTTGCGCAGAAACGACGACCACCCGGTGTGCCCGGTCTGGTAATCGAGCATCACGCGCCGCCACGCGGCGAGGTCCGCCGTCGGCACCAGGCACGCCGCATGCGCCCAGTATTCGAACAAGACGCGCCGCCCGTAGATCATCCGATCGAGCTTCGCGCGATCGTACGCGCCGAACCGGCTCCAGAGCGTCAAGTAATGAGCCCGGTCGAGCACGTTGATCGAATCGAGCTGGAGTCCGCCCGTGTCCGCGACAAAGCGTTCGAGCGTCTTCGCCCCGAGCCGAAGGCCAAGCGGGCGCGTGAGGTGCTGGCGCTCGAGAAACAGCGTCGCCACGGCATGCGGCGGAAAGACCCGCGGCTTCATCGAGCGATCAACCCTTGCGACCGGACGGCGTGGCCGGGCGAGCGCTCGTGCGCGCACCGGCCGATCGTTCCGCGACCGGATACGCTCGCCCCAGCACTTCGGCGAGGTGCAGCATGGGGACATCCATCCCGCGCTGCTTCGCGCCCCGCGCCATGTGAAGCAGGCATCCGGGATTGGACGCCACCACCACGTCGGGCGCGACCGCGACGATGGAATCGAGCTTTTGATCGAGCTGGGCGTCCGCCATCTCCGGATGCGTCAAGTTGTAGACGCCGGCGCTGCCGCAGCACCAGTCGGCGTTCGGCAAGTCCACGAGCTCGACTCCGGGCAGCGAGCGCAGCAGCGTGCGCGGGGCGCTGCGCACCTTCTGGGCGTGCGCGAGGTGGCAAGGGTCGTGGTACGCGATGCGCAGTGGTTTCGAGCCGTCGTGCGGCGAGCAGAGCGGCGCGGGTGCGGACGGCAGGCCCAGCTCGGCGAGCACTTCGGATACGTCGCGCACGCGGGCGGAGAATTTTTCGGTCGCGGTCGTCGCGCTCGCGCTCGCGCGCGCGACGATTTCCGGCGGGCCCCCGTGGGCGACGTCGGTGGGCGCTCCCGCTCCGTGATCCTCCGCCAGCAGATGCCCGGTCTCGCGCAGGGCCGCGCCGCAGCCCGCCGAGTGCGTGACGATGAAATCGGAGGCGAAGTCGAACGCGCGCACGTTTCGTCTCGCCAGTGTCTTCGCTTCGCGCCTAAGTCCGGCGTGCGCGTGAAGCGCGCCGCAGCAACCCTGGCTACACGGCACGTCGACTCGTGCGCCGCACAACACCAGCATTCGAATCGCCTCGCGCGTCACGCGCGGGAACATCACGGCCATCACGCAACTCACGAAGAACGCGACGCGCCTCTTCGGCTCGCCTGCCGGATGAAAGACCAGCGAGCCGTCGGGGTCGCGGCTCATTCGCGCGCCGGCCGGCAGCAGGTCGGCGAGGCGCTCGAGCGATCGCTCGCGTCTCGATTCGATCGGCGGGGTCATCGCGTAACCCTGAAACGCGAACGAGGGCAGGGCGCGCCAGGCGAATCGCGAACGCATGAACGAGGCGATCGGCGCGCTCTGCCCAAAGCGCATGAGGTCGGCGGCGAAGTTCATGCGGCCGCGATCGGGAATCAGGTTCGACAGCGCCCACTCGCCGAGCCGGCGCCCGAGCCCGCGCCGCACCGCGCGCCGCGCCAGCTGACCGCGCGTCTCTTCGAGCATGCGACTGTAGGGCACGCCGGCCGGACACACGGTCTCGCACGCTCGGCAATCGAGGCAGTTGTCGAGGTGCGCGATCAGCGCGTCGTCCGCGCCGATCCGCCCTTCGGCAAGCCCTCGCATCAGATAGATGCGCCCGCGCGGTGAATCCGGCTCGATCTTCAACTCGCGGTAGGTGGGACACGCCGTGAGACACAGCCCGCAGTGGATGCAGGTATTCAGGTCGCGGCGCGACGGAGCGTCCTCGGCGTCGAACCATGAGGAGCCGCGGGCGCGACCGGCATCGCCCGCGGCGGTGGCGGGCGCGGCGGTGTGAGCCGCACCCGCGCTGGCGGCGGGACCGGTCGGAAGGTGCGAAACGGAAGCGGGCTCGGGAGTCACGCCGCGCAGGATAGCATCGCGGGGCGCACGTTTCCGCCCGCCCCGCGTTTCGCGGCAGCCGTCCGGCGCGGCGTTGCCGCGCGCCGCTACTTGATGATCACCAGCGTGCGCGTGGCGCCGAAGCCGCTGGCGCCAAGACGGACCCGGGCGAAATAGACCCCGGCCGGCGCGGCGCGGCCCTGGGCATCGCGCCCGTCCCACGGCATCACGTGGTCCCCGGCGGCGTAGACGCCATCGGCCAGCCGGCGCACCAGTCGCCCGCTCACGTCGTAGAGCAGGATCGAAGCCCGCCCCGCGCGCGCGAGCCCGAAGTGGAACGCCGGCGCGCCCGCGATCGCGGGATTGTTGAACACGCGCACGTAGTCGATCAGCACGGGCGGCGGCTCGGTGCCCAGTGTAATGCAGTCCGGGCACTGGGACGCGAGGTCGCACGCCGGCGCCAGCAGGTTCTGATTGACTCGGCTCACCAGTACATGGCGTCCGTGCGAACTTTGCGTGGTGCGTGTCGTCACGTCGCCGAGCGCGAATCCCATGGTCACACCGACCCAGGGCTCGAGCGCAACCAACGGATGCACCACCATCGCGCCGAGCGACGAGCTTGTGACCGGATCGTCGTAGGCGCCGCCGCCGGTGGACGAGCCGCTGTACGGTCCGATCACGTTTTGGCCCTGTTCGAGGCAGCCGTCGTAAACGGAGTAGGGGTACGGAGCGAGCGCGCCCTCGATGGCCGAGGTCGCGTCGAGATTCACGCGCGCCGCGTTGTTGCCGGACGCTGTGCGATAGTCGGCGTTCGTCAACGCCGCCCCGAGATATTGATTTACCAGGTTTTGAGCAGAGCCGCCGGCGGCGTTCGCGTCCTCGACCAGGTGATCACCCGAAGCCCACAGCGCCTTCGGTTTGAGCGAGGTAGACGCCTTCAGAAACTCGCGCAGCATGCGGCCGTCGTCGGCCCCCGAGTTGTACTGCGGACCCAGGATCGCTTGACCCAGCGATCCCGCAAGCAGGATCACGGTCGAGTAATACTGGCGGAGCATCGGTGACGTCGGACCCTGACGAGAATATCCCGCCAGATTCGGCGGCGAGGAAGCGCGGGGCGCGTAGCGCGCCCCGATCGTGCCCGAGGCCCCGGGAGTGGAGTAGAAAGACACGCCGTGCCGGCATATGTTGAACAGGTCCCAGCTGGTTCCCGCCTGAGCGTTCTTGTTCACGAAGTAGGCTGGATCGTTGATGTCGGCTCCGGGAGGCGCGCTCCAGCCATCGTGGACGCCGCGCGCGGCCGGGAGCGTAAAGCCGATCGAGTCCGCGCTCGCGTCCCACGCCGCTTCCTCGCCCGCGGCGTCGTCGAGATCGATCACCAGGGCACATTCCGCGCCGAGGCCTCCGTACGACGGGTCCTTCCAGCGATCAGGCAGCACGCTGAACTCGGCCCAGCGGTGGGCATCGAGTGATGGCTCGATCGGCTGCGGGAACACCGTTTCGGTGTCGGGAGCCATGTTGACGATGCCGGCGCCCGGCCCCGACAGCACCTCGCTGCGGAGGAAATACTCGACGTGCGTGCCGGGCGTGAACAGACCGTCGGGCAGCATTTGCGTGCCCTCAATCGTGGTCGTGGTGCCATCCCATCCGGTGTGCGAGTGCGGCACCGTTGTGATCCACACCGGGGCGGTTCCGTCGCAGCGGAAGTTGGGATCGTAGGGGCTGCCGAGCGTGTCGATCATGAAACAGCGATTCCGCGGAATCCCCAGCGTGGCGTAGCGCGGGTCCGATTCGTGGTACGTGGTCTGCCAGGAGCCGGGATTGACGATGGAGTTGAGCCCGCGACCCGTCACCGGGAATACATTGGCCTCGCCGGTGTCGCAGCGCGCGCTGTTCCATACCAGCGCACTCCAGCCTCCGGCCGCTGCGGCGTGCAGCACGACGGCGCCGGGCGTGGCCTTTTCGCCCGGATTGCTCATGTAGGTGCCCCAGAACGATCCGTCGCCGGCGGAAGCCGCGGTGGCCGAGGTCGGCACGCGACGGAGCCCGCTGGCGGCGTCGCCCGCGACCACGTAATTGCCGGGCCCCGGGCGAACGCGGAACAGCAGATCCACGCGCACGTCGCTGCCATTCGCGTAGAAATAGAGGGAGTCGCCAGGAACGTCGAGCCGCAGGTTGTTGTCGGTCGTTGGCGCGATGTTGAATCCGGTGCGCACCAGCGCGCTGGTGGTGTCGAACGCCACGGTGCCGACCAGCGTGGAATCCTCGGTAGCGGGGAACGTGTCCTGGAACCAGTTCTCCAACGAGTAGAAGTAGAACGGGGATCCGACCGGCGCCGGCACTAGGCCGAGCGAGGCGTTGTCGAAATAGTTGGGGCGCTGCCCGCAGTTCGTGAGGCCGAAGCGATAACAGAATTTCTGATAGCTGAGCATGATCCGGATCGAATCCGGAATCCCCGACGCGTTCGAAGTCTGCACCAGGGCGAACGAGTACAGGCTCTCGACATCCGGGAAGCATTGCACGGTCGGATTGAAGAAATCGGCCCCGGGCCGGCGCAGCTCTCCCCATGTCGGCACGCCATCAGCCTGGGGCGCGGGGTAGCTCTGAGCTTCGAACTCCCACAGCAGTCCGTCGGTGAAGGCGTCCAGTCCGCCGGTGTAGATGTCGTACGCCAGCAACAAATCCACGCCGCTCGGGAGCATCGCCGGCGTTATGTCCCAGCCGTTCGCTCCCGGTCCCGGCGTCACCAGGTTGACGGTCGGGGACGAGGCGATCCAGAACCCGTTTTCGTCGGGCGTTCCGGTGGCGCCGCCCATCTTCTCCGAGCGATCATGGTCGCCCATCGCGAGTACTCCGCCCGCCATGTCGCAAACCCGATCCGGGTCGGTGAGCCCGCCGCAGATATCCAGGAACGAGAGCGATGAAAGATCGTGCTGGTGAAACGTGATGGACGGAGGTTTGCCCGTGGATTTCCAGGCGCTCGCGGCGCTGATCGCGGGCGAATTGTCGATATCGAGCGCGGGGTCACTCCCCTCGAATTCACCGATCGAAACCGGCCCCGCGCCGATGTCCGCGGTCACCGCGTCCACCTGCGCGGCGCCGGCGCCGGCCGAGGAATAGGCCCGGGACCCGAAGTCCTCGTCGTCGAACCCGCGGTTGGTGTGGACCCGGAACGCCAGCCGGATCTTTCCGCCGGACGTGAACGCGACCTTTTCGGCACCGCTGATCGAAACCGTGACCGGCGTCGCAGCGTGATTGCCCGCCGCCGAGAACAGCCACTTGCGGGCGTTGCGATTCAGGATCTCGTTGAACCAGCGGCGCAGCGGATCGTAAATCGACTTCACGCTGCCGTCGGAGGCGTGGAACGTGCCCTCTTCGGGAGCGCCGACGTAGACCTCGAACGAATCCACCGGCGCCAGCGCGTTCGCCGGACTGCCGGCCTCGGCGCTGATGAAGTTGCCGTCGTTTGTCACCGGCGGCGCGAGCGGGTCGCCGTCGAACCAGCCGGTGCGCGTGCTTGTGGTCGCGCTCTTGCCGGTCGACATCGCGGTCGCGTACTTGAACGTGAAGGTCACGCCCTGGCTGGCGCTGGTGGCAGATACGTCGATGTCGCGATAGAGCAGCTGATCCATCTGGCTGCCGTAGCCCGGGAATTTCTTCTGCGTGCCCTTGCTGCCGTAGACCGCGTTGGTCCCGTTGCGGTCGTTGAACATCAATGCGCCGGAGTTGAACGCGTTGCCGGTTACGGGATCGCTCACCGTGAGATCGCCGGGACGCCGCAATCCCATCCACGCCGAGCGCGAACCCGCGAGCGGCGTCCAGCCCACGCCCTTGCCCGCCCCGGCTCCGGTGTTGCCGGGGTCGGAATGCCACACCCCGACCACGCCGAACGTGCGGTTCCCCGGCGCCGCGGGATCCGAGAGATCGCGCCGCTCGTTGATCACGTAGTTCGCCTGGTTGCCGATCTCGATCGCCCACCACGGGCGCTTCACGTCGGGCAGGATCGCGCCCGAGTTGTTGGTGTGATGGGTCCGGATCGGCCACCAGCCCTGGAGCGAGTCTCCATGGATCGCAGCGTCGAACGTCCATGCGCCATCGTTATTGGCGCCGAGGCGTCGGGGGCCGACGCCGACCTCCCAGTAGTTTCCGGTCTGGCCCGCGCGATGTCCGACCCAGAACGTGTCGGGCGTCAACGACTGGGCCCCGAAACGACGCGCGTGCGCGCCGCGCACGGCCGTCTCGTGCGCTTGACGCAGCCGGGTCTGGAAGATCGGATCGATCCGCACCCAGTGTTCGTCGGGATCCGGGCCCGCGGCGTTCTGCGCGACCAGCGGGGAGGGCCAAGCCGTAAGCAGGAGCAGAGGCAGGCAGGCCGATGTGAGGAGCCGCGACGAGAACATGGGCAGGACCCCCAGCCGATCCGGACGATCACTCAATCCAAGAAGCTTAGCACCCGCTCCTCAGGAGCAACGCCCGATTCGATCGGAAGCCCAACGATTCGGTAACGCGCGCAGCGTCCCTCGCGTGTGACGAATCGGCCCAAACGCCGGAACCGGTTGCCCCGCAAGGCCTCCCGCACTCCGCCTGCTCGCGCGGAGCCGAGCTACTCGGCGTCCACCTCGAGGTGCAGCGCGTGCAGCAATCGATGGACCGCGGGCGCGAGAAAGACACCGATGCTGGTAATGAACGCGACCCCGCTGAACAGGGCGTAGACCGACTCGAACACCTTGCCCGAGGTGGTCGCGATCGGATCCACCGGGCCCATGCCGCCCAGGATCATCGAGGCGTTGACCATCGCATCGAGCCACGCGAGCCGGCCGAGAACGTGATAGCCGAGTATGCCGATCGCGAGGCACACGGTCACCATAACGAAGCCGAGCGCGGCGCTTTTCAGCAAGCGCTTCACGAACTCACGCCACGGCAGCAGCGGCTCGGTGCGGTGTTCGAACATCAACATCGCTCCGGGCTGACGGGTGCGCCTGCTCATCGTTCCTCCTTCGCTCGCGCGTCGGCGCGATGGCTACGGAACCAGCACGATCTTTCCGAAGTGCTCCCGCGCTTCGATCCGCCGGT
Organism: Candidatus Eiseniibacteriota bacterium; assembly: GCA_016178685.1. Lineage (GTDB taxonomy): Bacteria > Eisenbacteria > RBG-16-71-46 > RBG-16-71-46 > RBG-16-71-46 > JACOSU01. The sequence continues at coordinate 2,076 of JACOSU010000048.1, read as the reverse complement.
GCGCCTCGCGCGCCTCGGCGAGCGGCATGACGCGATCCACCACCGGGGTGAGCTGTCCGCTCCGCACGAACTTGAGCACTTCGATCAGGTCGGAGCGGCGTCCCATCCACGACCCCATCAGCGTCAGGTGCCGTCCGAACAGGCGATTCACATCGAGCTTCACGTCGCCGCCGGCCGTCGCGCCGCACGTCACCAGCCGGCCGTTCTTCGCGAGCGACGCAACGCCCTGCTCGAACACGCGCCCGCCGACGTGCTCGAACGCCACCTCGACGCCCTTCTTCTTGGTGATTACGCGCACCCGCGCCTCGATGTCCTCGCGCGCGTGATCGATCACCTCGTGCGCGCCGAGCCGGCGGGCGCGTTCGACCTTCGACGCGCCGCCCGCGGTCGCGATCACGCGCGCGCCGATCAGAAGCGCGATCTGGATCGCGGCGCTTCCGACCCCGCTGCCCGCTCCGATCACGAGCACGTCTTCGCCGGGGCGCAGTCGGGCGCGTCCGACCAGCATGTGCCACGCGGTCAGGAACACCAGCGGGACCGCCGCCGCCTGCTCCCACGGCAGATTGTCGGGATACGGCAGGCAGTTGGCCGCCGGGACCGCGACCTTTTCGGCGTAACCGCCGTTGCGTTTCCTTCCGAGCACGTCGTGGTGCCGGCACAGGTGATCGTCGCCCGCGAAGCACGCCGGGCACACGCCGCACGAAAGCGTCGGCAGCACCAGCGTGCGATCGCCCGCCTTCACGTGGCGCACCGCGGCGCCGACCGCCTCGATCTCGCCGACGATGTCGTTGCCGAGCACGTGTGGCATTTCGCAATCGAGTCCACGCAGCCCGCTCCGCACCCACAGATCGAGGTGATTGACGCCGCAGGCGCGCACGCGCACGAGAGCTTCATCGGGCGCGATCGTGGGATCGGGCAGCTCGCGCGACTCCAGCACTTCGGGTCCGCCGAAGCGATCGAACACCACCGCCTTCACACCCGCGCTCCGCGCGCGCCGGGCCGACGCGCGGCGCGACCGGCGCCGGGCCCGCGCGCCTCACTCATCGAACAACACCGTGGATTCTTCATAGAAGCGCACCCTCCGCTGGGCGAGCTTTTCCTGCACCGCCTCGCGCAGCCAGCGGTTCTTGAGTTCGAGGCTCTGGCTTCCGTCGGCGAGCCGGTCGATCGGAATGTTGAGCCGCAGCGCGCGCCATGTCACCAGATGCCGAGTGATGCCGGCCGGGACGCGCGCGCCGCTCAGCGCCAGCTCGATCACTTCGTCGGGCTCGAAGTGCGGGAACACGACGAGCGCGGTGACGTCGGGATGCCGCGCCTGGGCCGAGGGCAGCGAATCGCTGGCGACGCGAATGAATCGCGCATCGCTCCGGTACGAATCCACCACCGCGTTCAGGAGGTCGTTTCGCTCGCGCAGATCGGCGCCGCCGTCCAGCGTGTCGACACTGCCGTCGCCGCACACCACGTACGCCAGAGCTTCTCGCCGCGCCAGGATCGCCCGCGCGCGCGGGAGCGTCTCGGGATGGCACTCGAGGCCGGGAATGCCCGCCAGCTTGATCCCCAGCTCATCGTGAGGAAATCCCATCAGCGCATGGAACCAGGTCGAGAGCTGAATCCCGGGATCTCCATATCGCACGACCTGCACGACCACGTGCGGCAACCCGGCGGCGATGGCGGCCGTCACGCGGTTCGCTCCGTCCAGGATCACGAACCGCGCGGCGGGACCATCGTCCGCGGAGAGCGGCGCCACGATCGGCGGATTGCGCATCACGCCTTCCTCGCGCAGCCGGCGCACCAGCGGCTCCATGCGCTGGTCGTCGTGCCGCTCGTGCGGAATCAGCGATTCGATCGGGACGAATCGCAGATCGGGGAGGCGCGGATCCTGAACGGGAGCGGACATGGCCCGGGAATCTACTACAACCGCCCGCGCATCCGGGACCACCGGGCGTCCGGTGCCGCCGCGCCCCGCGCGTTCGGTGCCGCCCGCCGCGCGCATCCGTCACCCGGATTGCCGCGCTGGTTCGGGCCGGGTGCGCGCCACGGCCGGGCGCGATACATTCCGCGCCGTCGCGATCCTTG
>JACOSU010000047.1 GCA_016178685.1 Candidatus Eiseniibacteriota bacterium | reverse complement strand
CTCACCAGACCCCCTACAGCTACCTGGATCTTCATGCGCGCGGGAGTTTCGCGGAGGGCCGCATCGCGGCGCACGTGGTGGATCTCGCCCACGAGATGGGGCTCGCGGCCCCCGACTCGCTGCTCGATTCGAATTTCGTCGCCCGTCGCTCGGGCGCGCTCGAACAGCTGCTCGAGCAGCGCCTGGACGTCCGCGCGGGCGGCGCGCGACTTCGCCCCGAGTGGACCGGCTGGGAAATCACGCGCGATCGCAAGCGGGTCGCGTTCCGGTTTCGCGCCGCACTCGCGGCCTCCGCGGGGCGGATCGAAGTGCGCGGTCCGCTGTTTCCCTACGATCCGGCGCACGAAACCTACGTCAACGTGTACGACCGCGACGCGATCCGCGCGCAGGACGTGCTGGATGCCGCGCATCCATCCTGCGACGTCTATCTGTCGGGCTCCCGCGGCGTGTGCGCGGTGGCGCGCACGTTTATTCCGGCCGGGATCCACCATATCTTTCTCGGGCCCGACCACATTCTGTTCATCATCGGACTGCTGCTGCTGGGAGGCAGCCTCGGGCGCCTGCTCAAGATCGTGACGGCGTTCACGGTGGCGCACAGCATCACGCTCGCGCTCGCGGCGCTCCAGATCGTGAATCCTTCCGCGCGCGTGATCGAGCCCGCGATCGCGCTCAGCATCGTGGTGGTCGGGGCCGAGAACCTGCTCGGCGGCGGCCGGCGCGACCTGCGCGCGGCCATCGCGTTCGCGTTTGGATTCGTCCACGGGTTCGGATTCGCGAGCGTGCTGCACGAGTTCGGGCTCCCCCCCGGCGCGCTGGGTGCGGCGCTGTTCTCGTTCAACGCCGGGATCGAGGTCGGGCAGATGTGCATCGTGCTCGCGCTCGCCCCGCTGCTCACGCTCGCGAGATCGTGGAGCCCGGCGCTCGCGATGCGCATCGCAACGGTCGGCTCCGCCGGTGTGATCGCGGCCGGCGCCTACTGGTTCGTCCAGCGGGTCTTCTTCGCCTGAGACCCTCTTCCGGCCCGCGACCACTCCGTGGCGGTGCTGGTCGGCGTTCTTGCAGCCCCCGTTCCATGGTGGTGCTGGTCGGCGCATTTTCCGCGCCCGTCCGATCGCGGCGCGGGGCGCTTTGCGTGTGGCCGCCGCTCGCCGCTAAGGTGGACCGCATGCTCCCTCGAACCTCGTCTGCATCACCCGCCGCGGCGTTTGTCGCCGCCCTGTTCCTTTCGGGCCTGTTGCTCCCCTCCTGTGGTCCCGGTCGCCCCGGGCCCTCGGGATTTCACATGCCCCGGTTGCGGCGGAGGTTTCGGCGGTTCGCGTCCAGACCGTGCGCGACGCGTTCCATGCGGTCGGCACCATCGAATCCGACCAGAGCGTCGAGGTCGCGAGTCAGATCGCGGGGGTGGTCGAATCGCTGGCGCTGCCGGAGGGCCGGGCGGTCGGGCAGGGAGTGCTGCTGGCGCGTCTCGATGACCGCGAGTTGAAGGCGCAGTCCGAGCGCGCCATGGCGCAGAGGGAACTCGCCGCCGCCAACTTCGACCGCGCGAAGAAGCTCGCCGAGCAGCAGGCGATTTCGACGCGCGAGCTGGATGACGCGCGCGCGACGCTCGCGGTGGCCGAGGCCAACGCCTCGCTCGCGAAGGTGCAGCTCGACCGCACGCGCATCCTCGCGCCGTTCTCCGGGGTAGTGGGGCGGCGCCGGATCTCGGTCGGCGCATGGCTCAAGCCTGGGGATGCCGTGACCGAGATGGCTCAATTGAGCCCGCTGCGCGCTTCGTTCTCGGCGCCCGAGCGCATGCTGTCCGAACTCACGCCCTGGCGCGCGGTCGAAATCCGCACCCCGGCGTGGCCGGGTCGCACATTCCAGGGCGCGCTCAGCGTGGTGGATCCGATCGTGGATCCCGTGACCCGAACCGTGCGGCTGCTGGCGCGCCTTCCGAATCCCGCCGGACTTCTGCGCCCCGGAATGTCGGCCGACGTGACGGTGACGCTGGCCGAGCGCACCCACGCGCTCACGATTCCCGATGAAGCGGTGTTCGCCGAGGGCAGCGCCAGCTTCGTCTACGTGGTCAAGCCCGACAGTAGCGTGACGCGCGCCACGATCCAGATCGGCAGCCGCGATTCGATGCGCGTCGAAGTCTTACGCGGGCTGTCGGAGGGGCAGACGGTGGTGCGCACCGGTCACCAGAAGCTGTTCGAGGGCGCGCGCGTGATGCCGATCCCCGATGCGGCCGCCGCGGAGGCCCCGGCGCCCGCCAAGTCCTCCGGCCGCCCGTGAAGCTGAGCGAGATCAGCGTCCGCCGTCCCGTGCTCGCCACGGTGATGAGCCTCACGTTGCTGCTGTTCGGTGTGATCTCGTTCACGTTCCTGCCGGTGCGCGAGTATCCCGACATCGATTCACCGGTGGTGAGCGTCACGACCTTCTACCGCGGCGCCAACCCGCAGGTGGTCGAGACCGAAGTCACCGACGTGCTCGAGGAACAGCTCTCCACCATCGAGGGAGTCAAGCTCCTCACGTCCTCGTCGCAGGAGCAGGTCTCCACCATCACCCTCGAGTTCAATCTCAACCGCGACGTGGACAAGGCCGCAAACGATGTGCGAGATCGCGTTTCGCGCGTGCGCGGCCAGCTGCCACCGGCGGTGGACGAGCCGGTGATCGCGAAGCAGGACGTCAATGCCCAGCCGATCGTGTGGCTGGCGCTGTACGGGAAGAATTACAGCACGCTCGAGCTCTCGGATGTGGCGTACAACATCTTCACCGAGAAGCTCCAACGGTTGAACGGCTGTGGCTCGATCCCGCGCGCATGGCCTCCAACGGCATCACGGTCTCGGACATCGAACGGGCGCTGCGAACCCAAAACGCCGAGATCCCTTCGGGGCGGATCGAAGGCATCGGCCGGGAATTCTCGGTCCACACCCGCGGCGACATCGCGACGCCTGACGAATTCTCGGCGATCCTGGTCGCGAATCAGGGCAACCGGCCGGTCCACCTGCGCGACGTCGCGGACGTGCAGATCGGTGCAGAGGACGACCGCAACATCGCGCGCTACAACCGGCTTCCCGCGGTCGGCCTGGGAATCGTCAAGCAGCAGAAGGCCAGCACCGTGGACGTGGCGCACGAGGTGCGCAAGGCGCTCCCGGAGCTGCGCGAGCTGCTGCCCAACGGCATGAGGCTCGAAGTCGCCTACGATTCGTCCACCTTCATCGACGCCTCGATTCACGAGGTCGTGATGTCCCTGCTGATCGCGGTGCTTCTGGTGTTCGTGGTGATCTTCGTCTTTCTCGGCAGCCTGCGCGCGACGTTGATTCCCGCAGTGGCGATTCCGGTTTCGATCATCGGCACCTTCACGGTGACCTACGCGCTCGGCTTCAGCCTCAACATTCTCACCCTTCTGGCGCTGGTGCTGGCCATCGGTCTGGTCGTGGACGACGCGATCGTGATGCTTGAAAACGTCCACCGGCACATGGAGATGGGCAAGAGCCGGATGCGGGCGGCGCTCGAGGGCGCGAACGAGATCGGATTCGCGATTCTCGCCACGACCTTCGCGCTGGTGGCCGTGTTCGTCCCGGTGGCCTTCCTGACCGGGCGGGTCGGTCGGTTGTTCAACGAATTCGGCATCGCGGTCGCGGTCTCGGTGCTGATCTCGGGATTCGTCGCGCTGACGCTCACCCCGATGTTGTGCTCGCGCATTCTTCGCCGCAACGGCGGCCACGCGCCCGAGGACCAGGCTCCCGCCGGCGCGCACGCGGAGGCCGCCCGGGCCGAGGCTCCCGCGCCGGCGAAGTTGAGCGCGTTCGACCGGATGTTCGCCCGCGTGACCGCCCGGTACGAGCGATCGGTGGGATTCGCGGTCTCGCACCGGCGCATGACCCTGATCGCGACCCTCGGGGTGGTGCTCTCGATCGCGGGTCTCTTCACGCTGCTCCCGAAGGAGCTGGTGCCGACCGAGGACCAGGGCTGGATCTTCACCGTGGTCCGCGCCCCCGAAGGGGCAACGCTCGACTACACCGATCGGTACACCCGAATGGTGGAGGCGATCTACGACGGCTTGCCCGCGAAGGACCGCATGTTCACCGCAATCGGGCTGTTCGGACCGGTGACCGACGGGTTCATGTTCGTGGGGCTCAAGCCGCACCGGCAGCGCCCGCCCTCTCAGGCGATCGCACAGATGATCTTCCCGCGCCTGATGGCCATCCCGGGCGTGCTGGCCTTTGCCTTTCCCCCGCCGGGCCTCGGCGGCGGGTTCGGGGGCGCGGTACAGTTCGTCCTGCAGGCCGACACCTACGACCAGCTGGCGCGCGCCTTGCAGCTGACGATGCAGGAGGCGCAAAAGCTCGGCTACCTGGTGAACATGGACACCGACCTCAAGCTGAACAAGCCCCAGCTCGAGATCGACATCGACCGCGAGCGCGCCGCCCAGCTCGGCGTCTCGGTGGCCGACGTGGGCTCGACGCTCCAGGCCCTGCTCGGGGGCGAGCGCGTCACGCGCTTCAAGCGGGGCAACCACCAGTACGAGGTGATGCTCCAGGTGCCGCGCGCCGATCGCTCCGATCCGTCCGCGATCGACGGGCTCTACGTGCGGGGTACGAGCGGATGGGTCCAGCTCGCGAGCGTCACCCGGGTGCGCGAAGATGTGGCGCCGCGCGAGCTGAACCATTTCAACCGCGTACGATCGGCCACGCTGTCCGCGAGCCTCGCGCCGGGCGTGACGATCGGCAAGGCGCTCTCCGATCTCAACGCCGTCGCGCGCCGGGTGCTTCCTCCGGGTGTGCGCACCGACCTGGCCGGCGAATCGCGCGAGTTCGCCGAGTCGAGCGGCGGGCTGAACTTCCTGTTCCTGATCGCCCTGGTCTTCATCTATCTGGTACTCGCGGCGCAGTTCGAGAGCTTCGTCCACCCGCTCACCATCCTGCTCTCGGTGCCACTCGCGGTGTTCGGAGCGTTGCTGACGCTGTTCGTCTTCCGCATGTCGATCAACATCTACTCGCAGATCGGACTCATCATGCTGATCGGTCTCGTGACCAAGAACGCGATCCTGATCGTCGAGTACGCGAATCAGCGGCGCGCGCGCGGCATCGAGACCATCGAAGCCGTGGTGGGCGCGGCGAGCATCCGGCTGCGACCCATCCTGATGACCACGTTCGCGACCGTCTTCGGCGTGATGCCGATCGCGCTGGGGCTCGGCGCCGGCGCCGAGTCGCGCAAGCCGCTCGGCATGGCGGTGATCGGCGGACTGCTGTTCTCGACCCTGCTGACGCTGATCGTGGTGCCGGTGGTCTACACGCTGCTCGCGCGTTTCGCCGGCGCGCCGAAGAGCCCGCGGGGCCGCGTCTCGAACGGTCCGTCCGCGGCCGATTGAACTCATTCGCGCCGGCCCGCGTGACTCTGCGGCCGCCCGCACGACTCGGCCGCCGTCTGAGCTACTCCGCGGCTCCGATCGTCGTTCCAGTCCGGGGATCGAAGCAGTGGAGTTTCTCGGGCGGCAGGCGGAGCGTGGCCCTGGTGCCTTGAGCCGGCGAGATCTGACCCGGCACGCGCGCGATCAGAGCGCCGGCCGGCGTTTGCCAGTGCACCAGCACTTCGTTGCCGAGCGGCTCGCACATCTCGACTCGCGCTTCGAGGCCGTTCTCTCCCGCCTCCGCCACGTGCACGTTCTCGGGCCGCACGCCCACGCGCACCATGCTCCCCAGGCGCGATGCGAGCGCGGCGCGCGCGACCGCCGGCGCCGCGAGCGTCGCACCGCCAGCCTCCAACGCTCCGCCGCCGGCGATCCGCGCCTCGAACAGGTTGATGGGCGGGCTGCCGATGAACGAAGCTACGAATTCGTTCACGGGCCGGGCGTAGAGCGTGAGCGGATCGGCCACCTGCTGGATCGCTCCCTCCCGCATCACCGCGATGCGATCCCCGAGCGTCATGGCTTCGACCTGATCGTGCGTCACATAGATCATGGTAGCGCGCACGCGCTGGTGCATGCGGCGGATCTCGGCCCGCATCTGGACGCGCAGCCGGGCATCGAGGTTCGAGAGCGGCTCATCGAACAGGAACACGCGCGGCTCGCGCACCATCGCTCGCCCGAGCGCGACCCTCTGGCGTTCGCCGCCCGAAAGCGCGCGCGGGCGGCGGTCGAGATAGCCCTCGAGTCCGAGCAGGTCGGCCGCGGCGAGCACCCGCCGTTCCACCTCCTCCGCCGCGATTCTGCGGCGGCGCAGCCCGAACGCGAGGTTCTCGAACACGCTCATGTGCGGATAGAGCGCGTAGTTCTGGAACACCATCGCGATGTCGCGCTCGCGCGGCGCGACGTCGTTGACGATCCGATCTCCGATCCGGATCGTGCCGCCGCTCACCTCTTCGAGTCCCGCGATCATGCGCAACACGGTGGACTTGCCGCAGCCCGACGGCCCGACCAGCACCAGCAGCTCGCCATCCCCGATCGACAGCTGGAGCGCACTCACCGCCTCGCGCGCGCCGTCGGCGTAGCGCTTGCTGACCCCCGCGAGCGTTACCGCCGGCACGGCGCCACTCCAGTGATGCGGGCCCGGGTCTTCACGCGGGCGGGACGTCGTTCGCGGCGCCGCGCTTCAAGCGTGCGCCGAGGCGGTCGACGAGCACGTAAAGGACCAGCAGCACCAGCGTCGCGGCGACCACCCACAGCAACTTACCTTTGAGCACGTGCAGCAGCGCGTCCGGATCGCTCAGCAGATGCGGCTGGTCGGCCAGCAGCTTCGCTCCGAACCACGCCAGCACCGAACACCACACCAGCGAGCCGGCGAGCGTCATCAGAGAGAACGTCCGGAACGGCATGCGCGCCGCTCCGGCCGGCAGCGACACCAGATGCCGCACCACGGGCAGCATGCGGGCGAAGAGGATTCCAGCCGCGGAATAACGCAGGATCCATCGTTCGGCCAGCAGCCACTTTGCTTCGGGAACGAGCGCGTAACGTCCCCAGCGCAGGATCATGGGCCGCCCCACCCCGCGCGCCACCGCGTACGACAGCGCCGCGCCCGCCCACGACCCCAGCGTCGCGGCCGCGATCACGGCCCACAACGAGAATCGTCCCTGGGTCGCCCAGTAGGCGGCCGGCGGAATCACCACTTCGCTCGGAAGCGGAAACACCGTGGACTCGATCGCCATCAGGAGGAAGATTCCAACGTAGCCCCATTCGAGGCTCAGGCGGAACCACAGCGAGATCAGCGAGTGGAACACGGCCTAGGCCTCCGCCGCCCGCGTCGCGGCCGGGAACGCCGCGACGGTCTCGGCCCACGCGAAGTCGTCCCCGTCGGCCTGCGGTCGCGCCAGGGCGATCGCGGGATCGTGCTCGAGGCACACCCATGCGCGCTCGGCCGCCGCGCGCTCCAGCATCGCGCGCTTCTCGGCCATGGTCTCGATGGCAGCGACGTCGTAGCCCATGATGTATGGAATGCGCACGTGGGACGCGGTCGGAATCAGGTCGGCGACGAAATAGAGCGCGCCCTCGGGGCCGAAGACGCGCACCAGCTGCTGGCCGCGCGTGTGGCCGTCGGCCGTGAACACCTCGAGCCCCGGCCACGGCGTGCCGGGTCCGTCCCACAGGGTGAGCACGCCGGCCCGCTCGAGCGGCTCGAAATTCTCGGAAAGGTACGACGCCCGCTCGCGAGGGTTGGGATCGCGCGCGTTTTCGAGATTGCGGCGCTGAACGTAGTAGCGGGCGTTCGGCAGCCGGGGAATCAGACGTTCTCCCTCGAGGCGCGTCGAGCCGCCGGCATGATCGAAGTGCAGGTGCGTGAGCAGCACGTCGGTGACGTCGCCCACGCCCAGCCCGTGATCCTGAAGGGCGCGCTCCAGCGTGTGCTCGCGCTGGTCGATCGCGTAAATGTCGGCGAGTTTCGCCCCGAACTTCGCGCCGATCCCGTCGTCCACCAGCACCCGGCGGCCATGGCCCTCGAGCAGCAGGCAGCGCATCGCGAGCCGGATGCGATTGCGCTCGTCGGGCTTCTGCATGCGGCTCCACAGCGGCTTCGGCACCGAGCCGAACATGGAACCGCCGTCCAGACCCAGGAAGCCGGTCTCGAGCGTGTGAACGCTCCAGTCACCGAACGGAAGAGAGGGCACGAATGCAGCATCGCCGAATCGCAGGGGAGGGTCAACTCCCGCCGCGTCTCGCGCCGAAAAAACCGGGCGCGCTCCGTGCGGCAGACCGGAACGCGCCCCGCCGCGTGGTGTGGAGGGGGAGGCGCAGCGTCTAGTGAAGGTACCGTGCCTTGAGCTGCCCGAACGACATCGGAAGAGCCGGCGTCGCGCCGAGCGCGGTCACCTCGAAAACCAGATCGTTGTAGTCGTTGTCGGTGGGGGAACAGCACGCCGCGGGATTCGCGCCGCTGTCGAGATCCTCGAAGCACACCAGCCACGTGTTCGGCGCGCCGACGATGTTCGAGATGTCGAACACCAGCGTCTGCACGTCACCGTCGAGCGGCGGGTGCAGAGCGCCGCTCCCATCGGGACCCAGATCATTGAAGAAGCGATTGGTCCAGAATTTCTCGGGCTCGGGAGCGTTGGTCGAATTCCCGGTGCCGTTCGGATTCATGTAGAAGCCGAACTTGGTCATGAGATGCGGAAACGTCACGACTTTCGAGGTCCCGGCTCCGGCCGGCCCGTCGAACACGATCCCGTCGTGAAGGTTGTCGTTGTAGAGCGGCGGCGGCGCGCTCGGATGACTGACGCCGGACTCGGTGTACCAGCCGAGCGTGTTCCGGTCGGCGTTCCCCGCCACCTCGGTGATGAGCAGCGCGGTGAACTGGTTGTCGACCCAGAACCACGGATCGAGATCTCCCGCGTGCGCGCCGATGAAGTCGGCCGGGACATTGATCTTGCCCGGGCCGTAGAGACCATCCACGATCTTCTGCAGTGTGTGATCGGGACCATCCCACGAAGCTCCGAAGCTGACGGGAACCGCGGCGCGTGCCGGGGAGGCAACCGCCACGATCAGGCATGCGACAGCCACGGCAAGGATATGGTGACGCCCTGTCATGGTGGTGCTTCTCCTGGTGCGGGGACACGGGTGCGGTTCTGTGGGGGAAGCGACGGTCCATCGGCAGTCGGCGCTGGCTGACAAGGGGAGGGAACCAAGGAGTCAGCGAGAGCCTTCTACGCGCAACAAGATTAGCAACGCGGAAAATCGATTGCAAGCGGTGAATGCACCCGATTCCGCCGGCTCATCCCCCCCGCCCGCTTCTCGGGACGGTACCCGGCGGTACGCTGACCATGCATTTCGCAACCTATATATGAATCGACCGCCCCGCTACGCCGAGGGCGGCTTCCTTCACCGCCTCGGCCAGGGTCGGATGGGCATGGACCGAACGGGCGATGTCTTCGGCGCTCGCACCCATCTCCATCGCGACCGCCAGCTCGGCGACCAGTTCGCTCGCTCGCGGCCCCACGATGTGGCCACCGAGGATCCGGTCGGTCCGTGCGTCGGCCACGATCCGGACCTGGCCTTCGCGCTCGTTCATGGCGC
>JACOSU010000188.1 GCA_016178685.1 Candidatus Eiseniibacteriota bacterium | reverse complement strand
GTATTGCTCGCGCACGCGTAGGCGAGATCCGTTGCGGCGCCCGTCCCCCCGGGGCACGCGTTCCACGTCATCGAAATGCCGGGCGGCGCCACCGAGGCCCGCGCCCCGGGCGCGGGCGCCGCGAAGCACGCCGAAGCCCAGAGCAGCGCGCACACGCACATCCAGACCACCGCGATCACGAGAACTCCGTCGCAAGCGCGACGGGGCGCCGGTCCTAAGACCGCACGCCCCGTGCGATGACTGCTGCTGAACGGCCGGGAACTCTACCGGTACAAACTCTTGATCTCACCCCAGGTCTTTTGCCGAACCGGCACGGCATTGCAGTCCGCGCCCGCGCCCTGGTACGTCACCTGGTTGCTGCCCGCGGCAATCGGTGTCGAGAGGATGACGTCCGGAGTCGGCGCCGGCTGGGATAGCGAGATCGAGTTGAACACCAGGCACATCGGAATCAAACACCCCGCGCAGCTGCCGCCGCCTGTCGACAGAGCCTTGCTGACCGTGACCTTGAACGCGTAATACTCCGTCAGGCTGTCGACAGGTACCGGAGTACCGACCGCCTGCAGCGTGCGGACGCGCGCGTGGTTCACGGCGAGCGCAGTCGCCAGCGTCTGGTAGTTGGTCGAATCGAACGGATACTGATAATTCAGACCGCCCGTCGCCAGACCGGCCCAGACGTCAACGCAGCTGAACGGTCCAAGCGTGAAGTCAGCAGAGAACGAGATCTTGCCGTCCCGGCAGCCACCGGGCCCCAGATCCCACCACGACGGCATCAGCCCGGTGGATGACGTGATGTCGATGACGCCTGCGCAGCCCAGCAACGCAGGCAAGCTGTCCGGCGAGATGAACGACGTGATGAGCGTGCCGGTCGGAGCCGGGCCGTTCGACGTGCACAGGTTGTTGATGTTGCTGGCGCCGAACGACCCGCAGTCAGTCCAGGACAGGTTGATTCCCGGGCCGGCGGCCCACGAGTCGGTGGCGAACAGCGAAACGAGCATGAACAGAACTGCAAACCGTGGGAGCAAACGGGTCATGCGGATACCTCCCTTTCGATGGGGTTGCGTGCAAATCCCTGGTTTCTCAGGCCATGCTGGACGCTCATGGCACGAAGAACCCGACGCGTGGGGGCGCGCGGAACCAGGCCCGAGCAGACGGACGGACAGATGCTAGCCATCCGCGCCCATCTGGCAAGCAAAAAATTCGTGACGAGAGCCCGGGCCCGAGCCGGACCGCAGGCGACCGCGGAGGTCATCGGCCGAAAACGAGACGAAAAGATGGATTTTCGGGGGCAGTGACCTAGCGGTAAATCGCCTTGATCGAGCCCCAGCTGCCCTTCTGGACGTTCGCGCCGGCGCACGCGGAGCCGCTCACGCCGCCGTTGTACGTGACGACGCTCTGGCTGCCCTGCGTCACGATGGACTCGACCGCGCCCGAAGGCAGGGTGGGCTGGACAAGAATGAGGTTGCTGAACACGAAGCAGGCCTTGTCCAGGCAACCGGCGCAGCTCCCTGGCCCGGTGCTCTGGATCTTCAGGATGTGGATCGCGAAGGCATAGTACTCGTTCCCGGGAGAGATGAGCCCGGAATCGCCCACCGCCGCGAGCATGCGGATGCGCACGGTGTTGGCGCCGAGGCCGGCCTGGTTGAGGCCGTAGTCCATCCCCCCGACCGCCTGACCGGCGAAAAAATCGGTGCAGGTGCCGGGGCCCGAAGTGAAATCGAAGCTGATCGAGATCCGCCCGGCGCGGCAGCCGCCGGTCTCCATGTGCCACCATGGCGAGAGCGTGGTGCCGCTGGTGAAGACATCCACCGCCCCGTGGTCGAAGCCGAGGAACTTGGGCATGGGCTGCGGGGGAATGAACGAGCCATAAAGCACGATCGAGCCGTTGTTCGAGACGCAGGCATTCGTAATGCCCGCGGTACTGGAGCCCGCTGCCGCGCAGTCGCCGAATCCGAGGTTGATGGCGCCGCGGTCTGCAAGAGCGGGCGAGGAGATCGCGAGGGCAGCGGCCGCGAGCGCGGCCGCCAGTGCGAGCAGCCCTGGGATCGCGAACGCTGGGCGCGCGCGGAACCACGGGAACTCGTGGAGACGATTCATTGATGAGAAATACCGATCAGCCCCCGCGGCTGCTCCAAAAAAGAACCCGGGACGGTCGCGACGGCGACCATCCCGGGCGAACTGCACCATCTTCAACTAGCGGTACAGAGACTTGACCGAACCCCAGGTGCTCCTGCGGGTCGGGGTGTCATGCGGGCAAACCGCCGTGCCCGTTCCGAGGTTGTAGGTCGTGTACTGCTGCGGACCGCTCGTGACAACCTTATCCGGCACCGGAGCCGGCTGGCTCAAGCGCAGCGAGTTGAACACGAAGCACGCCTTGTCCAGACAGCCCGCGCACGAGCCGACGCTGGTCGACAGAGCCTTGCTGATCGTGACCTTGAACGCGTAGTACTCGTTCGTATTCCCCAACCCGTCGAGAACCGTGATCGGCACGGGAGTTCCTACCGCCTGCAGCGTCCGGATCCGGGCGCTGTTGGCCGTAAGCAAGCCCGGCGACGGAGTGGCGTAGTCAATTCCGCCCGATGCGAGACCGCCCCAGGGATCGATGCAGCTGAACGGTCCAAGCGTGAAGTCAGCCGAGAACGAGATCTTGCCGGCGCGGCAGCCGCCGGTTTCCATGTGCCACCACGGGCTGAGCGCCACGGCGCTGGTCTGCAGGTCAATGACTCCGGCGCAGCCCAGGAACAAAGGCATGTCCACGGGCGGCCCGAACGACGTGACGAGCGTGCCGGCCGGAGCCGGGCCGTTCGAGGTACACGTGTTGCTGACGTTGACGAAGCCCGGACCGAGCGGGCAGTCGACCCACATCATGTTGATGAACCCGGTTGAGAACGCCGGGGCGGCGAACATCAGCAGAGCGCCGCAGATCAGGAGCGTCTTCTTCATTGTTGCCTCCAGGGGACATGCAACTAGTCAGGGGGACGAAGCACCAGACAACTGCGACGAAAGACGCCTTTCCTTTCGGACACCACCACCTTTCGTTCCGAGACGCCTGAATCTTGTGGTCTGCATGGCGATGCCTCTGAAAAGTCTGTTACGGACAGCCGGTGTAACCCAGCCCGTTGCTGACCATGTTCGGGCTGAAGCTCAGCACGATGAGCTGCGAGAGGTCGGTCGCGCCGATGCCGCCGATGCCGAACGTACACGTGACATATCCATCGAAGTCGGAGCGCTGGAAGTACGTCGCGTTGAACGAGTCGTTGATGAGGATCGACAGGTCAGCGGCGCCGATACCATTGCCACCGAACACGCCGTCTTCGTCGAACGTAGCCACGCGCACCGCCTGATGACTGATGCCGTCGGAGATCAGCACGCCGTCAGCCGAGATCGTCGCGCATCCCGGAGTTCCCGGGACCGGCGGGTTGTTCGAGTAGGGAGCAGCATACGGGCTCTTGGCGTCGGACGCGCCCTGAATGCGGAGCGTGACCTGGCCCGAACCGTTCGTCACAGCGTGAATGGTCTTGCCGACCTGCGTAACGCCAGCGCCAGCCTGGGACGTCGAGAGCTGAAGGTCGTTGCAGCAGCCACTGAAGTCGATGACGATGGCGCTGTTCTGAATCACGTTTCCGCCAACGTCCTTGATCGTGATCGTGAAGTCACCGCTGGCATCAGCGACCGTGTGGAGCGCGTTGCTGCCAACGAGTCGAATCCCGCACGGGATCGTCGACTGCGCCGCGTTCGGCACGAATGCCATCGCGGCTCCCGCCACAAGCAGGCCGCACACCGTAAGTAGCGTGGCCTTGCGAACCAAACCAGTCATTGTTGCACCTCCATAGATGGGTCACCCTGTTGCTGATACGAAGGCAAGGCTCAGTTGCGAGCAATCAGGTCTGGCTGCGAGCCACCTCCTTTCGAGCTTCTCTCTTCAATCAAAATTGTTGTTGCCAAGAGCCGGTAGTTATCTGTCGCTTTGGCAAGGCCTTCCAAGACAGAAGAAAGTCTAGAAGCCCCGTCCACACTCTGTCAAGCAGCTTTTTGCGACAACCCCCGGACTGGCGAGTTCAACCGGACTGCCCGTTCGGTCTGCCGGCCGCCGGGGCCCGGATTCTGATCTGGGTCCTGCGACCGGGAACCTCTCCCCGGCCCTCAAGACCTCGACTTCCTTTCCTGGTGGGCGAAACAGGGCTCGAACCTGTGACCCCTTGCGTGTAAGGCAAGTGCTCTACCCGCTGAGCTATTCGCCCGATCCGCCGGATTTTGCCCGGATGAGCAGCGAGGCCGGGATGAAGCCGCAGTAGCCCGTCACGAGCAGAACCGGAGCCAGGGTGGTCGAGCCCCTGGACAGGGCCACATACCCTGCCAGGAGCAGCGCAACCCCAAGCCCCAGCAGGAGGCTGTTGTTGAGCCCCCAGCTGAAGCCCAGATCCACCTCCACCGGCCGGCGGAGCCCTCGTGACTTGATGCCTGGCTTGACTGCGCCCATCGTTCCTCCCCCACATCCCCAAACGGCAAAAGCCGATGACTTCGGGCTGTGCGACCAGTCCGAGATCATCGGCCTATCCGGTACCGCGAGGCCCGGGGCACAGACGATCTCAGCGAAGATCGCGGGTGTGTGCCGCCGCCTCTCAAGGGCGTGACGGTTATACCCTTCCCGCCCGCGCGACGGTTCCCGCTATTTCAATATTCCTGACGTTTTCGAAGGGTCCTGCAAGTCCCGGTTGAGGCTCCCCGAGCGGAACCCTTCGAGATCGAGGGTCACGCGCCGGTATCCCGCCGCCCTCATGCCTTCGACCACGACGTCGCGCACCCCCGGCAGGACCAGCCGGGCCATGTCCTCGAGCGCTACCTCGATCCGCGCCGTGTCGCCGTAATGACGCACGCGCAGATCGCGAAATCCCAGTGAACGCAGCGTATCCTCGGCGCGCTCCACCCTGCTCAAGTTCTCGCGCGTGATCTCGGTGCCATAGGGAATGCGCGAGGCCAGGCAGGGTGAGGCGGGTTTGCCGGCACTCTCGATTCCGTAGTGGCCGGCGGCCGCGCGCACGTCGGCCTTGCAAAATCCCAGATCGGCGAGCGGCGAGCGCACGCCCGCTTCGAGCGCGGCGCGGCGCCCCGGCCGGTAGTCCGCGATGTCGTCGGCGATGGTGCCGTCCAGAATCGCGGAGGCGCCGAAACGCCCGGCGACCGCGGCCAGCGCCCGATAAAGCTCGGCTTTGCAGTGATAGCAGCGATCGGCGGGGTTCGAGCGGAACCGCGGATCGGACAGCTCACCGGTGGTCACGATTTCAACTTTGGCACCGAAAGAGGCGGCCTGTTCGAGCGCCAGTTTCAGCTCGCGTCGCGCATAGGAATCCGATCTGCCGATCACTCCGCGCGCGCACTCGCCCAGCGTTTCGTGCGCCGCGCGCAGCAGCACGCTGGAATCCACGCCGCCCGAGTAGGCCACCACCACGCGGGAGAGCGCGCGAAGCTCATCGCAGAGGCGCGACAGGCGCTCCTGCCACGTGAGAGAAGGGAAGGCCCGCGCCGGCGCGGGCGCAATCTGGATCAGGAGGTTCGAAACCATGGAAGACGAAAGATTATCACAGGCGCGACCGGCGTGATGCGAACCAATCGCGGCACCGCGGCTATCTCTTGCGTGGGCCGAGCAGCGTGTCGGGCGGCGCGAGCCCGGGCGGCGCGAGCGAATCCGCGGTCTCGCCCGCGCCCCGATTTCCGGCGGCGATCCTGGCGTGGGCGGCGACGATGTTCTTCAAGTGTTGCGGGTAGGTTTCGGCAAACAGGTGACGGCCCTCGCCGCGCGCCACGAAATACAGGTCCTTCACACCCGGCATGGGATCCAGCACGGCCGTGATGCTGGCGTGCCCGGGATTGCAGATCGGCCCCGGCGGCAGCCCTTCGAAGAGATAGGTGTTGAACGGGGACTCGCTGTGAAGCTGGCGGATGTAGAGGCGCGAGCGGGGACCCAGCCCCAGGCCGTAGGCCACCGTGGGATCGGCCTGAAGCCGCATGCGCTTCTGCAGGCGGTTCAGATATACGCTCGCGATTCTCTCGCGCTCGTCCTTCCACTGGGCTTCGGATTCCACGATCGAAGCCAGCGTCAGCACCTCGTGGAGGCTCATTCCAAGCGGCAGCGAATCGCGGCCCACGGCTGACTTGAGCAGCACTTCGCGCTGGCGCGTCGCCATGGTACGGAACGCGACCTCGGGCGAGGTGCCGGGCAGGAACTCGTAGCTGTCGGGCGCCAGATACCCCTCGATGCTGGGCGCCGAGATTCCCAGCGAATCGAGGAACGCGCGATCCTGCGCCAGGGAATCGAAGGCCGCGGTCGGAACGCCGAGACGATTCGAGAGCAGCAGCGAGATCTCGGAGGTCGTGAGCCCTTCGGGAAGCGTGATCAGGTTGAGCCCGCTCATCCCGCGCGCGAACGCGCGCAACAGCTCCGGCACCGTGATGCCGAGTCGGAACGAGTACTGGCCGGCTTTGATGCTGCGATCGAGTCGCATGAGGCGCGCGAGCGCCTCGAAGCCGAGCGTGCCGCGCAGGAGTCCCACGCGCTCGAGCTCGCGCGCCACGCCCCGCAGCGATTCGCCGCGCGAAACCAGCACCACGCGCCTCTCGCGCGGCGGCGAGAGCCCGGCCGGCAGGAACAGATCGGCGGCGACCAGCAGGCCCGCGATGACGAGCAACAGGAGAGCCCAGCGTCGCGGGCGGAACGCTCGCGCATGGAGCGGTGGCGCGCCCGGACCGCGCGGGGGGCCTTCGCGCACGCCGCGCGGAGCACTTTCGCGCGCGCCGCCCGGCACGCTCAGCTCCCGTCCGGCGCGGCGCGGCTCTTCAGGCGCAGCAGGTAGGATTCGAGCAGCGCGATCGCCGCTCCCTGATCCACGAGAGCGCGATGGTGGCCGGTGCGCACTCCCACCTCGCGCAGCCGCCGTTCGCTGAGCGCCGACGTGAGGCGCTCGTCGTAGGTGTCGACCGGGAGTCCGGTGAGCCCCGCGAGGTCGCGCGCGAAACGGAGCGCGGATTCGGCCGCCTCGCCGCGCTCTCCCGACATCAGGAGCGGCAATCCCACCACGATGCTCCCGGCTTCGCTCGCGGTCGCGGCCGCCGCCACGCGGCGCAGCGCATCACGCGGGCCGCGCACTTCGAGCGTATCGAGGCCGGTCGCGATCAGCCCGAGCGGATCGCTGATCGCGAGCCCGATGCGACGCTCGCCCCAGTCCACGGCGAGGATGCGCGCCATCGAGGCCTCAGCCGGCCGGAGGCGGGCGGCGCTTGACGAGACGGCACTCGGTGCCGCGCTCGTCGAACCGGAAGTCCACCGAGTCCATGCAGGAGCGCATGATGAAGATCCCCCGCCCTCGCGCATCGAGCAGGTGTTCGGGCGACGTGATGTCGCCGTTCTGCGCGCCGGCGTCGAAGCCTGAGCCGCTGTCGTGGACGACGATCTCGATGCGGTCGGGGTGCACTTCGAAGCGAACTTCGAACGGTCGGGACGCGTCCTTCTGGTGGCCGTGCTGGATGGCGTTGGTCCCGGCCTCGATCACCGACAGCGTGACCTGCGAGCACGTGTCCTCGTCGAATTTCATGCGCTGGCACAGCGCCGCGACCACGTGATCGAGCACCCCGAGCAATTCGAGCCGGCTCGGCATGGTGAGCGTGATGATCTCGGGGCTGACGGGCGAGACGGACATGGAACCACTCAGTGCGCGGGTCGATCCCGGAACTCGCGCAGCAGGTCGAGCGCCCGGGCCATATCTTCGGGAACGGAGGACGTCCAGCGCAGCGCGACCCCTGTCACCGGGTGCGTGAGCGCGAGTTCGGACGCGTGCAGCGCCTGCCGCGACAGGTGGTCGAGTAAAGCGTCCGCGAGCCTACGCTCGGCCTCATTCGCGCTCAACTGCTTTCTGGCGCGCCCACCGTAGAGGGCATCGCCCACCACCGGGTGGCCGAGGTGCGCCAGATGGACGCGGATCTGGTGGGTGCGCCCAGTGTCGAGGCGGGCCTCGATCAGCGTCGCGCATCCCAGCCGCGAGAGCACGCGCCAGCGCGTGCGCGCCGGCTTGCCGCCGCGGCGCACCACCGCCATGCGCTTGCGTTGCCGCCGATCGCGGCCGATCGCGCCCTCGAGCTCGCCCGAAACGGGCCCCGGGGAACCCCACACCAGAGCCCGGTACACGCGCCGCACCTCGCGCGCCCGGATCGCCTCGACCAGCGCGCGGTAGGCGCGCGGCGTGCGCGCCACCACCATCAGGCCCGAGGTGTCCTTGTCGAGACGGTGGACGATCCCCGGCCGGCCCGCGCCGCCCACGTCCGCGATGCCCGGATCGCGATGGAGCAGCGCGTGAACCAGAGTTCCGCGCGGGACTCCGGCGCCCGGATGCACGACCAGCCCCGCGGGCTTCTCGATCACCAGCAGCTCGTCGTCCTCGTACATCACGCTGAGCGGAATGTCCTCGGGATCGAGCGCCACGGTTCGGGGTGGCGGAGGCTCGAATCGTACGCGGTCGCCGGTCTTCAAGCGCGTCGAGGCGCGTGCCGGCTCGCCATTCACGGCGACGCGTCCCTCGCGGATCAGCGACTGGATGCGGCTACGCGAGAGGTCGGCCTGCGCCGACGCCAGGAACCGGTCCAGCCGCTCCCCGGCGTGCGTCGTCTTGACCGGAAGCTCCGGCATGAGGATCCCCCCGTGTCGCGCCGGGACCCGTCCCCGACCACGCGAGCGCGAACATCACGACGCCCACCGTGACCGCGGAATCCGCGGCGTTGAACACCGGAAACTGCCAGCGCCGCCAGCTGAGCAGAATGAAATCGACCACCTCGCCGGTCGTGACGCGATCGATCAGATTGCCGAGCGCGCCACCCAGCACCAGCGAGAGCGCCACGCGCCGCACCGGGCCCTGGCGGGGGCGACGAACGAGAAGCACCACGATCGCGACGGATGCGGCGACCGAGAACAGCCAGTACGGAAAATGAGTGCCGGCCCCGAGGCCGAACGCGACGCCGCTGTTGCGCGTGTAGCTGAGTTGCGCGAACGAGCCCAGCACCCGGATCGGAGGATGACCGGCGAGCATCCCGGAGGCCCAGCGCTTGGTCCACTGATCGAATGCCAGCACCAGGGACGCGATCAGCAAGGCCTGAACGAGCGGCCTTCTCATTGCCCCGGTGTTCCGCGACCGGCCTTTTCTTCCTTCTCCTTGCAGGTCACGCACATCCGCGTGTAGGGCATCGCCTCCAGGCGCGCGCGCGCGATCGGCTTCTCGCAGGTTTCGCACACGCCGTAATTTCCGTTGTACAGGCGGCGCAGCGCGTCGTTCACCTCCATCAGGAGCCGGCCCTCGGCCGAGGCAAACAGGAACGCCTTCTCGCGCTCCATGGCGTCGGTGCCGGCGTCGGCCATGTGAAACGAATAGCCCGACAGATCGCCCGAGCTCTCGCGCTGGTTCACCTTGAGCACCGTATTTTCCATGTGCCCCATGTCCTTCATGACCCGGCGACGGTCGGTCATCAGCCGTTCTTCGAATTCCTTCAGATCCTTCTCGGTCACGCGCTGGGCTCCCTGAGCTTCGATGTGAGTGGCGACGGGTCGTGGGCCGGACGGACGAGGTCTTGCGGCCACCGGCAGAACGCGTTCCACGCTGCGGGCGCGCGACTCGGGAGGCAGCACCCCGAGCGGGCGCACCGCGGCGAGATCGGCCTTCTTCTTTTCAACCATGCGGCGGCGCGCGGCTGTTTCCTTTGCGAGCAGCGCCGTGCGCGACAGCGGCCGCGCCCCGGGTTTTGGCTTCTTCGCGCCCGACTTCGCCTTCGCCGCCATCCCGGGCGCCGGCATCGTCTGCGCGGGAATCTTGTGCAACGGAACCATCGCCGCCGCCCGGCTGCCGGGCGCGCTCCT
>JACOSU010000187.1 GCA_016178685.1 Candidatus Eiseniibacteriota bacterium | reverse complement strand
CTCGGCCTCGAGCTCGCGCACCCCTCCGGAATTGCGCTGCGCGGCGGCTGGCGCACCGGGGACACCGAATCAAGCTGGGCGCTGGGCGCGGGCTGGGCGGTCAAGCGCGTGAAGCTCGATTACGCGTTCGTTCCGTTCCGCTCCGACCTCGGGGACACGCACCGATTCTCGATCGGCGCGCAGTTCTGAGTCACGGCGGAACGTGCGGGCGGCGTCTCAGCCCGTCGATTGCGGGCGATGGAGCGTCAGCGTTCCGGAGTCCAGCTCGAGCCACGTGAAGTGGCGGATCCAGTCGCCGAGCACGAACAGTTCACGGCCACTCTCGCGACGCTCGTAGGGATGATGGAAGTGTCCGAGGATCACGGCGTCGTAGCCTTCGCGGAACCTCGGCATCGCGATCTCCTCCCACAATTGCGCCTCCGGCAGCGGTCGCTCGCCCTGCGCGTGCCGCGATCCGTTCGACACCCGGTGCGCGAGCGGAATGCCGAGGTCCGGATGGATCAGACGATAGAGCGCGATGCTCAGGGGGTTTCGCAATACGCGCTTGAGCAGGCGATAGCCGTGATCGCCGCGCGCGATTCCGTCGCCGTGGTGGATCCAGATCCGGCGTCCGTCACGCTCGAGCGTCATCGCGCCGTCGTATGTGGTGACGCCCAGCTCCTGCGCGAGAAACGGTCCCAGCCAGAAATCGTGGTTGCCGTTCAGGTAATCGATCGGCAGGCTGCATTCGCGAAGGCGCTGCAGAACGGCGAGCGTGGGGAACAGGCGCCGCGGGATCGCGGTGCGATACTCGAACCAGAAATCGAACAGGTCGCCGACGATGACGAGGCGGGAGGCCCGGCCCGGCAGGGAATTCAGAAATTCGTGAAGGCGCGCCTCACGGGCGGCCTCACGGGCCTTCGACTCCGCTCCCAGGTGCGCATCGGAGAAGAAGACCACCGGCAGCTCGGGCATGAGCCGCAGTCTAGCAATCGCGATTCGGCGGCCACAAGCCGGTGGGGCGTGCGGGAGCGCGGTCGCCCGACCGGGCCCGCGCCACGTCCGAGGCCCGCACCGCGTCCGAGGCTCGCGCTGCCGCGCCCGGGCCGAACGCGCAGCGCGCCGGGAACCGGGCATCGCGCACGGCGTATCAACGTGCGCATTTCAAAACCCCGGACGCACGGCGAAAATTGACCGGGCTGTGACAGGCTCGGCGCCGCGGCCGATAACCTCAATGGGCGTTCCCAACATCGCGCCGTCCTCGCCTCGCGACCCGGTCGGAGATCGCGGGGGATGGGATCGGTGAAGCCACGGAGGAGATCCATGAATCCCAGTTCCCGCCCGATCCACCGTCCACGCAGCTACTACCTCGGCGCCGCGCTCCTGATGGTCGCCGGCATCGGGATTGGCCTCGGACTCAGCGCGAGCTTCAGCCTTCCGCGCGGCTCGAGCGCGGCGAAGAGCGCCGCCGCCGCGATCAACCCGAGCGTTTCCTCGAGCGCGGTGCCCGAGAGTCCGTTCGTGTCCGTGGTCGAGAAGACGCTGCCCGCAGTGGTGTTCATCGACGTGCGCAAGAAGGCCTCGGCCGGCGATTCGTCCGATCCGCAGTCCGAGATGCTCAAGCGCTTCTTCGGCGACCAGCCGTTCGGACGCCATCCGCAGACCACGCCCACATCGGGCTCGGGCTTCATCATCGATTCCGAGGGTCACATCCTCACCAACAATCACGTGGTGCGCGACGCTGCCGACATCACGGTGACGCTCAACGACAAGCGCTCGTTCAAGGCGAAGGTGGTGGGCGCCGATCCCGGCACCGACGTCGCGGTGATCAAGATCGAGGCCGGCAACCTGCCGTCGCTGCCGCTCGGCGACTCCGACCGGCTGCGCGTGGGCGACTGGGCGATCGCGATTGGGAATCCGCTCGGCGTGCTGCGCGGATCCGTGACGGTCGGGATCATCAGCGCCGAGGGCCGCTCGAATCTCAACATCTTCGGAGGCACGCCGGACTTCCAGGACTTCATTCAGACCGACGCGTCCATCAATTTCGGAAATTCCGGGGGCCCGCTGTGCAACATCCGCGGCGAGGCGATCGGCATCAACACCGCGATCAACCCGAGCGGGCAGGGCATCGGCTTCGCGATCCCGATCAATCTCGCGCGCCACGTGGCCGACCAGCTGCTGGCGCACGGCAAGGTCAGCCGCGCGATGCTGGGCGTCAACCTCGCCGACCTGACGCCCGAGATCGCCGAGGGATTCGGCCTGGCCTTGAGCACGCAGGGTGTCGTGATCCAGAACGTGATGGACAATTCGCCCGCGGCCAGGGCCGGGATCAAGCGCAACGACGTCATCATCGAGTTTGACGGCCGGCCGGTTGAAGACATGGCGAAGTTCCGGCTTCGCGTCGCCGACACGCCGGCCGGACGCGACGTTCCGATCGTGGTGCTTCGCGACGGAAAACGCATGTCGTTCAATGTCACGCTCGATGATCGCGAGAAGCTGATCGCGAGCAACGCCGGCGGCGCGGGGGGTGAGACGCCGCAGGCCGAGGACGTGAAGGCGACTGCGGGCCTCAAGTTGCGCGAGCTGACGGCCGAAGAGAAGACCAAGGCCAAGCTCACGGGCGGCGTGGTCGTGATCGACGTCGAGGAGGGCAGCGTCGCCGATCAGGCCGGCATCCAGCAGAACGACGTCATCGAGCAGGTCAACCGCCAGGACGTTTCGTCCGCCGCCGCGTTCACGAAGCTGATCTCCGACGCGAAAAAGGAAAAGAAGCCGGCCGTCCTGCTGGTGCATGGGCAGCAGGGCCCGCAGTTCGTGCCGCTCCAGTTGAACGGACAGTGATCGAAGCTCCGGGGGCCGGCCGCGCGCCGGCCCCCGTCTCGCCCAGGGAGGGCGATCGATTGAGAACGGATTCTGCGCGCACCGGCTGTGTGGGGGGACGCGTGCCCGTCCGCGCGTCGCGGGTCTGTGGCGCGAACGCCACGCTGGTCTTCGCACTCGCGCTCTCCTGCTTGCTGCCACACGCGGCCGCGGCCGCCACGCTGCTCGGCATGCGATCGTGGCCGGCGCCCGCCAGCTCTCGCGTGGTATTCGATTTCTCGGACCCGGTCACTTACGCGGGACCCGATTCCGGCTCGAGCCCCAGCCTCACGCTAGCCCTGCCTGGTGAGCACCTCGCGCTAGGACCCGGCGTGCCGGTGCTGCTCGGTGTTCGCGACAGCGTCGTGGACTCGGTGCGCGTCACGTTCGACGACGCCGGCACGCGGCTCGAGATCGCGTTCTCGGACACCACCACCTTCCGGGTGTTCACGCTCGCCGCCGAGGAAGACAAGCCGTTCCGCATCGTCGTGGACGTGTCGCGTCCCGGCGCCGAAGCCGCCGAAGAGAAGCGCCTCGCCGCGATCGCGGCCGCCAAGCGGGCGGCGCGGGTGCGGCTGGTCGCGGTCGACGCCGGGCACGGCGGCGAGGACACCGGCGCCCGCGGACCGCACGGCGTGCTCGAGAAGAACGTGACGCTCGGCGTGGCGAAGGCGCTGGTCGCCGAACTCAACCGGATTCCCGGCATCCAGGGCGTGCTGACCCGTCGCGGCGATTATTTCGTGCCGCTGCGCGAGCGCTATCACATCGCCGAGCGCATGAAGGCCGACCTGTTCGTGAGCGTGCACTGCAACTCTTCGCGTCGCCGGGGTTCGGGAAACGGGACCGAGGTCTTCTTTCTGTCGCTGCACGGAGCGAGCGATCAGGCCGATGCGGATCTCGCGAACCTCGAAAACGCCGCCGACCTGGTGGGCGGCGTGCCGGCGCGGGCCGACGACGACCTCGTGAACATTCTCTACGACGTCAAGCGGGCGGCCGCGCTCGAGAAGAGCCAGTTGCTGGCCGAATCGCTGCTCGACCACCTCGCGACCGACCACCGTCTCGAATCTCGCGGCGTCAAGCAGGCGGGATTCGCGGTGCTCAAGTCGGTGGAGTTTCCGTCGGTGCTGGTCGAAACCGCGTTCATCAACAATCCGGCCGAAGCGAAATTGCTTCGAAGCGCCAACTTTCAGCTCCAGCTCGGCCGCCAGATCGCGACCGGTGTGGCGTCGTACTTCGAGCGACCGGGGATCATTCTGCCGGGATCGAGCGGCGATTCGACCGGAAAATCGGGGCGCTGAGACACAGGGCTCGCGGCTAGGCTGGGTCTGAAAAACCAACCGCGGAGCCTGAGCGACTGCGAGGTTCGACGAATTCCCTGCGCGTCCTGGCGCCGCTCCACCGCTGACCGCAGGGGCCGAGTGTGCCTCGTTGACCGCTCGAACGGCAGTCAGCCCGAAACACAAAAAATCGGGCGAGTTAGAGAGCTGTGCCGATTCCACTCGGAAACGGATTCCTCGCAACGGGTTGGGTTTCCGGGTTCAGGCCCTCGTGAGCGGGCGTCGAGTTATCGTGTGGAGCACAAGAGCTATAACTCATGCAGGTGAGTGCCAGGCGCCGGACGAGCACTCCTTTCCGCCTCTCACAGTCCGGACGCCTTCAGGGCCAGGCCCGCGAGGCCGGCAGCCAGAATGAGGGCAGGCTCGGGCAGCTTCTTGACGAAACTCAACAGGACCAGCGCAGCGAGGAAGATCGCGACCGTCGGCAGGTCGATGATGGCTCGGCGACCCAGCACGAACGCCGCCCCTGCGATCGCACCGCATGCCGCGGCAGTCACGCCGTTCACGAATGCCTTGACCGATCGATTCTCGGCATAGCGCCGGTAGTGAGGAGCGAGCAGAATGACGAATAGATAGCAAGGCAGGAACACTCCCAGCGCAGCGGCCAGCGCCCCGCCGGGCCCCGCCACCAGGAAGCCAATGAAGGCCACCGTGATCACCACCGGCCCCGGCGTAATCATTGCCACGGCGACCGCATCAAGGAACTGGCGATCGTTCAGCCAATGGAACTGGATGACGACCCCGCCGCGCAGGAAAGGCACGATCGCAAGACCGCTGCCAAACACGAACACGCCCGCCTCGCCGAAGTACACCGCAACCTTGAGGAGCGTCGGCCACGACGCGACTCCGTGAAGACCCTGGAAGAACCACGGCGGGGCGCTGGCGAGTGTGATTGCGGCCGGAGTCGAGCTCCAACGCGGCGGCGCCTTGATGAGCAGCGCCACGATGCCACTCAGGGCAAACGCCCAGACGATCTCGCGCTCGGTCCATCCAGTGAGCAGGCCATTCGTCGCGAAGATCGTCCACAACAACCAGTCCCTGGCGACCGTGGTGCGCACGAGCTTGAATGCGCTGCGTGCAATCACAGCGATGACTGCAGCGCCGATGCCGTAGAACGCACCTTGCATCCATGCAAGTCCGCCGTAGTGCACGTAGAGCGTGGAGAGTCCGAGCACCATCACGAAGGATGGCAGGATAAATGCCACGGCTACGAGCGTGGCGCCCAGACTGCTCGCACGAACCCAACCGAGGTACATGGCGAGCTGCGCGGCGAGAGGGCCCGGCGCCAGCTGCGCCAGCGCCAGGCCCTGCACGTAGTCCTGTTTCGAGAACCAGCGCCGGTCCTCCACGAGGTCCCGCTGCATGTGACCGGCCAGTGCAATCGGGCCGCCGAATCCGAACGTGCCGAGGCGCAGGAAATAGAGGAGTAACTCCCGAAGCGCGCAAGGGAGCATCGCGGCACTGGCAGCGGGTTCGACGGGCCCAAAGGGGGAGGGGGTTGCCTCGCCCTTCGCCTCTCGTGAGGTCATGCGTCTATTCGGCGTCAGCGCGCAGCGTCGAGCACTGCGCGGAGTCCCACGAGGACCTGCGCGATCGGACCATCCGCCCAGAAGTGAACGAAGTAGACGGGGGGCGACTCGCCGATCATGTGAGTATGCACTGCCGTCGCGACGATGCCGTGGCTCGCGAGGGTGCGGAGCACGCCTTCCACCTTCGTCCCGAGCAGCGCGAAGTCGCCGGTCGCAACCGCGCGCGTGGGGCTCACCATCTGGATGTTGATCGGGCTGCCGTAGCCGAGCGCCGGGGTCACCGTCATGCCGCCCATGGTCACGCTGCCGGGCACGAGGGTGAACGAGACCTGAGCAACTGCGCCGTGTGCCTTGCCCGAGCGCCCGAGCGCCCGGAAGACCGCCGCCGAATCGATGGTCAGTGGTGCGGGGCTCGCTGGCGCGACCGGGCGCGGGGTCGCCGTGAGCGCGATCACGTGGTCGAGCCGGGTCGCCAGGTCGGTCGCGCGCCCGTCCCCGTGGAAGTGGACGTAGATGAGCCGTGGCTCCTCTCCCACCAGGTGGTTGTGAATCGCCGTCACCTCGAGGTCCTGTCGCGCCAGCTCGGCGAGCACCGGGCGCAGCTCGGCGGTCGTGACCACGAGATCACCCATGAGCATCGCGTGGTCCGGTGCGTCGCTGAACCCCGCCCACGCGCCCAATGCCAGCTCCGGGGCAACCGTCACGTCGCCCAGCAGCAGCTTCACATCGCGGCGGGAGAGGTTGAAGCGATGGTAGCCGGAGGCGAACGCGTCACTCGTTTGAAGGACGCGCGCGACCGAGTCCCAGGCTGCGCCCTCGCTCGCGCCCGCGGTTCGCACGACGCCTGGCACTACGAGGGCGAGCAGCACGAAGAGGTGAAGACACAGGCTCTTCCGTTCCATGGTCGGAAATCTCCCCTTGAGGAGCGCCGCTTTGCGTCGCGCCGGTACGCTACCTATCTAACCGCCTCGTAAACCCGGGTCTCGGCCCGCTGAGACCCATGGTGCGGAACCGCGAGAAAGAGTCGTCGGAGCGTCGGGACATAGAGCGCAGTGCGCGCCCCAGGCGCCGTGACGGTCTGCGCGACTTTCGTAAATTGTCCGTATGCGGCCGTTCTCAGCACGTCGATGAATCCGGCGCCGCAGCTGACGAAGAGCTGCCGCGTCGCCGAGTCGTAGAAGAGGTCGTCGGGGTCGCCATCGATCGGAACCGCTGACAGCCTTTGCCCAGACCCGGTATCGAGAACCAGCACCGTAGCCGGGCGCCGGCAGCCGATGAAGAGACGATGCCCGGGTTCATCGAGGGCCATCGGGTAGTTGGCGCCGTAGCCCGCGAGCTTCCAGGTCGTCAGCAGGCGGGCCTTCTTCAGGTCGAGGACCGCCACCTCGCCGGCGTCGGGGATATTCACGAAGGCTCGGGGACCGTTCGCCTCGAGTTGGAAGGCCTCCGGGTGGGCGGAAAACGGAATGCTGCCAAGACTATCGCCGCTCGCAGCATCGAGGACACCGAGTGCTCCGCTCCCGTAGCCGACGTACGTCCGCCCGGTACTTGCATCGCAGCGGATGTTGTCGGCGTCCTCGGAGAATCGCAGAGTCCGCAGGTGTGCAAACGTCGCTCCGTCGAGCATATCGCACGTTCCGTCGCCACCATTGGCGACGAACAGCCTCGACGGTGACGCGACGAATCCCAGGCCCTGGGGCTCGTGGAATCCTCGCAGGCTCTGGACTCGCCTGCCGGCGCGCAGATCAAGGACTTCAACCGTACCGTTGCCGAGCGCAGCGATGAAGAGCCGCTGACCCTGCGGGTCAACGTCCATGTGGTCGATGCGCCCTTCAACCCCGTCAAGAGGGATCGCCTGAATTAGCCGCAGTGGCGCCGCAGGCTGCTCGGACGACCCGGCCCCAGACACCAGGACACCGAGAAGTGCGATCACCAGGAGCCGTCTCATGCTCTCCCCTCTCCGCTGGCGCCTCGCCCAGCGGTTCGGCCCAGCGGGTCGAGCTGCGTGGACTCTGGCGCGCCACGCGATGATTCGGCGCGTCGACGCGGCCGCCACGACCGAGGCGTCGGGGAGGGGGGAAATCTGCGCCCGCGCCAGTTATCTCTTCTAGCGTATGAGCAATGACTCAGCGGGCTGGAAGGTCTGGCCCGGCCGATCCAAACGGTCAGATCCCCGAGAGGCTCTTCAGACACAACCTACTCGCGTGCGCCGCCGAGCCTCTGGATCCGGCCCTCGGGTTGATATTCGATCGCCCCCCCGTTCGTGCACTTCGCCTTTACGAACGCCTCGATCGCATCGCGCAGCAGCATGCGCGTGTCGGTCAGGCTCGGCGCCTTCGCGAACGACGTGATCCCGTCGCCGCCGGTCGCGATGAAGTTGTTGATCGCGATCCGGTACTTCTTCACCGGATCGAGCGGCGCGCCGGTATCGAGCGTCAGGTTCACCACGCGTCGCTGCTCGGGCTGTCCGGGATCGTAGGTCAAGCGGATGCCGCTCGACTGCAGCACGCGGCCGGTCTTCAAACCGTCCTCGAACATCTGACGCAGCTCGGCGCCGGTCATATCGAGCGTGACCACCGTGTTGTCGAACGGCATCACCTCATAGATCGCGCCGCGCGTGATGACGCCCTCGGGAAGATCGGCGCGCAGCCCGCCGCTGTTGGTGAGCGCCACGTCCGCCCCGCACGCGGCGCGCATGGCGTCGGTGACCAGGTACCCGATCGTGTTGTCGCCGCTGCGCGTCAGGCGCCGCGCGCAACGGCCGATCGGCTGCGAGGCGATCGGGGCCACCGACGCGTTCCATGCCGCGACGCGCGCGCTCCACGCCGAATCGGGCGGAAACGCGTCCGCGAACGTGGGCTGGAGCCGAACGCGGTGCTCGATCACTCGATTCGCGACCGGGTCGAACGTCAGGTCCACCACGCCCACCACCTCGGCGTGCGCGCCGGCGATCAGCACCGGCACGCCGCCGATTTCATCCGAAATCTGATTGTGGCTATGGCCGCCCAGCCACGCGTCCACGCCCGGCACTCCGCGCGCTAGCCGCGGCAGGTCGCCGCTGATCGCGTGCTGCGTGCTGTCGGTCTCGCCGGGAACGTGCCCGATCGCGATCACGATCTGGGCGCGCTCACGTTTCCTGAGCTCGGGCACCAGCCGCGCCGCGGTCGCCGAGTCGTCTTCGAAGCGCAGGTGGGCGACGTTCTTGGCGAGCGTCACGGTCGGGGTCTCGCGATAGCACAGTCCCAGGATGCCGATGCGCACGCCGCGGCGCGTCACGACCGTGTCGGCACGCGCGTAGCGCGGGCGGCGTCCGCTCTTTTTCTCGATGCAGTTGGCGCCCAGCGTCGCGAAACGCATTTCGGCCGCGCGCCGGGCCAGGGTATCGGCGCTCCAGTCGAAGTCGTGGTTGCCGATCGCGGCCGCGGTGTACTCCAGCGCGTTCATCTGCTCGACCACCGGCCGCCCGAACTGGAGGTTCGAGATCATGGTGCCCTGGAACCAGTCGCCTCCATCCACCAGGATCGTGCCCTCGAGATTCTCATCGCGCAGCTGTTTCACCCATGATGCGAGCGCGATGCTTCCGCCCACCGGCCGCCGCGAGCGGCGCTCGCGCGTGTTCGAAAGAATGAAGCCGTGAAAATCGGTGGTCTCGAGCACGCGCACGGTCGGGAAGCGGAGGTTCGAGATCATGCCGAGCCATCGCGCGCGGCCCACCTCGCCGTCCGCGCGCGCGCTCCCAAGTCCGGTCAGGAATGAGCGCCGCAGCGACGCGTCGTTTCCCGCGGATTCGAAATTGGCGGCACGCGCGGCGCGGGCGCACCAATCGATCGCGCGCGTCTCGGTCAGCGCGTGGTTCGCGGCCGGCCGGGGCGACCCGGCGAACACGCCGTGCCGCTGGAGCCCGGCGAGCCAGGAGCCAAGGGAATCGGGAGTGCCGGCGGTGTGTTTCGCGCCCGCCGCCCGCCAGTCGAACGCGCGCGCCAGCCACGCTGCGCCCTCGGCCTCGTTCACGGGCGCGGCGGTATCAAGCGCGCTCAATTCATTCAGCGTCAGCACGCGCGAGCGAACCAGCCGATCGATCAGGTTCCGCTCGGGCGCGATCGCGTAGTCGGGCCGCACGCGCCAGCCGGTCTCGAACGCCGGATCGAACGGGGCGTGCTTCGAGATCAGGTCGGCGATCAGCTCGGCCACCGAGCGCGAAATGCGCTGGATTCGCGAGGCTCCGCGCAGCGCGAAGAATCCGCCGCCGCCGTTCACGCGATAGCTGTTGACCGCCACCCGCAGCCTCGTGGAATCGGCGAGCGGGGCGCCTCGGAACGTGACGCGCTGAATGCGCAGGTCGGCTGGCCGGGTGAGATCGATCTCGTAGCCGATACCGCTCGCGCTGTCGAAGTTGTAGAGCGGGAACGCGGGATCGAACAGCGGACGATCCGCGGTCTCGGCGTAGTCGAGGAACGCGTGCGCGGTCTCTTCGAGAAACCGGCGCAGCTTCGCGCCCGACAGCTCGATCACGCTGAGCGTGTTGTCGTAGGGGTAGAGCCGCCAGATGTCCCGAATCCGCACCGGCCCCGCGGGCAGCGTCACGCCCGGATCGGGCAGCGTGGCGAACGAGACGTCGGCGCCACTCGCTTCGAGCTGCGCGCGGTGGATCAACTCCCAGGCCGCGCCCGGCGCGAGGCGGCCCTCGGGAGATCCGACCGGCGAGGCGAGCGTGCCGACCACGCGCGACAGGCTCTCTCTTGCCGCGGCGTGCCACGGCGCCGCGAGCGCGCTGAGCGAGCTGTCCTCCGGCACCGAGTCGGTGACGGCGATCACGCGTGCCGATTTGCCGGTCACCTTCCAGCCCGCGCCATCGCGCTCGAGCGTCAGGTCCACGCGCCCCAGATTCTCTCCCAGCTTGCCGGCCTGCGTGACCAGCAGGCCGTGAAAATCCCTCGACGGGATCACGACGTGCGTGTGCCCCAGGATCAGCACGTCGGCGCCCTCTACCGCGGAAGCCAGCTCGAAACCCGAATTCTCGCCGGGCGCATCGTGCGTCCGACCCGGATCCTGGAGCGCTTCGCGCTCGAGCCCGGTGTGCGCGACCAGCACCACGACGTCGCAATGCTGCTCCTCGCGCAGGCGCGCAACCTCGCGCTTCGCCGATTCGAGCGGCGAGATGAAGTGAAGCCCTAAGAGGTTCTCGGGGTCCTCGAACAGCGCGGTCGCCGGCGTGGTCAGGCCTACGATTCCGACGCGCACTCCCGCGACCACCTTCACGATCGACGGCTCGAAGACCGGCAGGTGATCGGAGTCGCGCACCAGATTGGCCGACAGCAGCGGGAACGTGGCGGTGCGCCGCGCCCGATCGAGCGCATCGGCGCCGAAGCTGAACTCGTGATTGCCGAGCGCCATGGCGTCGTAGCCCATCGCGCTCATCGCGCTCATCATCGGCTCGGGGAGCGAACGGATAGAGTGCTGGTAGGCGAATTCGACGCCGCCCTGAATCGCGTCTCCGGCGTCGAGCAGGAGCGTCGGGTTGCCCTCGGCGCGCGCGCGCCTGACCAGCGTCGCGATGCGCGTGAGTCCGCGGGCCGCGGGCCGATCCGTGAGGTAATCCCATCCGTCCAGCGCGCCGTGAAGATCGGTGGTGTGAAGCAGCGTCAAATGAACCTGCTCGCAGCGCGCGGGAATCGCGAGCAGCAGGCCGAGGACGAGACACGAAAGGCGCATGCGCATGGAGAACGGCACGCTAGCACCCGCGCGAAAGCGCGGCAAGAATCGCGGGGCCGCGCCCCTCGCGACGCGTGATCCCGGCGCGCTTGATGCCCCGGATGCGGAAGTCTAAGGTGCGGTGCGGTGGGCGCGCCGCCCGGCGCACGCCGCACAACTCGAGAGGAACGCATGAGCCAGACCATCCGGTGCCCCGATTGCGGCCACGCGAATCCCGCGGGCAGCACCAACTGCGATCGCTGCAATTTTCCGCTGACCGCGGTGGGGTCGGATAGGGGAGCGCCGGCCTCGCCGGGGCGCGGCTCGCCATCGGCATCTCCGGGGCACGAGCCATCCGTCGCGAGCGGGCCTGTCGCGCGGCCGCCGCGCCCGTTGCGCCCGCGTCGCCCGCGGCCCCAGCCACAGGCGACGTCGATCTGGCTGATGGTGGCGGTGGTGGTGGCGGCGGCGGTCCTGGTGGTCGCGATCAAGGGCTTCCACAACAGCAACATCGCGCCGATCGAGGGAGCGAAGGAAGATCAGCAGAAGCGTGCCGCGCAGTTGATGGCCGCTCTGGCAAAGGACACGACCGACGCGCAGGCGCACATCGGGCTCGCCGACCTGATGTTCGACACCGCGAACTGGTCCGACGCGATCGTCCATTACCGCGCGGCGCTGGCCCGGGATTCGAGCCGCGCCTCGACACTGGTCGATCTCGGCGTCTGCTACTACAACCTCGGCGCGTCCGACGCCGCCGAGAACCTCTTCCTTCTGGCGCTCACGCGCGATCCGCACCAGCCGATCGCGCTGTTCAACCTCGGGATCGTGAACGAGCGGCGTGGCGACAATCAGGCCGCGCTCAAATATTTGCATCAGGCGATCGAGAGCAGCCCGCCCGAAAACCTTCACCAGCCGATCGTCGAGGCGATGGAACGCATCCAGAAAGCGCTCGGCGTTCAGCCCGGGCCGCTGCCCGAAGCGACCTCGAAGTAGTTGCCCTCGGTTTCGCTGCGGCAGCTGCGCGGAGTTTCGCTGAAGCCGCTGCGCTCGGTTTCGCTCGAGCGTCAGGCCGCGGGCAGCAGCCCCATCGCCTGGAGCGCTTGGCGCGTGTGCGGCGCGGCCCGCGGTCGCTCGATGAGCGCGACGAGCGCGCGCACCAGGTCCGCGGGCGTGTCGAGATCCTCGAGCATCGGGAGCTTCTCGATCGTGAGCCCCGCCCGGCCCGCGCGCTCAAGGGTCTGATCGAGCACGCCGGGCGTGCCCCACGCGACGCCGCGGAAGAGGCCGCGCGCCTCGCGCGCGAGCCCGATCAGCGTATAGCCGCCATCGCGGGCCGGGCCCAGCACCAGATCGGCGCGCTCGAGCGTCGCGAACGCGCGGTCAATGTACGCGGCGTCGAGAAGTGGGCAGTCGGCACCGATCACGACCGCGCGTCCCGGCTCGCCCAGGATCGCCGCGAACGCGCGCTCGAGCCGCTCCCCCAGATCGGAGCCCGACTGCTCGCCCTCGGTGAGCGACGCGGGCACCGCCACCGGCTCGCCGGCTTCGGTTCCGAGCCACAGCACCCGGCGCCGATCCGCGCGCGATGCGGCCACCGCCTCGAGCGCGTCGCCCAGCATGCCGCGATAGAGATCGCACACGAGTCGTGGCGGAAGCGCGGGCGAGAGCCGCGTCTTGACGCTGCCCGACTCCGGGCGTCGGGCGAACAACGCGACATGGTTCATGACCGCACCCTATCGCATTCGCAAGCGGTTGACAGCCCCGCGGGCGCTGCATAGAGTCGCGCTCGATCCAGCCGGCGCCCTCAGTTCCGAGCGCGCGCCCGGCATCCGCGCCCACATCGAACCTCCGAGTTTCCGTCATGCCGGAACCGCAGCGCTACCAGCTCGTCATCGTCGGCACCGGGCCGGGCGGATACGTGGCCGCGATCAAGGCCGCGCAACTGGGGCTCAAGACCGCCGTGGTCGAGAAGGATGAGCTGGGCGGCACCTGCCTCAACTGGGGCTGCATCCCGACCAAGGCCTGGATTGTCACCGCGCACCTGCTCGAGCAGATCAAGCGCGCCAAGGAATATGGCATCGAGGTGGGCGAGCCGCGAGTCAACTGGCCGTGGCTGCTCGAGCGCAAGAGCAAGGTGGTTCGCCAGCTGACCGGCGGCGTCAAGACGCTGCTGACCGGCCGCGGCGTGGACATCCACCGCGGGAACGCGCGCCTCACTTCGGCGAACAAGGTGGTCGTGACCGCGGGCGACGCGAAGACCGAGCTGTCGGCCGACCACTTGATGCTCGCGACCGGCGCCTACGCGTGGATGCCACCCGGCTTCGCGCTGGACTCTGAGCGCATTATCACCAGCCAGCAGGCGCTCGAGTTGAAGGAGCAGCCGCGTCGGATCGCGGTGCTGGGGGGCGGCGTGGTGGGCTGCGAGTTCGCGTGCTTCTTCGCCGTGCTCGGCAGCAAGGTGACGCTGATCGAAATGCTGCCACGACTGGTCCCGACCGAAGACGACGAGATCGCGCAGACACTCGAGCGCGAGATGAAGAAGCAGAAGATCGATCTGTTCTTGAACGTGAAGATCGAGGACCGGCGCGACAATCCCGACGGTTCGATCACGCTGACGCTCCCGGGCGGCAAGACCGTGGACGTGGACACGGTACTGGTCGCGACCGGACGCCGCCCGGTTTCGAGCGACATGGGACTCGAGGCGGTGGGTGTGACGGTTGCGGAGCGCGGCAAGATCGTGGTCAACGACCGGCTCCAGACCTCGGTTCGAAACATCTACGCGATCGGCGACGTCACCGATATCAAGCAGCTCGCGCACTTCGCTTCGGCGCAGGGCAAGGCCGCCGCCGAGGTCATCGCCGGCCACGCGGCGCAGACCAACTGGCGCGCGGTGCCGGCCGCGACCTTCACGAATCCCGAGATCGCGAGCGTGGGCATGACCGAGCGCGAGGCGCGCGCCGCGGGGCGCGGCATCAAGATCGGCCGCTTCCCGTTCCGAGCGCACGGCCGCAACATCGCCGACGGCGAGACCACCGGATTCGTCAAGCTGATCGGCGACGCCGCGACCGATCAACTGCTGGGCGCCCACATCATCGGGGCCAAGGCCAGCGAGCTGATCCACGAGTGCTCGCTCGCGATCGCCGCCGATCTCAACCTCAGCGATCTGGCCCATGCCATTCACGCGCACCCCACGCTCACCGAAACGCTGGCCGAAGCGGCCGAGGACGCCGACGGCGTCGCCATTCACCTGATGAGGCAGGAGGCTCGCGCTGCAACCCGATGATACTCCGCCGGCTCCCCGCGCCGCGGCGCGAAGCGGGAGCGGATCTCACGCCAATGGAGTCGCCATGACGCTCCGAATCGCCGCCGCCACCGACGTCGGGCTGCGCCGCGATCACAACGAGGACTTTCATGCTTTTTGGTCGCCCGCCGACCCCACGGAGCGCGAGCGCCGCGGCGAGTTGATGGTGGTGGCCGACGGCATGGGCGGATCGGTGGCCGGAGAAGTCGCGAGCCGCGCGGCGGTCGAAGCGGTGGTGCACCACTACCGTGACCGCGCCGAGGCGCCGCAGCTCGCGCTCCAGCGCGCGCTCGAGGCCGCGCACCGCACCGTCTATCGCATGAGCCGCGAGCGCCCCGAGCTGGCCGGCATGGGCACCACCTGCACCGCGGTCGCGGTGCGAGGCACCGAAGTGCGGATCGCGCACGTCGGGGACAGCCGGGCGTACCTGGTGCGCGACGAACGCATCCGCCAGTTGACGGCCGACCACTCGCTGGTGCAGCAGCTGGTCGAGCAGCAGCTGATGACGCCGGAGCAGGCGCGCGTGGATCCGCGTCGCAACGTGCTGACGCGCAGCATGGGGGTGGGCGAGGCGGTCGAAGTCGATGCCGCGGAGCTGTCCGGCGGGCTTCGCACCGGGGACACTCTGCTGCTGTGCAGCGACGGCCTGCATGGCCTGGTGCACGACGACGAGATGGCGTCACACGCTTCGCAGAACGATCTCGACCGTGCGTGCGCCGAACTGGTGTCGCTCGCTCGCGCGCGCGGCGGGCACGACAACATCACGGTGATGCTGGCGCGCCTGGCAACGGCCGAGGCGCCCGGAGACTGACCGTCATGCCGACCATCGTCGCGCTGTTCGTGAACACCGCCAGCCGCGCGCCACTCACCGTGCGCGAGCGCGTGCAGGCGCTCGAGAATCGCGGCATCGAGGGCGACCGGCACGCGAAGAGCGACAGCCGGCGCTCGATTCTGCTCATGGATCAGGAAGGGCTCGATCACTTGCGTCTCAAGCCCGGGGACGTGCGCGAGCAGGTGACGGTGCGGGGCCTCGACCTCTACAGTCTCGCCGAAGGCGCGCGCCTGCGGGTTGGCAGCGCGGTGCTCGAAATCATGGGCCCCTGCAGGCCATGTGAGCGCATGGAGGAATTGCGGCCGGGCCTGCGGGCCGCACTCGAGGGGCGGCGCGGGCGATTCGCGCGGGTCGCAACGCCGGGCGGGTTCGCCGTCGGAGACGCGCTGGCGGTCGAGCCGCCCGCCTGACGGCCGGCGCGCGCGGGAGGAAAACCTGCAGCGCACCCTGGTCTTCACCATCCTGTTCGCGGTCTCGGCCGTGCTGGTCACGGCCGCCGCCGCGCTGCTCGCGGATCACGGCGTGCGCGGCGCGCTCGAGCGCGAATTCGAACATCGCCTGGAGCGCATCGCGAGCCGCGCCGCCGGCCAGATCTCGCCTGCCGACCTGCGCGATCCGCTGGTGCGCAGCAACGAAAGCGCCGCCTACGCCGCACTCCAGACCCTGATCGGCCCGCTCCCCGCCACCGCCGATCTGGTGGACGCCGCAATCGTAGATTCGGCCCGCGTGACACTGGTGGACGCGCGTGTGCGCGAAGAGATCGAGGGTCTGCCGAGCGCGCTTGATTCGCTGGCGCGCCCGGCGTTCGATCGCGCGTTCGCGGCCGAGCCCGCGGTGAGCGCCCCGTTCCGGCGCGATCGCTCGGTGCACCGCGCCGCGGTGGCTCCGATTCGAGATGAGCGCGGCCGCGTGGTCGCGGTGGTCGCGATCGAGGCCGAGGCCGCGTACCTGCCGGCGCTGGACGAGTTACGCCACACGCTTACGCTGATCGCGCTCGTGAGCCTGCTCGCGATCGCGGTGCTGGCCGCGCTGTTCGTGCGCGCCTCGGCCTCGGCCGGCCGGCTCGAGCGGCGTCTGTCGCGCTCCGAAAACCTCGCCGCGATGGGGCGTCTGACCGCAACGCTCGCGCACGAGATCAAGAATCCGCTCGCCATCATCCGCGGCTCGGCCGAGCGGCTCGGCCGGCTCGAGCCCGACGCGCGGCGCATGGCCGACTTCGTGGTCGAAGAGAGCGACCGGCTGTCGAAAACCGTGGAGCGCTACCTGCAGTTCGCACGCGGTGAGGGAGACCGCGGCGCGAATCGAGGCGACGAAGGGACCGGCGAACACGGCGACGCGATCGCGGCGCTCGAAGCCACGCTCGATCTGCTCGAGGGCGAATTCAAGGCGCGCAGCATCGCGGTCGCTCGCGCGGGAGCGTGGCCCGGGAGCGCGGCGGTCCCTCTCGACAACGAATCCTTGAAACAGGTGTATCTGAACCTGATCCTGAACGCGCTCGAGGCGATGCCCGAAGGCGGATCGCTCGAGGTCGCGGCTGGTGAGCGAGGTGAAAGGCTCGAGATCGTGATCTCCGACACGGGAAGCGGCATCCCACGAGAGACGCTCGAGCGACTCGGCAGTCCGTTTTTTACCACCAGGGCCAAGGGCTCGGGGCTCGGGCTGTTTCTGGCGCGCCGCCTGGTGGAGTCGGCGGGCGGGCAGCTCGAAATCCGGAGTGAGACCGGAGCCGGCACCCGGTGTACGGTGCGGCTGCCGCGCGAGAAGGGAACGAGGGAATCGTGAACACGCGGAAGGAATCGAGGCGCTCGTGAAGGTGCTGGTGGTGGACGACGAGGTCAGAAACGCCGAATTGACGGCGCTCGCGCTCGGCGATGCCGGGCACGACAGCGCGTTCGTGAATGGGGGAGCCGCAGCATTGCGGCGGCTCGAAGCCGAGCGCTTCGACGCGGTGGTGACGGATCTGCGCATGGCGCCGCCCGACGGCCTGTCAGTGCTCGACGAGGCGCGGCGGCGCTGGCCCGAGACCGACGTGATCCTGATGACCGCGTACGCCAGCATGGAGACCGCGCGCGATGCCCTGAAGCGCGGCGCCCAGGATTACGTGAGCAAGGAGGGCGACTTTCACGGCGAGTTGATCGCGATCCTCGAGCGCCTGCAGCGTGGCCGCGCGCTCAAATCCGAGAACGTCCGGCTGGAGAGCACGGTCGAGTCGCTGCGGCAGGGCCTCGCGCAGGTGGTGGGAGATTCCGCGGCGACCCGCGCCGCGCTCGAACTCGCGCGCAAGGTGGCGGCCACCGATTCGACCGTGCTGCTCAGCGGCGAGAGCGGCACCGGCAAGGATCTGTTCGCGCGCGCCATTCACTTTTCGAGCCGGCGCGCGGCCGGGCCGTGGGTCAAGGTGAACTGCGGCGCGCTGCCCGAGGCGTTGCTCGAGAGCGAGCTGTTCGGCCACGAGCGCGGCGCGTTCACGGGCGCGGTGCGGCAGAAGGCCGGCCGCTTCGAGGATGCCGATCGCGGGACCATTTTCCTCGATGAGATCGGCGAGCTGCCGATGCCGCTGCAGGTCAAGCTGCTGCAGGTGATCGAAGAGAAGACCTTCACGCGCGTGGGCGGCAATCAGCCGTTGACGGTGGACGCCCGCATTATCGCCGCCACCAACCGCGACCTCGATGGGATGGTGCGGGGGCGGCAATTCCGCGAGGATCTCCTGTTCCGCTTGAACGTGTTCCCGATCC
This sequence comes from Candidatus Eiseniibacteriota bacterium, assembly GCA_016178685.1. Lineage (GTDB taxonomy): Bacteria > Eisenbacteria > RBG-16-71-46 > RBG-16-71-46 > RBG-16-71-46 > JACOSU01. The sequence goes on along the minus strand of JACOSU010000187.1, from coordinate 5,230 downwards.
GCCTGCCCGCGCTGCGCGATCGTCCCGGAGACATCCCTCGGCTGGTCGAACACATCCTGAGGCGGCACGGTTCATCCGAGGGACAGATCACCGAGGCGGCGCTGCGCGCGATTGAACGCCATCCGTTCCCGGGCAACGTGCGGGAACTCGAGCACGCGCTGGAACGCGCGCTGATCCTGGCGGGGAGCGAGAGGATCGCGATCGAGCACCTGCCGTTCTCATCCGGCCCGGCTGCGCTCTCGAGTGTGTCGTCGTGGGTGCCGGTCATTCCGGCCGAAGGGCTGTCGCTCGAGACGCTCGAGCGCGAACTGATCGTTCAGGCCCTCGAGCGCACCCGTGGCAACAAGAGCCAGGCCGCGCGCCTACTGGGCCTGACGCGCCGCACGCTCTATTCGCGCATGGAACGCCACGGGCTGCGCAAGCCAGGCGAGGGGGACGAGGTGGGGGATGAGGCGAAGGACGATTAGGATGAGCGAGCCGGGCGAGGCCCGAGCGGAGCGACGCGGAGAGCGGGGGCGAAGCGCGCGAGTGAACCTGGCGCTCACCGCTTCCCGCCCCCCGCCAAATCCATTAGGCTCACGCGCATGATCGACGTCATCCGCGGGCTGCTCCTCGACAATCTCGGTCTCAAGCTGACCGCATTGCTGCTCGCGGTGCTGGTCTACCTGCACGTCTATACCGAGCGCCCCGCGCGCGTGACGTTCGCGTTCCCGATCCAGATCACCGAAATCGATTCGACGCTTTCGCTGTCGGGTCCGGCGCCCTCGGCGGTGCAGGTCGAACTGCGCGGCACCGGCAAGCAGCTGATCCGGCTGCGGCTCGGCGAGCCGATGATGCGCGTCTCGCTGGCGGGAGTGGGGGTTGGGCGGTTCGAGCGCGCGATCAACGCCGAGGATCTGCCGTTGACCGCGTCCGAAGGCGTGCAGGTCGAGCGCATCGTCGGACCGCGCGTGCTGCAACTTCAGCTCGACCGCAAGGTGCATCGCCGGTTGCCGGTCGCGCCGCGCATTCATGGGGCCCTCAGCGCGGGAACATTGATGTGGGGCGCGCCACTCGTGATTCCGGCGTTCGTCACCGTGACGGGTCCCGAGGCGGCGGTGAGTCGCATGGACAGCGTGGTGCTGGGCGCGGTGCGCATCGACGGGCGGCGCGACACGGTGCGCGCCCAGGTCCGGCCCGAGGCGCTGCCCGACTGGTGCGTGAGCGATCCGGCCAGTGTGAACGTTCGCGTTCCGATTCATCGCGCCGGACGCTGAGCGCGCGTGCGGCGCATTCCGGTTTATCGCGCCGGACGCTGAGCGCGCGGATCGGTCAGATCAGGCGGTCCCGGGCCCTCGTGATCCCGAAGAGCGCCAGCGCATAAATGACGCCCGCCGCGAGCAGCATCACGCTGAAGTTCCACAGCATCGCGCCGAGAACCGCGCCGACGGATCCCAGCACGCTCCCGCAGCCGTTGGCCGCCCACGCCCACGGGATCGATCTCCCACCGCGCGCGGCCAGCACGCGCACGCCGAGCGGAAACGGAACGCCCATGAAGAACGCCAGGGGCGCGATGATCATCATGGCGACCGCCATGCGCGCGGCGAGCGGCAGGCCGATCAGCGCGTGAACCAGGGCGGGCACCACGAACACCACGAACAGGATGGCCGCCGGAATCGCGAGAGCCGGCAGGCGGCCGATCTGGGCCGGGGATCCCTGGCGCCGGCCCGACCACGCGCTCCCCAGCCCGGAGAACAGCAGGATCGCGAACAACACCGCGGTCACCGAATACGTGGGGTGTCCCAGAAACAGGGCGAGGCGCTGCATCAGCACCACCTCGACCACGATGTAAGCGATGCCGAGCGCGAGAAAATAAGCGAGCCACCTCCAGCGCCCCTCGCGCGGCACGGCCCTTCGCGCCAGCGGCACCGCGAGCAGCGCGATCGAAAGCGCCAACCCCAGCGCGAGCCCGGTGAGCAGCGCGATCTGGCCGACCGGGATCGCAAGCGGATCGAGGAACGACGCCGCGGAATAGTCCCGCAGGCCAGTGAGACGCAGGCTTCGCCAGCGCGTCAGCTGAAAGAAGAACGGGCTGTCGTCCGAAACCGGGGCGAGCGCGACCTCGCTTCTCTCGATGAGTGGCCTGGGATCCGGCATCAGGAGCAGCGCGTCGAACACCGAATTCTCTGGCGGGGCGAGCGGATCATGGAGCAGCCGCCGGCCGGGCGCCGCGGCGAACGCGCGCAACGCCGCGGCCTCGCGATCGGTGAACACCTCGCGCTTGACGATCAGAACCGAACGCACGCTCTGCCCCACCACCGCGACATGGCTCGCGGGGTCATGAACGCCAAGCGCGGCCAGCGCGGCGCGCGCCAGCGAGACCAGCCGCGGCATTTCGTAATACCAGCGCGTGATGGCAAGGCAGCCGCCGGGCTCGAGGTGCGACAGATACGAGGTGAACGCCTCGGTGGTGTAGAGATAGTTTTCCGACAGGCTGTAGGCCCCCGCGACGCTCGCTGCCCAGGTGTCGATGAGCGTGATCTGGACGATGTCGAAGCGGCGCGAGGAGCGCGCGATGAAGCTGCGGCCCTCGTCGCGGATCAGCCGCACCCGCGGGTCTTCGAACACGTGGCCGGTGAGCCCGGCGTACCGGTGCGTGACCAGGTCGATGATGACCGGATTGATCTCGACCGCCGTCACCTCGCGCGCTCCCAGCGCCAGCGCGTTCTGAACGTCGATGCCGCCGCCCGGGCCGATCACCGCCACGCTCGGCGACGGTTCGAGCTCGAAGGCCAGCGCGCTCAGGTCGGCACGCGCGTCCTGCGGGCGCTGCGGCGGGGCGACGGGTGTGGCCGCGGCGGCGTCGATGAAGATCATGGGCTGGCTGGCGGGCCGCTCGACCACGTCGATGCGCGCGAGCGCGCTCCAGGCCGTGTAGACGCGCCGCGCGCCGGGCAAGCGCTCGACCTGCACCACCGGCTTCGATTCGTCGAGGCGGATGTCGGGAAGCCAGCGTGGCACCAGGACCAGTGGAACCAGCAACGCAAGCAGCAATCCGCACGCGATCCGCGATCTTCGGGACGGGGCCATCAGCAGGGCCGAGAGGGCCCCGAGCGCCGCGGCAAGCGCCACGGCGCCGCGCGCCCCCAGCACCGGCAAAGCGGCGAACAGCAGCAGCGTGCCGCACGCGGCGCCGATCAGGTCATAGGCGTAGAGCCGCGCCGCGTGGGCCGGCCAGTCACGCAGGATCAGCGCGACGGCCGCTCCCGAGAAGAAGAACGGAGTGAGGAGCAGCAGGTCATAGAGCAGGAAGTAGAGGGCCTGCCGCGGATCCTGGAGGATGAAAAAGGGCGAAAACGGCACCGCGATCGTGCCCAGGTAGGCGCCGAGCGCGGTGAGTGCGAACAGCGCGGGCGCCGCGGCCCGGCGCACGGGATCCCGCGCGCGGTCCGGAACCAGCGCGAGTCCCACGCCGCTCGCTCCGATACCGAACAGGGCCACGGAGATCACCAGGAACGCGAAGTGGTACCAAATCGACGCGGAGAAGATACGAATGAACGTGACCTGGAACAGCAGCGTCGCCGCGGAAATCAGGAAGATGCCCACCCGCACGGTTCCCGGCGGTTCGAGCGCGTGGGAGGGCGCCATGGCCTCGGAGCGCGCGGGAGGGGCGGCGGTGCGGGATGCGGCTACGGTAGCGCGCAAGCGTTTCACGATGAAGGAGCCAAACAGAGATGCCGCCGCTCGTCAACGCGCCGGCGGCGAGTTTAGAGAATCCAGAACTGGACGCCCTGCTCCTCGAAGAAGGCCCCGACTCCGCGCTGAAAATGCGAGAGCGCCCGTTCCCCTGGAAGCGGGCGCTCTGCGGTTATGGTGAGGCGGTGTGGAAGGCCGCGCGAGATGGCAGGCTCGGATGGTAGGAACGCGACACTCGCCGCCACCGCCACACGCCAGGAACCGCAAGCGCTGTGCCAGAGTGGGCGGCCGGGGTGGGAGCGAAATCGCCGCGATCCATGCGGGTGGCGCGAGGCCTCGTGGATCCCGCGGGGAAAATCGCGCAGTGCGCGCCCCGCGATCCGCACCGCTTCGCAACGTGCTTTGCATCATCCCGGCCGCCGGGAGCGCCGCGTCCGCGCTCTTGACAGCGGGGCCCCGCGGCTCTAAGCTTGCTTTCCAGTTGAGGCTCCAAGGCGCTCCCGAGCGCCGCCGTCGCACGAGCCGGACAGATCGCCCCGATCCAATTCCGGGCGCGGTGACCTTCCCAGACACTGCCGGACTCACCCGCCGACCTGCCGTTCCGAAGCCAACGCCACGCGAGGAAACCGTTCGAGACTCTTCGAGTCCAACGATCCGCACCCACACCCCGAACCCCTGGCCCTCGGAGTTCTGACGCTCCGAAGCCCTGGCCACTCTCGTCCCGAGGCGCTCCCCGCGCCGCGAGCCGGAGCACGCCGCGACCAAAGGCATACGCGCATGGAATCATCGGTGACTCCGACTCAGACTCCGGCTCCGGCTGCTCCTCCGACCCAGACCATGGAGCTCACGCAGCTCAAGGGCAAGACCATGTCCGAGCTCCTGCACCTGTGCCAGGAACTCACCGTCGAGGGCACCAGCGGTCTGCGAAAGCAGGAGCTGATCTTCAAAATTCTCGAAGCCCAGACCGAGAAGAACGGCCTGATCTTCGCCGAGGGCGTGCTCGAGATCCTGCCCGAGGGCTACGGCTTCCTGCGCTCGCCGATGTACAACTACCTGCCGGGGCCCGACGACATCTACGTGTCGCCCTCGCAGATCAAGCGCTTCGATTTGCACACCGGCGACACGGTCTCGGGGCAGGTGCGGCCCCCCAAGGAGGGCGAGCGCTACTTCGCGCTGCTGCGCGTCGAGGCGGTCAACTTCGAAAGTCCGGAGGCGGCCAAGGACAAGATCCTGTTCGACAACCTGACGCCACTCTACGCGCAGGAGAAGCTCAACCTCGAGACCAAGGACCGCTGCATCGAGACGCGCATCATCGACCTGCTGTGCCCGTTCGGGAAGGGCCAGCGCGCGCTCATCACGTCGCCACCCAAGGCCGGAAAGACCGTTCTGCTGCAGAAGATCGCGAACGCCGTCACCGAGAATCATCCCGAAGTGATCCTGATCGTGCTGCTGATCGACGAGCGGCCCGAAGAAGTCACCGATATGCAACGGTCGGTGCGGGGCGAAGTGATCAGTTCGACGTTCGACGAGCCGGCATCGCGACACGTGCAGGTGG
>JACOSU010000046.1 GCA_016178685.1 Candidatus Eiseniibacteriota bacterium | reverse complement strand
AACCGTCCGTGGTGGGCGATCGAAGTCGGCAACAACGCGAACTACGTGATCAACGAGCGTCGGGATCTGACGGATGCGGCGGCGCCCGGCAATCGCACGTACGGCGTGGTGGGCGTATGGCACGTGGATCCGGGCAACTCGGTCGGTCTCACGACCACCTCGGGCACCAACCCGGTCGCTCCGGCGTGGGCGCCTCTGGATGGCACCAAGTCGGCGTGGATGGGCCTTCGCGGCCACGGCGACGTGACGGTGTCGGATCCCATCACCGGCAACGCGTTCAATGACGACGTTCTTCAGTACAACGGGTTCACGGGCTCCAACCCCACTTTCGGGAACGGCACCAGCAAGCACTTCCCGGGCTACGGCAACCAGATGGACCAGATGCTGTACCGGGACATCGACGTCAGCACCGCGACCACCGGCGTGACGATTGCGTTCGATTACGCGACCGCCATGTCGCTGGGCAAGGACACGGCCGTCAAGAGCCGCGTCGGCTGGTTCGAAGGCGATCCGCTTTCGACCGCGGTCGGCAACCTGATCAGTGCCGAAGCCGGTCCGCCGACATTCGCGGCGAACGTGCTGGCCCCGGTGGACTCGTTCCAGGTGTACGTGGGCAAGCCGATCGATACCAGCTGGACCGCCTCGAATGGCCTCATCCTGAGCGTCTACGACCCGCTTCGTCGCTGGATGAACGAAGTGCTCGATCGCGACACGCACCTGTGGCTGTACTCGGCAGCCGGCAACCACTCCAAGACTCTGGTGGTTCTGACGCTCACGCAGGGGCAGGTGATCGCTCTCAGGTCGCTCGACAACCGTCTGCGTCTGGTGTTCCGGGTTCACACCAACCGCGGCTTCGACGATGAAAACATCGTCGTCTCCGGCTCGACCAGCTACAACTCGGGCTATATGGGCGCGGCGCAGGTGGACAACGTCACCTACGATTTCGGTGGCGGTCCGGTCACGATCGGCGACTTTGAGTTGCCGTTCCAGGGCGACATCGATAACAACCCGGGTACGTCGGCGCTCACGAAATGGAAGTCCAGCGGCAAGCCGCCGGCGATCTACTTCCACGTGCACGAACTCGCGGATCTGACCGTCAGGTGGAACGACCTGTGCGGCGCCCCGAACAACCCCGCCAGCAGTTGCAACATGTTCGGTCAGGTGATCTCGATGGGCAATCACGATGACAACGAGGCCACCGCCACGTCGTCGGTCGATACCGAGCACAACGGTCACTGGGGAATGATTTCGCCCACGGTGAACTTTGTGACGCCCGGCCCGACCATCGCGAACGGGTGGAACCTGACGGGCGACGAAGTCACCGCGACCGAGGATTACTACGAGAACTACGAGATCTATACCGGTATCTTCAACGCCCCCGCGACCGGCTGTCTGTGGCGATTCGGCTTCCAGGCTTATCCCGCGAAGCAGTCCGACGGGACCAGGGCCTGGGGAGAAATCCGCCTTCCGGGTTTCAACTATTTCGACCCGGATCCGCAGTGCTTCGGTAGCAATTTCGAAGCCTGCCGGGCGAACGGCTGTCTCGCGACGTCGAACTCGAGCGGGATCCCCGACTCGATGCGCATCTTCATGATGAAGGTGCAGCAGTGCTACCGGTTTGGTGTGTCGGATGTGAATTGCCACATTACCGAGAACCTTGGACTGCTGGACAACATGTCGCTGGTGATCATCGACGGCGTGCCGCAGGCAATGTCGGTCGATACCTGGCAGTTGATCACGGACACGTTCCCGTTCAATGAGGACGTTTCGCTGCCGGGCACGGCTGATTTCGACAGCTGCGCGGCGCTCATCAAGAACGGTCTCAACACCTCTCAGACGACGGGCAACATCTCGCGCATCGACATCCCGGGCGACTCGACGGTCGTCAATGCCGACGGTCAGGGTTACAACATCCGGGTCGACATGGTGTTCCGCATCCAGCCGGGTCCGGGCAACTACGTGACCCCGGGCAACATCGCTTCGGGTCTGCGTCACGTTCCCACCAGTCCCGCGCCGGCGACGGCGACTGACTTCTGGGGTTCGTACAAGGCCGATCCGGGTGACAAGTCCAGCTTGACCGTGACCGGAGTCAATCTTCACAGCACCGCCTCCGGCGGATGGAGTCCGCTGATGTGGAACAGCGCCCGCTGCGACACCGCGAGACTTGAGTACTTCCCGGTGCTCGGCATCGGTCTGGACCCCACGGGCGGCGGAGCTGCTTCCACCTGGATGTCCACCTACCACGAGTCGGAGTTTGACGGTGGCGGGGGTCACGCGTCGCACGTCAACCTTGGTGTGCCTCGGAATCGTTGCTTCGTCGTGGATACGTCGCTGTTTACGCTGGTCGATCCCAACGTCAACTGCAGCGGCACCCCCCCGGCGTGGGTGACCACGCTTCCGGCCACGCGAATCGGCTGGGACGTCACCACGGTGACCACGCACAGCACCAAGATCCTGCCGGACGGTCTGTTCACGCCCGGCACGCACGTCGAGTACTTCTTCCGCCGCGAGGAGCTGACCGGTCCGGAGGTGGGCCGGATCGGGCTCGTACCGGACACAACGGTGGTCGTCCCGCAGCTGGGCGAGGGCAGCTTGGACGGCCACCGCTGGCAGGAGTTCTCGGTGCTTCCGGATAGGTGGAAGGAACCGGCGTACGGCGGCGATAGCAAGCCGTGCATGCTGTACATCGACTGGAACGATCGCCGCGGCGACGAAATGCCCGTGCTCGGCGTCATGGACTCGATCGGCGCGATCGCGGCCCATGCCCGCGGCATCAATAACGGCTGGTGGGCCACTGGCACCACCAGCCCAAACAGCCCGGCCAACTTCGTGAACAAGAACGGATCCGCCGGAACGACGTTCGACAAATACGACGTCAAGGCGTCCGAGTCGCTGTTCATGAGTTCGAATTCGATCGGAAGCCGACATTCGAACCGTACCACCATCCCGCCTCAGATCGCCTACGGCAAGGACGCCAAGAACGCTCCGACGGACGAGATGCTGAGCGCTTATTATAGGCTGCTGTTCCTCATGTCGGGCGATCTGAACTCGAGCATTTTGGGTCCGTTCAGGGATCGTAGCGCGAACGACTGTAAGACGCTGGAGAACTTCCTGCTCGGGGCCACAGCGTTCGCGTGGCGCGGTATCTACGCGGGTGGAGACGGGTTCGTGGAAGATGCCCACGCGGCAGGCCCCGGGTCGTCGCAACTCGACTTCGTCAGCGGTTACCTGGGCGCCGATCTCGATGTGAACGCGGGAGCCACGGGCTACCGTACCTACTCGCTCAACGGTGGTGCGATGGCTGACCTCATCCCGCAACCGGTCCTGGGAGCCCCTCCGCCGCTCTACCCGAACACTCGTGGAATGCGGAACTCCTGCTTCTACACCCTGGATATTCTCCAGGCGGTGGCAGGCGTCCGTACCCCGAACGCAGTGGTTGGGGTGTACTACCAGAACACCGGGACGCTGGGGCCGTACGCTGCGGCCGTCGCGAACCCGGGCGACATTCCTGGTGGTCACCCGTGGATCGACATGGTCGAGGGCTGGAACGTCAGAAACATCACGTCCCGGACCGATGTCAATGACTACGGTCGCGTCAACTACTACTACCAGACGTTCGCCAACCTATTTGGCGCGATTGGCTGCGCGGTACAGGGCACGCCGATCACGCTGGATACGCCGAACACCAACGACGGTAGTCAGTTCGTTGATTTCGTCGGCAACTTCTCCAACAACCCGCTGCGCAGTGGCGTGGCTCTGGTCCGGTTCGGGCTGGCTCAGTCGGATCGGGTCGAGATCAACGTCTACGACGTGAGCGGTCGTCAGGTGCGGAAGCTCGCGGACCGGATGTTCCCGGCCGGCGAGAACACGCTGACGTGGGATGGCGTGAACGACCAGGGTCAGATCGTGCCCCGCGGCGTTTACTTCACCCAGGTCAAGTTCGTGAATCGCCACTTCAGCGACTCGAAGAAGCTGACGGTCCTGAAGTAAGCGAAGTTCGCACGGCAGTTCGGTCGGAGGGCGGGGGTGATACCCCGCCCTCCGGTCTTTTGTGGGCCGACATGGGCGCGGTCCGCGAGCTCCGGCGCCGCGCTCAACCTTCCGGGGAATCGCGAGAAGCGGATTTTGGCGCTTGACGGGCTCCCCCCCAGTTGATAGGTTTCGCGCATTCCCTTCACAGGACTGGGCGTGCCGGGGGACGTGAATGCGTTTACGCGCTGGGTTTTACCTTTGCCTTTTTGCGGTTTTCTGCGGGATCGGTTGCCGGAAGCCCATCACACCGGCCGACAATAATCAGGCGCCAGAAACCTGGATCACCTCGGCGCCCCAGGACACGATCACCGTCAAGGACAAGGACGGGCATCCGATCGTGCCCTCGCCGGGTACGATCCCGGTTCTCTATCACCTGTACTGGGCCGGCTCCGACATTGACGGGGCTATCGCCGGCTATTACTACGCCTTGGTCGAGACCGCGGCGACCGCCCCGCCCGGGTTTCCGCTGCCCGGACTACCGGGTCCCAAGCCGCGCGACTACCATTTCACGACCCACACCGACATGACGTTCATCTTCACCGTGACCGAGGCGGCGCCCGACCGGCAGCACGCATTCTTCATCTACGCGGTGGACAACAAGGGCAAGCCCGATCCCACTCCGGCGCGTTTCATCTTCAACTCCCAGGACCGTTATCCGCCGGCCATCGACACCCTGGACGCGCGCGCCACGTCGCCGATTTTCTGCCAGAGCGGACCCGGCGCCCCGGTCACCGCGTGCAGCTTCGTGAAGATGATCACGGACTCGTTCGATCTCCACTCGCAGACGCTCAAGGACACCGTGCCCTCCAGCAGCGTGCTCAACTTTCACTGGCACAGCTCGCCCACGCTGCCCGGCTCTCCCGTGACCGGCTACCAGTACAAGCTGGACGAGACCCAGTTCGTGCCGGTGGATTCCTCGGTTCACAGCGTGACGTACAATTCCGGCATCACGGACCCGATTACGGGCCACGTGGACGTGCTCGCGCCCGGCCCCAAGCAATTCACGCTGCGCGCTCTCGATCTCGCGGGGGGCGCCCGCCAGACCACGCGGCGCTTCTTGCTCAACATCAGTCCGATCACGTGGCTCTCGGGCCCGGATCCGAACGCATACCCTTATACGCATCGGGGCGGCGAGATCTACCTGGATCTGCCGGATTTCGCCCACGTCCCGAACCTGACCGGCAGCCTCCTCTCCAACGATTCCGTCCAGGTGCTGCCATCGCAGCGACCGGAGCGCCGGACATTCTTCGAGATCTACAAGAACCGGATCTACGTGCGCGGTGAAAACGACACCGTGAACTTCAACTCGTGGGTGGTGGTGGGCTCGGGTGGCTTCGATCCCGATACGCCCTATCTCGTCAAGGCCGGAGTGCCCGGCGATGGGCAGACGAAGCCCGACACCAGCGGCATCCCGCCGGGCTCGGCCGTGGTGCTGCATTCCGGTCCCGCGAACGGCTCGCCGATCGGCTTCAAAGGCTCGGGCCTTCTTCCATCTCTGAGCCTCACGTTCGGCTCTTCGCAGAACACCGACCCCGCGCTGCTCTACCCGAATTTCGACCCCAATTCGACCCAGCGACTGACCATCGTGAGCGGTTATTTCCAGGCGGACCGGGCCGGCAAGGCTTACTGCTATACGAAAGCGGTGGATGGGTACGTGAAATCGCAGCTTGGAAGCACGGACGACGGGATCTCCAGCCCGTTCGCCGCAAAGCAGCTGGCCGACAAGGTGGACGCGGGCGGCGGAACCGACCAGGAGAAGGACATCCGCCGGCGCATCATCACGTTCTATATCGACAAGGTCCCGTACCTGGTGACGAGCGACCCCACCTTCACGCCGAAATACGATGGCAGCACGGTCTATCCGAGCCGGACGCTGAACGTCAACCTGTTCGCAAGCGACGTGGATCCCTACACCTCGGACGTCACGAGCAAGCCGACTCGCGTCGGCGGACCTTCGACGAACCTGATCCTGCGCTGGACTCTGAGCTTCGCGGGCAAGGACAGCACCAATCAGAATGTGGTGTTCGCCCCCGACTTTCTCAAGCACCTGACCAGCGACAATTCGGGCCGGCTGATCGTGACCAACATCGTGCTCGATCCCAGGATCATCGGGCCGGCCGTCACGCTGAAGATCGAGCTGTGCGACTGCATCGACTGTGAAATTCGGGCGGGTTCCGGCCGCTGCGTGAACGTGTCGATTCCGTTCATGGTTCCGCCGCCGCCCACGCCGGCCCAGACGTTCCACTCGGATCACCCAGGACCGGGGTCATCCAACGCCTTGAGCGGGAGAGACCTGCCATGAAGTCCATTCGCGCGACCCTGGCCCTGGTGTGGATCGCCCTGGCGCTCGCCGCCCTGGCGCTTGCCGGGTGCAGCAAGTCCCTGAAGAATCTGCTGGTGCCGAACCAGCCCCCGGTGGTGCGGCTCACCAGCGCGCCCTACGACACCACGAACCGTTACTTCTACGCGTACAAGCTGAACTGGATCGGGGACGATCCGGACGGCCGGGTGGTGTACTTCATCTACACCATCGATCCGCCCGCGATCCGCGACTCCATCAAGTGGACGAAGACCACCAAGAACGAGCAGATCGTGTTCTTCAAGGCGACGCTGAAGGATGATCAGAGTTCGACCCACGCGATCGATTACCACACCTTCGTGATCCGGGCGGTGGACGACCGCGGGGACTCGTCGAAACCCGTGCAGCGGTCGTTTTTCTCGTTCACGGTGGCTCCGACCGTCCAGATCGACGACCCCCAGCCCTCCCATCAGGGGACCAGCTACGTCACGCCTTCGCTGCTGATCCATTGGACCGGTGAGGATCCGGACGGCCAGTTCACGCAGAAGCCGATCAAGTACAAGTTTGCGCTCTTCGACGCGGGGACCACGCCGACCATCCAGCAGGTGCTGACCGACACCGGATACCCGAACCCCCCGGATACGCTGCTGTGGAAAATGTTTTCCCCGTCGGGCTTCGCGAGCTGGGACTCCGTCGGCGGCGAGACCACGCAGGTCCGGTACACCAACCGGACGCCAAACAAGGATTACGTGTTCGTGGTGGTGGGGAAAGACGAGGCCGGGGCCTATACCCCGATCTTCACGCAGGATACCAACGTGCTGCGCCTGAGTGTGAAGCTGGCCAGCGCCGGCGGTCCCGCCTTGACGATGTTCAATGAGATCTTCACGTTCACGTACTCTCAGGGTGGCTACGATCCCGCCAATGGGGCCGACGTCGAGGTGCCGGCCGGGCAGCCGATCCGGTTCAACTGGTCCGCGACCACTGACCCGGGCGCCTCGGTCGCCAGCTATCGCTGGCGACTGGGTGGTGACGTGAGCGACGAAACGCCGCGCACCAACGAAAACACCGACATCGGGCACTGGTCGAGCCCGAGCCTCAACACCACGAGCGCCACCGTCGGTCCGTTCGCGAGCGACACCGTGCTGTTCTTCTACATCGAGGCCTCGGACAACAACGGCTTGAAGAGCCTTGGCGTGATCCGATTCGCCGTGGTCAAGCCGTCGTTCGACCGGGCGCTCGGCGTGGTCAACGACACGCGCTACCTGCTGGATGCGTACCGGGTCGGAACCACGACCTACCTCGCGCCGAGCGGCAGCTGGCCGACCGCCGCCGAATTCGACACGTTCATGTTCGCGCGCGGAGGTTACCCGTATCGCGGGAACTACCCGGCGGGATCGGTGAGCCGGAAGGGTATCTTCCAGGGCTACGACTTCGACACCATCACCACCCGCACCGGCGCGGGCGATCTCACCGTGCCGCTTCGCGCGCTCGGGCGGTTCCGTCACCTGATCTGGATCAGCGATCAGGTGGCCGGGGCCCAGGGCGGAGTCGGCCTCGCGGACGGCATTTCGGCGCTGCGCTACATGAACGACAGGAATCGAGTGAACACGCTGGCCACCTACATCAAGGCGGGCGGTCAGGTGTGGATGATGGGCAGCGGCATCGCACACGAATGTCAGGCCGCGTTCGAGAAGGGGGATGGCGGCACCTACACGTTCGGAACCGAACTCATTCCGGGCCGCTTCCTCTACGACGTCATCCACTGGCGCAACGACGTTGTGGACGCGGGCGGCAACATTTACCAGTACCTCAAATCCCCCCGCGCGATTCCCCATTCGGCCGGAGCCCCCAACTACGCGCTGCTGCCGAATCGCATGCGCACCAAGTCGCTGGCGCTCGGCGACAGCCTTCCGCCCTACCGCACCAGCGGGTTCTACCAGACCCAGCTCGCGTTCTCGTACCTGTCGCTCGATAACTTCATCATCGAGAACGTGAATCCGGATCCGACCGGAGCGCCGATGGACTCCTCGGTCATGGACACGCTCTACAACGTGCGGATTCCGGACCCGCTGTCGTTCTTTCCGATCGCCACCTACTACCGCGGCGTCGAGAACAGCTCGCTCCTGTTCACGGCCTTCGATCCGTGGCTGTTCGCCAAGGTGGACTTCGTCCAGTTGACGAGTTTCGTGCTCGAGAACGTCTGGGGTCTGATGAAGACCGGCACGCCGGATCCGATGCGGCCGGCGCTCGCGATCAGCTCGCGCCCGATCCGAACCGCGCCGCCCGCAGGGCTGCTCAATTTCCATGGCAGCGCTCGCTCGCTGATCGGCGGCGGATCGCGTGGAGCCACGCGCCGCGTGCTGACGTCCCCCGGCCACAGGCCTCAGGAGTAGCCGAATGCAGAAGCGAGACCGCCGCTTCCTGCTGCGTTCGATCCTTCCCGCGATCGGTCTGGCGCTGGCCCTCACGGCCGGCGCCGGACCCGTTCCGGCGCACGCCGCGGGATCGGGCTTCCCGCGGATCCCCGTGTGGGCGTTTCCGGGCGCCTTTCAGGACAGCAGCTCGTTCAATCCCCGGCGCTGTGTCGGGGAATGGCAGCCGCGTCCCGACAGCATCCGGCCCCAGGCGCGCACGGTTTCGGTGCGCTTCCTGCGCGATCGGCGCGCGGAAGCCCGGCCCGATTTCGCCGGCTACCGCATCTGGCGCGTGGTCGGCACACCCGACACCTCGCAGATGACGCTGATCCGCCGCTTTTCGCTCAACATCGACGCTCCGCTCACGTGGCGGTTCTCGCTGGTGGACACCACGACGCTCGATTCCACGGGCCAAAAGACCTACCCGTTCAAGTGCGCCGGCAAGGTGGTGCACGACAGCGTCGTCACGTTCGTGGATCCCGATTCGAACGGAAATTACGTCAAGGTGTGCCGGCGCGTGGATCAGTTCGGACGCTGCCTCTCGAGAGGCGACTCGGTCTTGAAGCTGGTCGCGCCGCCCGGACCTCATGACGGCTTCCGCACCTGGTACGCGATCACGTACGAGGCCCTCAACGTGCAAGACAACGTCAACCTCGACCTGTTCGTTCCGGGCCCGCCCGATACGTCCGACAACTATGCGCGTTGCGGTACGTACGGGGACACCACGACCTGCCCGCGCATCAACCTGAACAACAAGGCGGTGAACATGATCGCCGCACCGGTCGAGCCCACCGGAGGACCCACCACGAACCTGCTCCAGGTGTCGGTCGTGCCCAACCCGTATCGGGCGCACGAGGCGTGGGATCAGGCGGCCGCGAACGAGGTGCACTTCATCAACCTGCCGGCCAACGCCACCATCAAGATCTACACCGCGGCGGGCGACCTGGTGGTGAAGCTCCAGCATGACGACCCGGTTCGTGATTTCGAGCGCTGGGACCTCAAGAACCAGAGCGGCAAGGACGTCGCGTCCGGCATCTACGTCTATCGCGTCGAATCGGCTGCCCTGACGTTCCAGAACCGCTTCGTCCTGGTGCGCTAGACCTGGGCGCCCGCGCGGCGCGGACCCCAACCCGCCTCATTCGAAACCATGCGCTTGCAGGTCGATGGGACAGTATGGCGGGGCGCGATCCCCGAATCGCGCCACCGCATGCAGGCCGTGGTCACCGACGCGAGCGGCCGCGCGGTCCTGGAGACATCCGAATCCGGCCTCGTCACCACGTTTCGTTCCGCGGCGAAGCCGTTTCAGGCGCTTCCGCTGGTCGAGCGCGGTCATGCCGAGCGCTGGAAGATCACCGACGAGGAGCTGGCCGTCTTGTGCGCCTCGCACACCGGCAGCGCGTACCACGTGGCGCTCGTCACCGGCATCCTCGACCGGCTGGGCCTCACGGAATCGGCGCTGGCCTGCGGCTATCACGACCCGCTCGACCCGGAGTCACTGGCCGAGCTGAGGGCGCGGGCCGACGGACGCTCTCCGGTGTACAATAATTGCTCGGGAAAGCATGCTGGCATGCTGTGCCTGGCGATGTCCGAAGGCTGGCCGACGCTGGGCTACGAGCGCGCCGATCACCCGGTGCAACAGCTCATGCGCCGCTCCATCGCCGAAATGTGCGGGGTGGCGCCCGAGTCGCTGCTCACCGCGATCGACGGGTGCAGCGTGACGGTGTTCGCGCTTCCGCTTGACGCCATGGCGCGCGGCTATGCGAGGCTCGCGGGAGCGGCTGCCTCAGGCGATGGGAGGGAGCGGGCTCTGGCTCGGATCCGTGGCGCGATGATGGGCTTTCCGGCCGCGACCGGGGGCAGGGGACGCTTCTCGTCCGACCTGATGGCGGCAGCCCCCGGGCGGCTGGTCGCCAAGGGTGGCGCCGAAGGTCTCGAGTGCGTGGGTCTTACCGGGGAGGGATGGGGGCTCGCGATCAAGAGCGAAGACGGAAGCGCGCGCGCGCTGCCGACGGCGGTGATCGCGTTGCTCGAGCAGCTTGGCGCGCTCTCCAGAGAGGAGCTCGCGCGGCTCGAACCCCTGTCGCGTCCGCGCATTCGAAACACGGCGGGACTCGACGTGGGCACCATCGAAGTGACATTGCGAAGCACGGCTCGGGCCACCGCCTGAGCCCGGCCAACACCTGCCGGCGGAAACTCAGGAGATCGAGGTGAGACCGCGTATGCGCATCCTGCACCGCATCCCGATGACGCTGCTCGCGCTGGTTCTCTCGGGAGGGATTCCAGGCGCAGCACGCGCGGCCGGGCCGCTTCCCGAAGAGGCGCTGTCGAAGCTCGATCCGAGACTCATCGCGGCCGCGGTGGCGTCGGATCCCGAACCCGTTCCGGTGTGGATCTCGTTCGCCGATAAAGGCGCTCGCGGTCCCTCCGATCTCGCGTTCGCGCTCACGCGGGCCCGCGCGTCGCTCTCTGCCCGCTGCCTCGCGCGTCGCCTGCGCACCGGCGTGACGCCTCTGGTGGACGATCGTGACGTGCCGCTCGACCCCGCCTATCTCGCGGCGCTGCGCGGGCGCGCGCTGGTACCGTTCGCGACCTCGCGCTGGTTCAACCGCGTGGCGGTCCGCGTGCCGGGGTCGCGGTTCGCGGAAGTGGCCTCGCTTCCGTTCGTGAGCGCGCTCAACCCGGTCGAGCGGGCGCGGCGGGGCCGTGAAGCGCCCGAATCGGACGCCTTGAGCGCGCCGCCCTCCGACCTCACGTGCAGCGATTGCGCGCGCACCACGAACTCGTTCAACTACGGGCTCAACGCCGCGGCGGTGGCGCAACTCGACGTGCCCGCGGTGCACGACTCGGGCTACATCGGGACCGGCGTGCTGGTGTGCATCATCGACGACGGATTCAACTACCACAACAAACACGAGGCGCTCCGGAACGCCGTCGTTCCCCCCGGCTTCGAGCGCGATTTCGTGGACGGCGACAGTTCGGCGCAGGACACGGTGGGCTTCACGTGCTGCAATCACGGCACATGGGTGATGGGCTGCATCGGCGGCAACAAGTCCGGCAGCTACGTGGGCACCGCGCCGGGCGCGACGTTCGCGCTCGCCCGCACCGAGGTGGACGCCAGCGAGACTACGATCGAGATGGTGTACTGGGGCATGGCGGCGGAATGGGCGGACAGCCTCGGAGCCGACGAGATCACGACCTCGCTCGGCTACAGCCAGTTCGACGGCGGGATCGGCAACTACACCTACGCCGACATGAACGGACGGACCACGACCGTGGCGCAGGCGGCCGAGATCGCGGCCAGCAAGGGCATCCTGGTGCTGGCGGCCGCGGGCAACGAGGGCAACGTGGCGTGGCAGAAGATCGTCTCGCCGGCCGACGTCCACGGCGACAGCCTGATCGCGGTGGGCGCGGTCAATTCCTCCGGAGCGCGCACCTCGTTCTCCTCGAAGGGCCCGTCGTCGGATGGCCGCATCAAGCCCGACCTGATGGCGTTGGGCCTCTCGAACTGGCTCACCGATCCCAGCGGAAATCCGCAAGGCTACGCGCAGCACAGCGGCACTTCGTTTGCGACCCCGCTCTTGGCCGGGCTGGCGGCCTGCATGATCCAGGCGCGCCCCCGATTCGCGCCGCTGTCCATCATCCGCATGTTGCGCGAGACCGCGTCGCGCGCGAGCACGCCCGACACGCTGATGGGGTACGGCATTCCCGACGGCCTGAAGGCGCTGCGCTGGACGATCCCCGGGCTCGGCGTGGAGGGCGAGCCGCCGGTGGCGCTGGGTCTCAAGCTGGCGGGCCCCAATCCGCGGCAAAGCTGCGACGGTCCGAGCGTGGTGCGCTTCGCGCTCGGCGCCGGCGCTCCGCCCTCGGCGCGCGCGCGGGTCGCCGTATTCGATGCCGAGGGCCGGCGGCTGCGCGAGCTGTTCGAGGGGACGCTCACTCGCGGCCAGTGGCGCGAAGCGTCATGGGACGGACTCGATACGGGAGGCCGCGCGGCGCCCAGTGGTCTCTACTTCATCTCGTTCGACGCGGCCGGCCACCGGTCTTCGGTGCGCGTCGTGTCGTTGCGCTGATCCCGAACCCACCGAGGTCCACCGCATGAAGTTTCGAGGGCTCACCCTGTGCCTGGCCGTACTCGGCCTGCTCGCGCGATCGCACGCGACGGCCGGCGATCCGTCGCTGGTCCCCGCTTCAGCGCGCATGTTCCGGCTCGCGAACGGCCTCAGCGTGCTGCTCGCGCCCGACACGCTCACCGCGACCGTGGACGTCGCGTTGTGGTTTCCGGCCGGAGCGCGTTTCGAGCGGGCCGGCCGCACCGGCCTCACGCACCTGTTCGATGGTCTGCTGTTCGCGGGCACCCCGGGGCACCCGGCCGGCGAACACCAGCGACTGATCCAGCGCGTGGGCGGCACGCTCGGCGTGCTCTCGACCCCGGATTTCACGTATCTCACCGAGAACGTCCCGCCCGCCGCGCTGGAACTCGCGCTCGCTCTCGAAGCCGACCGCATGGCGCACCTCAACCTGAACGCGGGCACCCTCGAGCCGGCTCGCGCGGTCATGCGTCGCGAGCACGAAGGCGGCCCCGAAGGTGGAGCACTTGGCCAGGGTCTGCGCCGGCTGTACGAAGTCGTGTTCGCAGGCCATCCGTATCGATGGCCGTCGACCGGCGTGCCATCGGATCTGGCGAACATCACGCTCGCGGACTGCCGGGCGTTCTATCACGACCATTACGGGCCGGACGGCGCGCTGCTCACGCTGGCCGGCCGGTTCGACCCGGCGGCCGCCGAAACGCTGGTCCGTCGCACGCTCGGCGCGCTGCCCCGGCGCCCGGTCGTGCGTGCCGAGCCGGCGCCCGTGAAACCCCAAACCCTGGAGCGGCGCGCATCGGGCGCGACCCTGGCGCAGGTGCCTCTGATGCTGATCGGCTGGCGCACTCCCCCCGATCGCGATCCCGACGCGGCGGCGCTCGATGTGATCGACCATGTCATCACGCACGGCACGCGTTCGTCGCTGGATCGCACGCTGACCGCGGGTGAAAGCGGCTGCCTCGCCGCGAGCGGAGGTCTCGACCTGCGACGCGACGCGGGCCTGTTCTACGTGGCCGCCGCGATTCGTCCCGATGCCGACACCGCGGCCGTCGAGCGCGAAGTGCTGGCCCAGATTCAGACGCTGATCGGCCATGCGTCCGATCCGGCGGTCTTCGAAGCGGCGCAGCGTCAGACCGAAGTCGAGACGCTGTTCGGATGGCAGACCACGCAGGGGTTCGGACGCGCGCTCGGAACCGCGGTCTGCGTGGACGGCGCCGCGAGCGGCGCCGCGCGGCGTCTCGAACACGTGCGCCAACTCACGCCCGCGACGCTCCGGGAGGCGGCGGAGCGCACGTTCGCGGCGCGGAATCGCAGCGTGGTCTGGCTGCGGCCCGGGCCGCAACCTCCGACCGAACGGCCCGCTCGCTCCCCGACCACGAAGGCGGCCGCGGCTCACTCCAGGGGAGGGCGCTGATCATGCGACTCACTGTCCATTGCAGGCGCCATTCGCGCCCGGATCCGGATTCGCGCTCTCGATTCGCGCGCTCGCGATCGGTGTGGCCGCGAAGCGTCGCGCGGTTCGCGCTCGCGGCGTTCGTAGCGCTGGCCGGGCCGCGAGCTTCGTTCGGAGCCTCGGTCGCCGTGCCGCCACCGCATGCCGCGGCCCTCCCGTCGCCGCGGCTCGGCTCCGGCCTCCCGCCGCTCTCCGTGCCCGCTCCGGTGACGCGCACGCTCGAGAACGGCCTCAAGGTCGCGGTGTTCCCGGTCCACCGCTGGCCGATCGTTCAGATCGAATTGCGCGTCGCCGCGGGCCAGGTCGCAGAAGGCGGGTCGGCCGCCGGCGTGTCGTACCTCACCGCGCAGATGCTCACCCGCGGAACCAGCTCACGCGATGCCGCCACGTTCGCGGCGGACGCCGCGCGCATCGGCGGAAACGTGTCCGCCACCGCGTCACGCGACTACGCCACGCTGGTCGGCGCGTTTCTGTCGGACCGCCTCGGTCCCGCGATGGAGCTGCTGAGCGACGCCGCGCTCAATCCGGTGTTCACCGACGACGAGATGAACGCCACGCTCTCGCAGGCGCGCCAGATGCTGGAGCGGCTGCACGGCGATCCGTCGGTGACGTCCTCCGAGCAGATCTGGGCCGTCCTATTCGGAGATCATCCGTACGGTCGATCGCCGCTCGGCGTGGATTCGACGCTGCTTGCGCTCACGCATGAGCAGGTGCGGGCGTTCCATCACGACCGCTACCGGCCCGAAGGATCGTTGCTGGTGGTGGCTGGCGACGTCTCGCCCGACAGCGTTTTTGCGGCTGCCTCGGAATGGTTCGGACGGTGGTCCGGCCGCGCGACCGAGGTGCCGGCCGCCGTGCGGGTCGCGTCCGCCGCACGCTCGCGCGTGCGAATCGTGGACATGCCGGAGCTGCCTTACACCGTGCTGCGCCTGGGCGCGCGGCTGCCCGGGCGCGGCTCCGAGGACGAGGTTCCGCTCACGCTCGCGGCGTCCGAACTCGTGGGCGGAGCGTTCGCATGGCTCGGGCGCCCCGAATTCGTGCGCCGTCTCGGTTCCACGGTGAACGGCAGCCTGCTCACGCTTCACGACGGCGGCCTGTTCTCGTTCGGCGCGGTGGTCCCGACGGATTCGGTCGCCTCGGCGATCGAACTCCTGCGGGCGGAGACGCGGGGTTTCATCCAGCATCCGCCCATCGAAGACGAGATGAAGTCGATCCGGCTCGCCGCTGAAACCGGGACGCTGGCGCCGCTCGAAACGTTGGGCGGCCTGATCGCCCAGTGGGCGGGCGGCGAATTGCAGGGACCGGGCGGGTCCACGCGCGGCACGCTCGAGCGGCTCGCCGCGCTCCGGCCCGCCGATATCTCGGCCGCCGCGGCGCGGTGGCTGGATCCCGACCGGCTCTCGATCGTCGCGGTCGGTCCGGCCGGCCCGCTGCGTTCCGCGCTTGCGCGCTTCGGAGACGTCGAGGTGGTGAGCGTCGTGCACGGGCCATTGCCGAACGCGGCCGACACCGTCGCCGCCACGCCGGAGAACACCGCGATGGGGCGCGAGATCATGGACCGCGCGATCCGCGCCCACGGCGGGCTCGAGGCGCTGCGCGCGATCCACGACTCGCGAGTGGATCTCGATGTCGGACTGTTCAGCGGCCAGCACGAGGCGCGCGGCAGCATCACGCAGCTGCGCAAGGAACCGGACCGCATGGTGAGCCTCATCCGCTTCGGCAAATCGGACCAGCGGCAGATCCTGGCCGGGGATCGGGCGTGGACACAGAGTTCGGAGATCCCCGTTCCGCAGCCGGCGGACAGCACGACGCTCGCGGGGCTCAAGGCCAGCTTCGCCTCGGATCTTCCGCATCTGCTGCTCGCAGCGGTGCAGGAAGGAGTGCGGAGCGTCTCGCGCGGCCCGGACCGCATCGAGCAGCGCGCGGTCGACGCCGTGGACGTGCGGCTCGGCGACGGACAGCGCCGGCGCTATTTCTTCGACGCGGAATCGCATCTGCTGGCGGCGATCGAGTTCTTCGAACGCGGGGCCGCCGCGGGTGCGACGGTTGCGCGGCGCTACTACGGCGCGTATCGTGACGCGGGCAGCCTCAAGTGGCCGTACAGCGAGGAGCGTTACATCAACGGCGTGATTTCGATGCGGCTCCACGTCTCGGCTCTGGTGCTCAATCCGGGCGTGAGCGATCGCGAATTCGAGATCCAGCCGTCGCCGGCGCCCTCTTCCCGACCGTGACCCTTGACCGCGGCGCCGGTGCGAACCAGGAGGGTTCCCATGACCCAGACGACGGGTGCGCCTCCCGTGGGTGAAGCGGATGGTCCGAAGCACCGCGCCATCTTCTTCTTCGGCGAAGGCAGGGCCGACGGCTCCTCGTCGTTCCGCGACCTGCTCGGCGGCAAAGGGGCAGGCCTCGCCGAGATGACGAACGCCGGCGTGCCGGTGCCGCCGGGATTCACCATCACGACCGGCGTGTGCCGCTGGTACTACGAGAACGGCTCGCAGCTTCCACCCGGTTTCGACCAGGAGCAGTCGGCGGCGCTCGGGCGGCTCGAGCGCCTGATGGGCAGGCGGCTCGGCGACGACGCCGATCCACTGCTGGTGTCGGTGCGCTCGGGCGCGAAGTTCTCGATGCCGGGCATGATGGACACCATCCTCAACCTCGGGCTCAATGACCGCTCGGTCGCGGGACTCTCGCGCCGCACCGGGAACCCGCGCTTCGCGTGGGACTGTTACCGCCGCTTCATCCAGATGTTCGGCTCGGTCGTGATGGGCCTCGAGAAGCGCGAGTCCGAGGAAAAGGTCGAAGCGCTCAAGCACCGCCGGCGCGTGTTGACCGATTCGGAGTTGACCGCGAAGGATCTTGAGGGGCTCGCGGACGAGTTCAAGACGTTGATGCGCCGCCGCGCGGGGCGTGATTTTCCCCAGCGGCCGATGGATCAGCTCGCGATGGCGCGCGACGCGGTGTTTCAGTCGTGGAATAACGACCGCGCGATCTACTATCGGCGTCAGAACGGCATTCCGGACCATCTCGGCACCGCGGTCAACGTGCAGGCGATGGTGTTCGGAAATCTCGGCGAGACGTCGGCGACCGGCGTGGGGTTCACGCGCAATCCGGCGACCGGCGAGAATCATTTCTACGGGGAATTTCTCACCAACGCGCAGGGCGAAGACGTGGTCGCGGGCGTGCGCACACCGCGGCCGATTGAGGAGTTGCGCGACGTCAGCCCCAGGGCCTACCAGCAGTTGCGCGACATTACCGCGCGGCTCGAGAAGCATTACCGTGACGTGCAGGACTTCGAGTTCACGATCGAGGAAGGCCGGCTGTTCCTGCTGCAGACCCGGAACGGCAAGCGCACCGCGCAGGCCGCGGTGCGGATCGCGGTCGAGATGGCGGGCGAGGGCCTGATCACGCGCGACGAGGCCGTGATGCGCGTCGAGCCGGCGTCGCTCGACCAGCTGCTCCACCCGCGGCTCGATCCGAAGGCGAAACTTCCGGTGATCGCAACCGGGCTCGCGGCCTCGCCTGGCGCAGCGGTGGGACGCGCGGTGTTCGATGCCGATGTTGCGGCCGAGCGCGGGAAGAAAGAGCCCGTGATCCTGGTGCGCAAGGAGACGACGCCCGACGACATTCACGGCATGGACGCGGCGCGCGGGATCCTGACCGCGACCGGCGGCATGACCTCTCACGCTGCCGTCGTGGCCCGCGGCATGGGCAAGCCGTGCGTCTCGGGGGCCTCGAGCGTTCGAGTGGACGATCGCGCGCGTACGTTCACGGTGGATCGCGCCACGGTTCGCGAAGGCGACTGGATCTCGATCGACGGCTCGAGCGGAGCCGTGATGCTGGGCCGCGCGCCGACCCTTCCGGCCGAGGTGAGCGGCGAGTTCGGCACGTTCATGAAGTGGGCGGACGCGGCACGAAGACTCAAGGTGCGGGCGAACGCCGACATTCCGCGCGATGCGAAGCAGGCCCGCGCGTTCGGCGCCGAGGGCATCGGGCTGTGCCGCACCGAGCACATGTTCTTCGCCGAGGACCGGCTGCCGCACGTCGTCCAGATGATTCTCGCGGCGCCCGAGGCGAAGGCGCTCGAATCGCGGCTCGCGGCCGCCGAGGCGCAGGCGGCGGCGCCGGGCGCGAGAGCGGAGGCGAAGCGTGAAGTCGCGGCGCTCAAGCGCCGGCTGGCCGGTCCGATGCGCCACTACCGCGACGCGCTGGCGAAACTGCTGCCGCTGCAGCGCGCCGATTTCCGCGGGCTCTTCGAAACCATGGACGGCTATCCGGTCACGATCCGCACGCTCGATCCGCCGCTCCACGAGTTCCTGCCGAAACGCGAGGAACTGATGAGCCAGGTGGCCGTGATGCGCGCCGACTGGCAGCGGGCTCGCAGGAGATCGAAGAAGGCGGCGAAGCCGGCGAGACTCGCGCGCGCGGAGCACCTGCTCGAGCGCGTCGAGGAACTTCACGAATTCAACCCCATGCTCGGCCATCGAGGCTGCCGTCTCGGCATCACGTATCCCGCGATCACCGAGATGCAGGCGCGCGCGATCTTCGAAGCGGCGTGCGCGGTGGCGAAGAAGGGCGTGAAGGTGATCCCCGAAATCATGATCCCGCTGGTGGGTCACGTGAACGAGCTCAGAGATCAGGCCGCGATCGTGCGTCGCGTCGCGACCGAGGTCATGAGCCGGCAGGGCGTCGAGGTCGAATACCGGGTCGGCACCATGATCGAGGTGCCGCGCGCCGCCATCACGGCCGGCGAAGTGGCCGGGGAGGCGCAGTTCTTCTCGTTCGGCACCAACGACCTGACGCAGCTCACGTTCGGGTTCTCGCGCGACGACGCCGGAAAGTTCCTGCCGGAGTACGTCGACAAGAAAGTGCTGCCGTCGGATCCGTTCGTCACGCTCGATGCGGCCGGGGTCGGAGCGCTGGTCGAGTGGGCGGTGGAGCGCGGGCGCCGGAGCCGTCCCGGGCTCAAGGTCGGCATCTGCGGCGAGCACGGCGGCGATCCCGCGACCGTGGAATTCTGCCACCGCGCCGCGCTCGACTACGTCTCGTGCTCGCCGTTCCGCGTTCCGATCGCCCGGCTGGCGGCGGCGCAGGCGGCGTTGCGCGGCCGCGCGTCGGGGAGCGATCAGCGCTAACCCATCGCGTCGACGTCCTGATCCCGGCGCTGAACGAAGAGGCGGCGCTGGGGGAAGTGCTCGCGGAGCTTCCGCGCTCGGGGTCCGGCTGGATCCTGCGTCGCGTGCGGGTGGTGGACAACGGCTCGACCGATCGCACCGCGGACGTGGCGCGCGCGGCCGGGGCCGACGTGGTCTCGGAACCGCGGCGCGGTTACGGCGCCGCGTGTCTCGCGGGGATCGCGGAGTTGCTGGCCGATCCGCCCGACATCGTGCTGTTCCTCGATGCGGACCACAGCGATGATCCCGCCGACCTCCCCGCAGTGCTGGCGCCGCTCGCTAAGGGCGAGGCGGACCTGGTGGTGGGATCGCGCGCGCTGGGAGAGCGCGAGCGTGGCGCGCTCACTCCGGTCCAGGCGTTTGGAAACCGGTTCGCGTCGGGACTGATGCGCGTTCTGTTCGACGCGCGCGTGACCGATCTGGGGCCGCTGCGCGCGATCCGCTGGGACGCGCTCGAGCGCCTGGGCATGCGCGATCGCGATTACGGGTGGACCGCCGAGATGCAGGCCCGCGCGTTTCGCGCGCGCCTGCGCTACCGCGAAGTGCCGGTGCGCTACCGGCGCCGCCGGCTGGGGCGTTCCAAGGTGGCTGGCACGCTGCGCGGCGTCGCGGGCGCGAGCTGGAAGATCCTTTACACCATCGCTCGCGTGCGCCTGGGCGGATAGCCCGGCGGTTGCCGCGTCGCGGCGCCGCGGCTTATGCTGCCCGCGTCCGTCGCCGGGGGGAGGCCGCTTGTTCATCGAGGAGTATCTTGAGGATCTGCGGCGCGAGCGGTTCACCCCGCGCGCGATCGTGACCTGCGCGCGCCGGACCGCGGCCCACGCGCGGCGCCAGATCGACGCGAATCCTTCGGCGGTGCGGTCGGTGTGGAGCGTGGCGCTGGGATTCTTCGCCGCGGCTTTCGTGGCTGCGGTCACGCTGGCGCTCGCCGGAGAACGGCGGCTGGCCGAGGTGTTCTTTCTCGAAACCGCGCTGGTGATCGTCCCCACATTCGCTCTGGTGACGCTTCACATCGGGCTTCTGCGCGACGAATCCGGATACCGGTTGTCGGCGCTCAACGTTCCGATCACGCTCACGCTGATGCGCGTCGTGCTGCTGCCCGGCGTGGTGCGTTTCGTGCTCGATCGCCGGTTCGCCCTCGCGCTGGCGGCATTTCTGCTGGCGTCGGCCTCCGACATCGCCGACGGGTGGATCGCGCGGCGCACGCGTCAGATCACGCGGCTCGGCACGCTGCTGGATCCGCTGTTCGACATCGTGTTCAACCTGACGCTGTTCTGCGCGCTGGCGCGGGCCGGACTGCTTCCCGCGTGGGTGGCCGGGGTCGCGACGGTGCGCTACGGGCTGCTGCTGGTGGGCGCCGCGGGCCTGTACGTGTTCGTGGGCCCGGTGCGCGTCCAGCCGACCGGGTTCGGGCGCATGACGGGCGTGCTGATGGCGGCGCTGGTCGGGCTGCTGATGCTGGTGCACGCGCTGCGCGGCTCGATCGGCGATGCGCTGCTGCCTCTCACCCGGGTCGCGCTCGGTGTTCTGCTCTCGGCAACGCTCGCGCAGGTGGCCGTGATCGGCGTGTACAATCTCCGCACCATGCGCGGCAAGTCGGAGGCGACCGGCCGCGTCGTGGGTGACGTGCGCTGGGGCGCGCGATGAGCGACGCAGCGCTCGAGGGCGACGTGAGCTTCTTCCAGCCGGTCGAAGTGCTCCAGCTGATCCAGCTCGCTGAGGCCACCGGACGTCTCGAGATCGAACGCGACGCCGAAAAGGTCGAGCTCCAGTTCGAGCACGGCCGGCTGGTATTCGCGCGCACCACCGGCGTCGCGGTGCGAATCGGCGAGGTGCTGGTTCATCGCGGCGTGGTGATCCCGGAGGCGCTCGAGCTGTTCCTTTCCATGCAGCAGGAGCAGCCCGGCGCGCGGGTCGGGCGCATGCTGATCGCCTCCGGAGCGGTGACCGCCGATCAGGTCTCCGAGGCGCTCCGTGAAGTGGTGCGCCGCGTCGTGTACGGCGTGCTGCTGTGGCGCCAGGGCCGGTTCCGTTTCCATCCGTCGGTCGTCTCGACCGAGGACGACGTGCAGCTCGATCTCGACCTCGACCGCCTGATCCTCGAGGGCCTTCGCCTCGCGGACCAGAGACGCGCCGGCTGATTCCCTGAGCCGGTGACGGGAATTCCCACGCTCCATCTCGCGCCGCACGCCGCGTGGCCGGCGCTCGTGGCGGCCACGCTGGCGCTCGCGGCGGCCAGCCTGTGGGCCTATCGGTTTGCCGCGCCGCCGCTGCCCGCCTCGGCGCGCCGGCTGCTCGCCGCGCTGCGCTTCTTCGCCGCCGCGCTGCTGCTGTGGCTGCTCGCGCAGCCGACGCTCGAACGCACGCGCCATGGGGCCTCGCGCCTCGTGGTGCTGCTCGATCGATCGCGGAGCATGGAATTGCCGGTCGGCGCCGGCGGTCCCTCGCGTGCGGGCGTCGCTTCGCGAGCGGTGGAGTCGTTGCGCCGCGCGCTGATCGGGCGCGCCGCGGTCGAAGTGATTCCGTTCGCGGCCACGCTCGAGCCCGACACCGCGCGCGGCACCCCCGAACGCGGCGCGACCGCGCTGGGGCGTGCGCTCGAACAGCTGGCCGGCTCGGCGGCGGGTCAGCGCGCGAGCGCGGTCGTGGTGGTGAGCGACGGCGCGGTGAATTCCGGCGCGGATCCGGTCGATGCCGCGCGCTCGCTGGGGCTGCCGGTCCACGCCGTGCGGGTCGGCGAGCGCGGAGCGCTCGACCGCGTGATCACCGGGATCGAAGCGCCTCCCGATGCGCGGGTCGGGCGAAGCGAGCCGGTGCGCGTTCATCTCGTGTCGAGCGAGCCGCGCGGCGTCACGATCCCGGTGCGCCTGATGGACGGCGCGCGCGAGATCGCGCGCGGCGCGGCGACTTCGCCGGGCGCGGGCGTCGAAGTGGTGGTCGAGATGAGCGGGACGCCGCTCGCCCCCGGGCTGGCGGTGTGGACGGCGCGGATCGACACGCTCCCCGCCGAGCTCACCGCTTCGAACAATGAGCGCTCGGTGGCGCTCAAGGTGGCTCCGGGCCGCATCGGCGTGATGATCGTGAGCGCCGGGCTCAACTGGGATCTCACGTTCGTGCGCCGCGCGCTGGCCGGAGATTCGAGCCTCGCGCTCACCACCTGGACGCGAGAGGCGGGACGCTGGCGCTCGCTCGGCCGAGGCGGCGCGCCGTCGCCGGGAGCGGGCGTGGCGCCCGATCCCGCCGGCCTGCGCGCTCAGGCGGTCGTGGTGCTGGACGGCATCGCCGCGGCCGAAGTGAGCGCGCTCTTCGATCGAGCGCTCGCCACGTTCGTGCGCGAAGGCGGCGGCCTGCTGGCGCTCGGTGGCCCCGCCCCGGGCCTCACGCGCTATCGCTCGGGCGCGCTTGGCGCCGACCTGCACGTCACTGCGGGATCCGAATCGTTTGGGCGTGGCGGGGCGCCCTCGCCCGATGAAACCGCGGGCGACCTGACCGCGTGGGACGACGATCCGGCGCGCGGCCAGCAGGCATGGCGCGACGCCGCGCCGTTGAGCGACGTGCTCGCGCTCGAGAGCGCGGCCGGCGACCGCGTGCTGATCGGCTCGGGCGGCGGCGGCCCGCCGCTGGTGCTCTCGAGGCGCGTGGGCCGCGGCCAGGCGCTGCTCGTCAACGGCGCCGGGGTCTGGAGATGGTCGCTGTCCCCGACCGATGATCTCGCCGGTGAGCGCGGCCGCCGGTTGTGGCGGCGCATCGTGCGCTGGCTCGCCGAGCCGGTGCAGGGCGAGCCGCTGCGCGTGCGGCCCGAGCGCTGGCTGACTTCGGCGGGCGAGCCGCTGCGGCTGTTCGCCACGCTCCAGGACAGCGCGTTCCGTCCGCTCGCCGATGCGCGCGTCGAAGGCCAGTTGACGATGCCCGGCGGCGCCACCCGTTCCGTCCGGTTCGAGCCGCGCGAGGCGGGGGTGTACGTCGCGACGCTTGAGGGGCTCACGCCCGGCCGCCATCGGGTGAGCGTGCGCGCGGCGTGGGGCCGCGGTGGCGAGATCGCGCGTGCCGCTTCGGAGTTCGCGGTGGACCGCTGGAGTCTCGAAGAGGCAGGCAGCGAGCCCGACAGCGCGACGCTCGCGAACGTCGCGCGCGCGAGTTGAGGCACGTTGTTCCGTGCCTCCGATCTCGCGCGCGGCGCGCGAGTCCCGACCGGAGCGCTCGCACGCGGGCGCCCCGAGAGCGTGCGACTGTGGGAGTCGCCGTGGCTGTTCGCGCTGGTGGTGGGTGCGCTCAGCGTCGAGTGGTTCCTGCGCCGCCGCCGCGGATTGCCGTAGATCGAATTCGCGTAGAACGAATTCTAGGGCGGCGTTCCCGCGGCACACGCATTGCAGGGCTCGCACCGGGCACCGCGTCGAGATGCCGGCCGCACGCAACCGTCGGCGTCGCGTTACCATCCGCAGCCCCGGTCTTGACGCTTCGCCCGCCGTACCGTGCGTAGCCGCGGCCTAGCCGTTTCGAGCCCGCTCCCCGTCCACGACGTTGACGATCCGCCCCCGCGGAGCAGGGCATGCCCGCTGCGGGAACTGCCGGTCTTCTTGCGATCTTCGTCGCGTGCGCTCCGGCCGGACATGCGCTCATCAGCGAAATCCTCTACGACGCGACCGGCGACGACACCGGACACGAGTACGTCGAGCTGCACAATTCGGGCCCCACGACCGTGGCGCTCGCAGGCGCGCGGCTCGAGGCCGGCGACGGCGCGGGGCCGGGCCGCTGGACCACGCGCTGGACCGGCGGCGCGCGCGACAGCCTCTTGCCCGGCGCCTACTTCGTGATCGGTGGCGCGCTGGTCGATCCGCCCGCCGATGCGGTCGTGACGCTCGATCTTCAGAACGGGCCGGATGCGGTGAGGCTCACGTGGCCCGACGGCTCGGCCGAGGTCGTGGGTTACGGCGCGCTCTCGTACTCCGAGTATTTCTGCGGCGCTCCTGCGCCCGACGTCTCGGCGGGACAGTCGCTCGCCCGCATCCCGGACGATTCGAATCGGGGGAGCAACGCGCTCGATTTCGCGGCCGCCGAACCGTCGCCCGCGCGGCCCAACCAGGTCCGTCTCGATGCCGCGATCTCGCCCCTCTCGCTCACGCTCGAGCCCGAGCAGCCCGCGTCCGGCGCGGCGGCAAAACTCTCCGGCACGCTCGTCAACCGCGGCCTCGATCCGCTCGATCAGGGATCGGTGCCGCTCGGGGTTTCGGCGAACGGCGCTCCGATCGCGAGCGCGAGCGCGCCCTTCGCGCTCGCCGCGGGCGAGAGCACGCGGGTCGAGCTCGCGCTGCCGGGCCTCGCGGCCGGAAAGTACGCGCTCGAATTGCGCGCCGCGCTGCCCGAGGACGCGCGACCTTCGAACGACGCCGCGACGCTGCTCGCGCGCGTGGGGCCCGGTCCGCTCACGATCACCGAGATCCAGTTCCATCCGTCCGCGGGCGAAGGGGAGTGGGTCGAAGTGCGATCGCGCGATCCGGCCGGGGTGGAGGTCGGCGAGTTCCGGCTGTCGGACCGCGGCGGCCATCCCGGCACGCCCGACCTCGCGCTGTGGCTCGCGCCCGACAGTCTCGCGCTGCTGGTCGAGGACCGCGCCGCGCTGCTCGCACATTATCCGACGCTCGATCCGTCGCGCGTGGGGGAAGTGCGGCCGTGGTCGGCGCTCAACAACTCCGACGACTCGAGCGGCGTGGCCGACATCGTGTCGCTGCGCGAACGCGACGGCACCCCCTGCGACCGGGTCGCGTACGGCGCGCACGGGGTGCCCGCCGGCGTTCCGCTCGAACTGATCGACGGCACGTGGCGCGCGGACAGCGATCCCTCCGGCACGCCGCTTGCGCCGCCCAGGCCGCCGCCCTCGATCGCCGGGAGATTCGAGCTCGCGCCGCGGCGACTTCGCGCCGGCGAAACGCCTCGACTGGTGTGGTCGCTGCCGTGGCCGCGCGCGCGCATCACGATCGAGGCGTTCGATCTCGCGGGAAGATTCATCGCCCGCGAAATCCAATCCACGACCGGGGCGAGGGGAGAGTGGCGCATCGAGTTTCTGCGCAGCAGCGGCCTTTACCTGCTCTCGCTCGAAGCGCACCCCGAGTCGGGAGGAGCGTCGCTTCGAGAGATGCGCATCGTTCGCATCGAGGACGCATCGCGATGAGGCGCATGCCGGCCGGCAGGAGCGCGATCAAGCGCGTGCTCGCGGAACTCGGCATCGGTGGGGCGGCCACCGCGCTCACGCTCGCGCTGTGCGCCACGGCATGCGCGCAGGACTTCGCCCCGCCCGCGCCGGCCGGGCCATCGGAGGGAGCCTCGAGCCTGATCGAGCGCGCGCTGCCGCCAGCGGCGCCGGCGTGGCGGCTCGAGACCATCGCGACGCGCTGGAACGGAATCGACGAGCTCTCGACGCGCTCGCTCGCCGCGCTCGCCGGATGGCGGAGCCTGCGGGCCGCCCTGGGAATCTCCAGCACCGGCGATGGCGAGATCGGTTGGAACGCCGCGGCCCTTGCGGCCGGCGTGGCGCTGCCTTCGGCGGGCGCCGCGCTGCGCGTGATCGCGCGGCGCGACCGGTCGGCGGTTGCGGGCGCCTCCGCGGATCGCGCGTGGGGGCTCGAGGCCGGTGCGGGATTCTGGAGCGCTCTGGGATCGCGCGTGACGCTGTGGATGAGCGCGCCGTCGGCCGACCGGCGCGGCGAAGCGCCGCCGCTCGAACGCGGGCTCGAAAGCGGTCTGCGCGTCTCGTCGTTTCCGCTCGACGCATGGATCGCGTTGATCGCTCCCACGCGCGCGAGCGATCCCGGCGAGCGCGTCGCGGGCGTGGGCTGCGTGGCGGGCGCGGCGCGGTTGTGGCTCGAGGCGCGCAGCGCGCCGTTGCGCGGATCGATGGGCCTCGTGCTGCGCCGCGGATCGCTCGGCGTGGCGTTCGGAGCCGACGAACATCCGGTATTGGGCGAGACGCTGCGATTGTCGCTCTCCGTGGGTCGCGGAGCGGACCCATGACCCGCGCGATCGCGTTCGGCTGCGCGGCGCTCACGCTCGGCGCGAACTCGGTGGCGATCACGCATGCCCACGCGGCCGCGGCGGATTCGATCGCCGTGAACCGCGAGCCCGGCCGCGCTGCCGCCGACTCGACGTTCGAGCGTCCCGAACCACCCGAAGACACTCCGGCCGGCGCGGACTACACCGAGGATCGCGCCGACTCGCTGTCATCCGGCGAAGTGGAAATGAGCTTCGGCTGCGCAGGCGCGGGTGGCTCGACGGTGCGCCGGCGACAGCGCGTCATCTTGCGTGAGCCCGGAATCGAAGCCGGAGTCCGCCAGGGCCGGGGCGACGCGCTTCCGGGGGCGGCGGCCCGCGTGCGCGTGGCGGGGGGATGGCTCGCGCTGGGCGGCACGTCGCTCCGCTGGGGACGCGGCGTCCTGGTGGGGGCCGAGGCCGAGCCCTGGCGCAGCCGTGGACTTGCGGCCGAGGGAACCGGAACGCGCGCCCGATCCCGCGAGACCGCCGAATACGTGCGGCCGGGCGTGCTCGCGTTGCGGATCGGAGCGGGTCGCGCGGCTGGCTCGGCGTTCGCGGGCGCCGGGATCGGACGCGGTGCGGCCGGCGCCGGTGCCCTGCTGTTTCGCGACGATCGTTCGCGCGCGATTCGTCCCGGCGCCGCACTGTGGCTCTCGCGGGACGCGCTCTCGAGCGAGATCGCGCTCGATGGCCACGGGAGATGGCGCGGCGAAGCCGCATGGATCGCGAACCAGCGGATCGCGCGCGTCTCGTTCGCTGCGCGCCTGGGTTCGCCCACCTTTCGCGCGGCCTCCACGGCTCGCCCGGGGCCCGCCACCGCGCTCTCGTCCTCGCTCGACACCCGGATCGGTCCGCTGGGCGCCGCGGCGCAGGCGGCGCTCTGGCGCTTCCGGCCCGCGCGAACCGGGGGCCGGGCCGCGCTTGAAGTGCGGGCGCTGTTGCCGCAACATGACGCTCTGGCGCTCGGCATCGAAGAGCGTCACGGCACGCGCCACGATCGCGAGGAATCCGCAACGCGGTCGTTCCGCCAGGGGGTCTGGGTCGGCTGGAGCGGCGGACCTCCGGGCCTCGCGCTGTCGATGCGGCACGAGCAATGGGGACGGCGGGCGCCATGGCGCGAGCCGGTGCGCCGGGTGGCGGTCGCGGGGATCGAAGCCTCCCCGGCCCCGGGGTGGCGCATCGGTCTCACGCACACGGTCTATCGAGTGAGGGGTGGCGAGCCGCAGTACGTGGGCGAGCAGGACGACGATCGGCGGATGCTCCGCGCGCTGTCGGGCGCCGGACGGCGCACCCGCCTGGAGGTGGGATTTCCGGCGGCCGGCGGAGAAGTCCGCGCCGCCCTCATCATCACGGCGGCCGGCCGCCAGCCGGCGCCCCACTGGACACTGGACTGGACCCGTCGCGCGCGCAGGCCGTGACGCGCGGGTTGCAGGAGAGCGGAGGCACGAATGAAGTTTGCCGAGCGCATGAGCCGACTTGGAACCGAGACCGCATTCGAAGTGCTGTTGCGCGCCCGCGCGCTCGAAGAGAAGGGCCAGAAGATCGTGCACCTCGAGATCGGCGAGCCGGATTTCGACACGCCCCGGTTCATCCGCAAGGCGGCCGCCGACGCGCTCGAGGAAGGGTGGACGCACTACGGTCCGTCGGCCGGCCTGCCCGAGTTCCGGCGCGTGATCGCCGAGCAGTGGAAGGCGGAGCGCGCTATCCCGTGCGATGCCGAAAACGTGATCGTCACGCCGGGCGCCAAGCCCATCATGTTCTTCGTGATGATGGCGCTGCTCGAAGAGGGCGACGAAGTGCTGTATCCCAATCCGGGCTTCCCGATCTACGAATCGGTCGCGAAATTCCTCAACGCGCGCCCGGTGCCGCTCGCGCTGCGCGAGGAAAACGACTTCGATCTCGACCTGAAGGAGCTCGAGAGCCGGATCACGAGCCGCACCCGGCTGCTGGTCTTGAACTCGCCGCACAATCCGACCGGCGCGGTGCTCAAGCCCGAGACCGTCGAAGGCATCGCGAAGCTCGCGCGCCGGCACGATTTTCACATCCTCTCCGACGAGATCTACGCGCGCATCCAGTACGAAGGCCGGCACTTGAGCATCGCTTCATTGCCCGGGATGGCCGAGCGATGCATCGTGCTCGACGGGTTCTCGAAAACCTACGCCATGACCGGCTGGCGGCTCGGATTCGGCATCATGGGCAAGGAGCTCGCGGTGCACGTGGCGCGGCTCATGACGAATTCCAACTCCTGCACGGCTTCGTTCGTGCAGAGGGCCGGAATCGCCGCGTTGACCGGGCCCCAGACCGAAGTGCGGGCGATGGTCGACGAGTTCCGCGTTCGGCGCGACGAGATGGTGCGGGGCCTGAACGCAATTGTGGGCGTCACGTGTTTCACGCCGCGCGGCGCGTTCTACGTGTTCCCGAACATCCGGGGCACCGGCATGACGAGCGCCGAGCTGGCGAAGGCGCTGCTCGAGCAGGCCGGCGTCGCATGCCTGTCGGGCGCTTCGTTCGGCGCGCACGGCGAGGGCTACCTGCGATTCTCCTACGCGAACAGCCTCGAAAACATCCGCACCGCACTGGGATCGATCGGAGAGTTCCTGAGCGTGCGCGCGAAGTAGCCGCACGGATCGGAGACGATCGGGCCGGCGCAGACGGCGGATCGGGCGGGAATCACGATGGCACGCGCCATGCAACCTGCGACGCGTCCGCCGCGTGCGACACCTCGGCCGCCCGCGATACGCCCTTCACGCGCGACGGAACCCTGGTTTCCGCAGGCCTCCGCTCATCGAACCCCGGTGGAGTTTCACCATGCGCGCTGCCTTCGCGCTGCCGTGTCTTGCCCTGCTCTGCGTCTCGTTCTTCGTCCCCGTACCGCCGGCGAGCGCCGACTCGCCGCTTCGCCTCAATGAGTTCATGGCCGGTCCGGCGCGGGACTGGGACGGCAGCGGCACGTTTTCATCCCGCGATGACGAGTGGGTCGAGGTGATCAACACCGACCCGGCGGCACTCAACCTCGCCGGGTTCTTCTTCACCGACGGCGATTCCCTTCCGCGTTACGCGTTCTCGGGCACGCTCGCGCCCGGCGAGCGCCGGCTGATATTCGGCAAGGACGCCTACGACTGGGAGAAGGCGACCGGTCATCCCGCGTTCGGCCTGTCGCTCGCCAACAGCGGCGACGCCGTGATGCTGTGGCGGATCGTGGCGGGTGAAACCCTGCTGGTGGACAGCTACCGCTACGGGAGTCACGAAGCCGGCGCGGACCGCGCGGTGGGCCGCTTTCCCGACGGAAGCGGTGCGTGGGCGCTGTTCGATTCGCTCGATCCCTACACCGGCACCACGGCGCCGCTCGGCACCGGCTGCGCGCCCACGCCGGGGCAGCCCAATCTGTGCACCAGCACGCCGACGCGACGCGTCACGTGGGGCGAGGTGAAGTCCCGCTACCACTGATCGGAGCCGGCGCCCCCGGTGAATCGGGCGCGATGCGCGATGCGCGAAGTGCGATGCGCGACATACGATGTGCGGGGCGCGCGGATTGACCCCGCGCGCCCCGCCGTGTAGGTTCCGACCGTTTCGTATTCGCGATCCGACCCGACGGGAGGCCTCCCTTGTCCTCTGCTGCCCCGGGCGCCGCCGAACTCGAGGCCGCGCATCGCTCCGGCCGGCTCGAATGGCCGGTCGAGCGACTGACGGCCAAGGCGCTCGATATCCGCCGCGACATCGTCACGCTGCTTTCGAAGTCCCAGACCGGGCACTCGGGGGGGCCGCTCTCGTGCGCCGATTTCGGCACCGCGCTGTTCTTCCACGAGCTCAACATCGATCCCGCGAACCCGCGGTGGCCGGAGCGCGACTACTGGCACTTCTCGATCGGGCACGTCACGCCGGTCATCTACTCGCTGATGGCCGAGCGCGGCTACTTTCCGCTGCGGGACCTGATGAAGTTCCGCACCTTCGAAGGTCACGCCCAGGGTCATCCCTCG
Organism: Candidatus Eiseniibacteriota bacterium; assembly: GCA_016178685.1. Classification (GTDB taxonomy): domain Bacteria; phylum Eisenbacteria; class RBG-16-71-46; order RBG-16-71-46; family RBG-16-71-46; genus JACOSU01. Next base: position 4,125 of record JACOSU010000046.1, on the reverse strand, counting down.
GCGCACGACACACCCGGCATCGAGGTTTCGGCCGGCTCGCTCGGGCAGGGTCTCTCGGTGTGCAATGGCGTCGCCATGGGCGCGCGCATCGATCACCATCCACGGCGGATCTACTGCGTGATGGGCGACGGCGAGCAGCAGGAGGGGCAGATCTGGGAGGCCGCGATGTTCGCCGCGCATTACCGGCTCGACCACCTGTGCGGCATCATTGACTACAACCACAAGCAGATTGATGGCGACGTCGAGGACATCATGGGCGTGAAGCCGCTCGCCGACAAGTGGCGCTCGTTCAACTGGAACGTGATCGAGTGCGACGGCCACGACATCCCCGGCATCCTGCGCTCCTTCGCCGCTGCGCGCGCGCACGGGGGCCGGCCGAGCGTGATCATTGCTGACACGGTGATGGGCCGGGGCGTCTCGTACATGGCGGACGACTATCGCTGGCACGGCAAGCCGCCCAAGCCCGATCAGGCCGAGACCGCGCTCCAGGAGCTCGGCACGTCATACGCCGAGTGGTCCGCACGCCTGCTCGCCCACTGAACTTCGTGCCCGACCAGGGGCCCCGGGGCCCGGAGAACGCATGACCGCGACCATCACGCTGCCAGAGAAAGTCGAAATGAAGAAGACGCGCGAGGGCTTCGGCCGCGCGCTGGTGGCGCTCGGGGAACAGGATCCGCGCATCGTCGTGCTGGTGGGCGATCTCAGCGAATCGACCATGGTGCACTTCTTCGCCGAAAAATTTCCCGAACGCTTCATCCAGGTCGGGGTCGCGGAGCAGAACATGTGCGGCATCGCGGCGGGGCTCGCCGCGATGGGCAAGATCCCGTTCTTCTCGACCTACGGGGCGTTCGCCTCGTGCCGGGCGGCCGACCAGATCCGCGTCACGGTGGCGTACACCAACCTCAACGTGAAGATCGCGGGCGCCCACGGGGGGATCTCGGTGGGACCCGACGGCGCGACGCACCAGGCCATGGAAGAGATCAGCATCATCCGCTCGATCCCGAACATGAGCATGATCGTCCCGTGCGACTACTGGGAAACCTACAAGGCCACGCTCGCCGCCGCGAAGCACGTGGGCCCGGTCTACATCCGGTTTGGCCGCGAAGACGTGCCGGTCGTGACCGGCGAGCACACGCCGTTCGCGTTCGGGCGCGGGGAAGTGTTCGCCGAGGGCCGCGATCTCACGTTGATCGCGTGCGGCGTGATGGTGTACGAAGCGCTGCGCGCCCGCGAGACGCTCGCGACGCTCGGGATTTCGGCGCGCGTGGTGGACCTGCACACCGTGAAGCCGATCGACCGCGAGCTGATCGCGCGCTCGGCGCGCGAGACCGGCGCGATCGTCACCGCCGAGGAGCACCAGGTGAACGGCGGGCTGGGTGGAGCGGTGGCCGAGGTGGTGGTGCAACAGTCTCCGGTGCCGATGGAGCTGGTCGCCGTGCAGGACCGGTTCGGCCAGAGCGGCAAACCGGCGGAGCTGATGGACGCGTTCGGCCTGCGCGCGAAGGATATCGTCGTCGCCGCGCAGAAGGTGATGGAGCGCAAGCGCGCGCGCGGTTGACGAGCGTCAATCGCATCGAGTTCGGCGGACGTCGTCCTCGGGCGGCCGGGAACGACGCTGCGCCCGGATTGACGCCCGCTGCTCTCCTCCCTATAGTCGCCGCCCTGACCGCGTGCGGAAGTGGCGGAACTGGCAGACGCACTAGATTCAGGTTCTAGCGCCCGAGAGGGTGTGGGGGTTCAAATCCCCCCTTCCGCACCATCGTTTTTCGCCCGTCCCGCACCGGACGGGTGACCCGCGCTCCGGGTTCCGAAGGACCGCATGACCCGTGAACCTGACGGTGCCGAAAAGGTCGTGGCCCGGAATCGCCGGGCGAGCCACGACTACTTCATCCTCGAGACCATCGAAGCGGGGCTGGTGCTGAGCGGCACCGAGGTCAAGAGCCTGCGCCAGGGCAAGGCAAGCCTGGCCGAAGCCTATGCCACGGTCGAGAACGACGAGGCGTGGGTGCGCCAGATGCACATTCCTCCCTACGAGCAGGGCAACCGCTGGAACCCGGATCCGGTGCGCGCGCGCAAGCTGCTGCTGCACGGGGCCCAGATCGAGACGCTGAAGCGGGCGGTGGCGCAGAAGGGCCAGACCGTGATTCCGCTGAGGCTCTATTTCTCGCGCGGTCGCGCCAAGCTGCTGATCGGGATCGCGAAGGGCAAGAAGACCCACGACAAGCGCCACGACATCGCCGAGCGCGACGCGCGCCGCGAGATGGATCGTGCGCGCAGGGCGGGCTCGCGCGGCGGGGGCGGGGCGTGAAGCAGCATGAGCGACCGTGCCGGCACTCGCGCCCCGCGAGCGCGGCGTGCGGGCCTCGCGCGGACGGCACCATCAGGGCGCTGGCCGCGATCGTGGCGTTCGTCGCGCTCGCCGTGTGCGGCGCCAGTTCCATCGCGGGCGTCCCGCGCGTGCCGGAGCGGCCGCAGGGCCCCGACTCGGCGCCGGTCCAGCGCATCGACGGCGAGCGCGTGATCGGTGCCAACGATCTCGCACGCCTGCTCGATGCCACCAAGTTCTGGCGCAATGACGTGCGCAAGCTGGAGCTGCGCGTGCGCGCCCATCGCGTGCTCCTGACCGCCGACAACCCCTACGTGATCGTGGATGAATCGACGGTGCTTCTGACGTCTCCGGTGCGCTCGAGGGGCGGCGAACTGCAGGCGCCGATCGCGCTGCTCGACTCGCTGCCCCGCGATTCGAGCGTCAACCGGCTGGTGTTCGATCCGCGCGCGGACCGCGTGGTGGTGGTGCCAGCGGGCGGCGTGGTGGGATCTCCGCGCGTGGTCGTGGCCGAAGGCGTGACGCGCATCGTGTTTCCGGTCGATCATCCCGAGGACGCGGTGGTCGTGAGCCGCTCGCGCGCGCACTTGCGCGTCCGCCTTCCGGGCTATTTCGCGGGCGTGCTCCCCGATTCGGGACGCCAGGGCCTGATGCGCTCGATGCGGACACTGCCGGCCGTGAGTGGGTGCGCGCTGGAAATGTCGCTGGCGTCCGATGCGCTGGGTTTCCGGCTGCTGCGCGAGAGCGAGGGCCGGCGAGTGACGCTCGAGATCTGCCGCGCGGGAGGTCCGGCATGGGAGACGTTCGCGCCCGAGGGCCCGCCCGGACCGCGCGCGCTGCGGGTCGTGGTGCTGGACCCCGGACACGGCGGGGACGATCCGGGCGTGAACCTGGCGGGCGCGGTCGAGAAGGATCTCGCGCTGGATCTCGCGCGGCGGCTGCGCGGCGAGATCGAGTCGCGGATCCACGCACGGGTCGTGCTCACGCGCGACGAAGATCGCAGGCTCGATGCGCAGCAGCGCGCCGAGGCCGCGAACCGCGCTCACGCCGACCTCGTGATCTCGCTGCATTTCGACGGTCTGCCGGGCTCGCGTTCGAGTGGCGCCAGCGCGTATTGCCCGCCGGCCGATGTCAGCGCCACGGCTGGCCTGCTGGGCGGCGTGGGTCCGAACGCGATCGCCGTGTTGCCGTGGCGAGACGTGGCGGCCCGGCACGCGGTCGAGAGCCGGGCGCTCGCCGAGGCGGTGCTGGGATCCCTCGAACTGCGGGGGCTCGGACCCACGCGTCTTCGCGAGCGGTTGCCCTGCCCGCTGCTGGGAGTCCACGCCCCCGGTCTGCTGCTCGAATGCGCGACGCTTACCTCGCCCGAAGATCGCGCCCGCGTCTCGACTCCTGAGGGGCTCGATGCGCTGGCGCGGGCGATCACCGACGGAATCGAAGCGTACCGGCGCAACGAGTGAGGCGAACGCGGCAATGAAACGCGTGTGGATTGGAGCGGTGTTGTGCGCTGTGCTAGCGTGGGCGCTGTGGCGCGCTCATGCGCCCGTGCCGCCGGGCGCGGCGGTGGTGACAGGGCCCGATACGCTGAGCACCGGCCTGCGCGCGGCGCGGCTGTTCTTCGCGTCGCCGGGCGGCGACAGCCTGACCAGCGAATCGCGGGACCTCGCCGAACGCGGAACGCTCCACGAGCGGGTGGCGGAACTGGTCGAGGAGCTGGATCGCGGGCCGCGCGGCGCCGCGACCGCGACGCTTCCGCCGGGAACGTCGGTGCTGCACGTCTATCTCGATGACCGGGGGCT
>JACOSU010000182.1 GCA_016178685.1 Candidatus Eiseniibacteriota bacterium | reverse complement strand
CCGCGAGGGTCCGTCAGGCCGCCCGGCGCAGCGGCACGAAGCGGTCGTCGGTCAGCCACAGGAAGCCTATGGACAGTCCGGCGCCGACCACCGCGACGAGGACCGACCCGGGTCCGAGCACCGCGAGATCGAAGATCCAGAATGCCGCGGCCAGCGCCATCACGGTGAGCCATGCCCGCCGCCTGGATGCCTCGCTCGCTCGCAGCATCGCGCGGCACTCTGGCACGCGTCGCGGCGAGGGTCAATGGCCTGCCCGCTGCCGCCGGCCCGCGCGACGCATGCTATAGTCTACCGTTCGGTTTTCGAGCCCCCGTCCCGGAGAGCGTCGCGTGAATCTGGACTGGAGCCGCATGAAGGCGGTGGTGCTCGAGAGCGACGACTGGGGCCTGTGCGCCTGGTCGCCGGATGAGCAGGCGTTTCGCGTGCTGGCGGACGCGCCGGAGTTTCGCGGCGCAACCGGACGTCGCTACGGCGGCTCGACGCTCGAGAGCGCGGCGGACGTGAAGGAGCTCTCCGACCTGCTGCTCGAGTTCCGCGGCGGCGACGGATTTCCGCCGGTGTGGCAGGCGAACACCGTGATGGCCTCTCCTGACTGGGCGCGGCTGGCTCCTCCCGGGTTCGAGTGCGCGTCGCTGCCCCTGATCGATTACCCGTCGGCGCCCGGACGCTGGGCGAGACCCGGGTTGTGGGGCGAAGTCACTCGGGCCCGCGAGGCGGGCGTGTGGTGGCCAGAACTGCACGGACTCCACCACCTGCCCGAAACCGCGTGGCTCACGGCGCTGCGGCGCGGGGACGACGACGCGCGGCGCGCGTTCGAGCAGCAGAGCCCGGTGTGCCGGGCGGTGGCGGAGAGCGGCGAGTACGACGCCTCGGAGCCGCTCGAGCTGCGTCGCCACAACCTCGACGGCGCCGTGCGGCGCTTTCGAACGCTGTTCGGCCGCGGACCGGATTCGTTCTGCCCGCCCGATTACCGCTGGGACGACGCCGTCGAGGCGTGCGCCCTCGAACTCGGCGTGACCGCGTTCCAGGGGCGCGCGGAGCGCACGCACGGCGTACTGCCGCACGTGCGCCACTTCCTCGCGCGGTTCTGTTTCCCGGATCTGGAGGGCGACCGTTTCTACCTGCCGCCGCGCATCGCGTTCGAGCCCGGCGCGGCGGGCGAAGGGGCCGCGCGCCTGGGCGTGGACGCGGCGCACCGCGGCATCCGCGCCGCTTGGGCGCTGCGCCAGCCCGCGATCGTGAGCTCGCATCGCACCAACTTCGTTCAGGTCGATGCGGCGCGCGGCGCGGCCGGGCGCGAACGCCTGCGCGAGCTGATCACGCGTCTGGTCGACGAGGGGGCGACGTTCCTCACCGACGCCGAACTGCGATCGTTGATCGTCCGAGGCTGGTCGGTGCGCTCGATCGGGTCGCGCGGAGCGCTGGTGCGCAACCGGCGCGCGGCCGGCGAAGCGCTGCGTTTTCCGGCCGCGGCGGGCGCCGAGCGCGTCTCGATCCGCGAAGGCCGCGCCGCCGGCGCGAGCGCCGCACTCGCGAACGGCGAGGTGGTGCTGCACTGTGACGTCGGCGAGGTGCTGGTGGAATGGAGGCGCGCGTGAACGAAACGCCGGGGACGCACGGCACACAGGGCACGCAAGGCAACCGGACGTGGGATGCGGTGCGGCGGGCCCCGACCGGACGCGCATCGGTCTGGAAGTTCAACTGGCTCGCGAATCACAAGATCATCCGCGCGCTCGAGAAGGCGCGTGTTCATGCCCATGGCGCGCTGCTCGACGTGGGCTGCGGCTCGCAGCCGTTCGCTCCTCTGTTTGATGGATTCGTGACGCGCTACTACGGCACCGATCTTTCGAGCTCGCGGTATCTCGGTGGAGCGCGGCTCGACGCGTTCGCGCGCGCCGAGGCCCTGCCGATCCGCAGCGCATCGGTCGACACCGTGCTGGGGCTCTCGATGCTCACGTATCTTCCGGAGCCGCTCGGCATGCTCAAGGAGGCGAATCGCGTGCTGCGGCCGGGCGGCGTCCTGCTGCTCGAATTCACGCAGATGGCGCCGCTCCACGATCCGCCGCACGACTATTTCCGATTCACGCGCCACGGCGCCGCGTGGCTGCTCGGTCGCGCCGGGTTCGAGCCGGTCGAATTCATCCCCGTAGGTGGCCTCGCGGCGCGAGTGGGCCTGTCGGTGATCGCGGCGCTCAACCGCGTCAATCGGGGCCCCATCCGCGTGATCACCGAGATCCCGGTGCGCATGCTCTACGTGATCCTGCAGCTGGGATTCGAGCTGCTCGATCGCGTGTTCTTCGATCCGCGCGAAGTGCTCGCTCACCTGGTGGTGGCGAAGAAGAAGTAGCTCCCGTCCGCCAGGGGGTGGGAGCGCGTGAACCGCACCGATCGCGGCGTGCGTGCGCGGCGCCATCCAGCGCCCGAACCGCGCCGGCGCCGGGCAGGCCGGGCGCGGTTCTTGACCCCGATTTCACACGGGTGATACCGTCCCCTTCGTGCAACCCCCACCGGCGCCCTCGCCCGTCGTTCGCCTCCTTCCACAACTGGCCGACTTCGCCGCCCGCCAATACGGTGCATCGCCCTTTCTGCTGCGGCCCGCGGAGCGTGGCTGGAGCGCGCAGTCGTTCGACGAAATCGCGCGCGCCATGCACGCGTTCGCCGCGGCTCTCGAGGCCCAGGGCGTGCGTCCCGGCGATCGCGTCGCGCTCCAGTCCGAAAACCGGCCGGAGTGGGGCATCGCCTATCTCGCGATCCTCCAGACCGGGGCGGTGGTGAT
>JACOSU010000186.1 GCA_016178685.1 Candidatus Eiseniibacteriota bacterium | reverse complement strand
TCCGTCGTGCTTCGTGCCATCGCGTCCTCCTTGCGCTTCCGGCTTGAACTCGCGCGCCGAACCTCAGGCTACCGGTTCGACCCGTCCGTTCAATCGAAAGTGAGAGGACAGATGCCCTTATCGCATCACCAGCATCTTGCGCGAAGCGCTGAAGTTTCCGGCCCGCAGCCGGCAGAAGTAGACGCCGGAGGGGAGCGCGCGGCCGTCCTCTGAGACGGCGCGGAACAGCGCCTGGTGGTCGCCCGCGTCGAGCGTGCCGCGGACCAGCGTGGCGACGCGCTCGCCTTGGAGATCGAACACTTCGAGCGTCACCTCGGACCGCCTCGGCAGCGCGTAGCGGATGAGCGCGGTGGCCGCGAGCGGATTGGGGAACGCGGGATCGAGCGCGAACGCGGCGGGGGCCCCGGGCCCGCTCGAAAGCGGCGGCACGGTGTGGCCGCGCACGCGCAGCGTGTGCGTGTGGACCGGATCGTTCGCGGTCAGCGTGAGCGTTGCGCTGTCGAACCCGGCGGCCACGGGCGTGAACGTGATCGAAAGCGAATCCGAACTGCCCGGCAGCAGCGTGACGAACGTGCGGCCCGGGCGAAACGTCGCGCGATCGCTCGCAACCCACGACACCACCAGCGATCCGGTCCCGGTATTCGCGACGTGCAGCGTGTCGGATCCCGAGCCCGAGGATGCGGCGTCGAGATCGAGGATCGCGGGCGAGATCGCGAGTTCGGGCACCGTGATCGAAAACGGCGCGGCGCTCGAATCGAGCGCACCGCCTCCCCACTCGCGCACGCGCACGCGAGAGGCCGCTCCCGGAGCTTCGGGCACGCTCCACGCCCAGCGCTCCGCCGCGGCCGGCACGCTGTCGGCCAGCGCGGTCCAGGCGTTGGGAGAGGATTCGTAATCGATCGCGACCGCCGCGAGTTGCGCGCTCTGCCACTGGATCCAGCGCGTGGTTCCGAATTGCCACTCTTCACCACCGACCGGTGAGATCAGCGCCAGGTGCAACGTGTCGCTGGCCGCGCCGGTGAGCGCGATCGTGGCGGGCGGGCCCGGCGCGTTGGAAATCAGCGTGACGGTGGCCACGTAATGGACCGGCAGCACGGGCACGAAACGCAGCCCGAGCGTGTCGGACGCGCCCGGCGCGAGCGCGAACGACGCGCGCGTGGGCGCGAAGCCGGGCGCGTCGATCAGCGCGGTCACGGCTACGGGCGCAGTGCCGGCATTCGAGAGCCGCAGCGAGTCGAGCGCGGTCGAACCCACCGGCCGCGTGCCGAACGCGAGCGCAACGGGAGTCGCGGCCAGCCGCGGCGTCGCGATCGTGAAGAGCGCCGAGCTGTCGGCCGGCGCTCCGTCCCACCGGTCTCGGACGCGAACGCGCGCGTCGGAGGTCGCGGTATCCGGAATGGTCCACGCGTGGCGTCCCGCGTAGCCCGGCTCATCGGCGATCACGGTCCACGGCGCCGCCGCGTTCGGCCGGTACTCGATGCGCGCGACGGCAACTCCCGCGGCACTCCACGTGATGTCGTGCGCCGCGCCCGCCGCCCACGATTCGCCCCCGAGCGGTGCGGTCAACGTCAGCGCCTGCGGCGCCGGGGCCGGCAGCGAGTAGTTCGGAACGAAGCGGTAGACGCCGTCGCCCTGCTGGGCGAAGAACGTCGAGCGATCGGGCAGGAAGAACGCGTAGTTCTGGCTCGTGAGCGGAAAGTTCGTGAACGACGCGCCGGCGTCCCAGGTCTGGTAGCTCCTCGCTCCGCTGTAGACCCCGAACAGTCCGACGTTGGGATCGTCGTGCGCGAACTCGGTGCCCCAGGCCGCGAACGTGCCGGTCATCTGCGTCCAGGTGTGGCCGCCGTCCAGCGTCCTCGACATGCCGCCGCTCACCCAGTGGGCCGCAAAACCCAGTCGTGGATCGAGCCTCGAGCACGCCATCGACGGAATCTCGGAACCCGCCGCCGTGACGTCGCCGATCACGGGGTAGCGCTTCGAAAACGTGAGTCCCCCATCGCGTGACTGCCAGATCTCGCCCTGCCCGACGCCGGTCACGCCGTCTCCCACCCACACGTTCCGATCGTCGCCCGGCACGATTTGGACGTCGCACGGGCTGCGGAATCCGGGGTTCGAAAGCGTTTCCCACGTCGCGCCGAAATCGAGCGATCGATACAGCGAGCCGTCCTCGGGCGCGAACAGCAGCGTGTCAGGGTGATCCGCGTTCATCTCGAGCGGCGACCCGTATTCGCTGAAGTCCCGCGCCAGCGATTGCGTCCAGGTCAGTCCGCCGTCCACCGAGCGCATCACCATGTCCGGGCCTTCCTGAGTCGCGGCGACCATGCGGTTGCTGTCGCGCGGAGAAACCCAGAACGAATTCGTGCGATCGGGCCCGTATCCCGGAAATCCCAGCGTGCCGATGCTCTGCCAGGTTTCGCCGCGATCGCGGCTGCGATAAAGAGTGATCCCCAGCACGACGTAGAGCGTGGAGGGATTGCGCCCGTTCGCGACGATGGTGCTTCCGCGCACGCCGCCCGTCAATGACGAGAACGCGAGCTTGCGCACCCACTGCGTGCCCGCGGTCGAAGTCCCGGGCGCGAGCGTCCAGGTGGCGCCGGCATCGGCGGTGCGTTCGATGGTCTGAGCGTGACGGCTCACGGCCCAGCCCACGACTCCCGCGTTCGCGAAGAACATCGCGTCCACCGTGGCGACCAGCGGATGCCGGAAAAACGTCCACGTCGCTCCGCTGTCGCCGGTCGCCCGCATGAATCCGCCGCCGCCCGCCACGATCACGCGCGCCGCGTTCTCGATCCAGACGCTCGAAAGGTCGGGCGTGGGATCCAGGTGAAGATCGAGCGCGCTCCAGTGCGCGCCGCCATCCAGGCTGCGCAGCAGCTGTCCGCCGTCGCCCGCGATCCAGACCGTTCCGCCCCATGCGTCCACCGAACGCAGCGGACCCGCGGCCGGCACCGCGATACGCTTCCAGGTCGCGCCGCCGTCGTCGGTCTGGAGCGCCGTCCCGCTGTCCCCCACCGCCCAGCCGTGGCGGGCGTCGCGAAATCGCAGAGAGCGAATCGTGGCGAAGGTCCCCGAGATCATCGCAGCCCACGTGCGGCCGCCGTTCGCGCTCTTCGCGATCACGCCGCGTGCACCCGCCACGAACGCGACCGAATCATCGGGCATCTGGATCGCGCCGAGCGGCGGCGCGCCCGCGAGCGTGGTGAGCGTCCACTGCCCGCCGGAATCGAGGCTGCGCCACACGCGGCCGCTGTCGCCCGCGACCAGCACCGTGAAGCCGCGCGCCGCCACACCCTGAAGCGGCAGCGCGCCGAGCGCGCCCGATGCCCAGCTCGCTCCGCCATCGAGCGAGCGCACGGTGCGGCCCTGATCCCCCACCGCCCATACGTCCGTTCCATTCGAGGAATGGACCGCGTTGTAACCCTGCGACCGGGCACTCGAGAACGACAGCGCCGCGCAAAGAATCGCGGCCAGCGCGAGCAGCACACGGGAACCCGTGATCGACGCCATCCGGCGCTCGGCGCGCGGGCCGTGTGAAGACGCCATGCACCGCATCATCAGGGGTAAACGGGCGGTCATGGATGCCCCGCGATCTGCTGCGAGGGAGCGATGCGCGCCAGCGTCTCGATCTCACCGAGCGCTGCCGCGTGCTTTCCGTCCACGGTGCCGCGCACGTCGTGCGGCCACACTTCGAGCGCGTCGGCGGTCACCGCTCCGCAGCTCACGCTCGTCGTGCGCGAGGGCCGCACCTCGCCCGCCTCGCGCCTCGCGACCTCGCGGCCATCTAGAAAGAAACGCAGCGTGCATCCGCCGAGCGTGACGCCCGCGCCACCCGCGGCCGGCCGCGGCGCGCCGTGCAGCGACACGCTCGCGATCTCAAGCGCTCCTGACCAATCGAGCCGCACCCATTCCCCGCTCGCGGAGGCCGCGATCCACGCGGTGGAATCCGCCCGGCCGCGAGAGCGCCGGTCGACCGCCGCGCGCGCCCCCGCGCTACGCGCCCGGGTGCTCGAAGCGGTGACACGCGCCCCGGGCGCGGCATTGAACCACGAGGCGGTGAGCGCATTCAGCGGCACCGGCTGGATCGAGTGCCCGGCATGGCAGCCCACACACTTCGAGCCCACTCCCGCGCGCGTGAAGTTGAATCCCGCGACGTGGGCCGGACCGTGCGCGCTCATCAGGACGCGGCCATCGGGCGCCACGATCTGCTCGAACATCGGCACGTCGCCGGGCAGCCCGCTCTGGTGGACACTGCCCCCGCGCCCGACCGGGGCTTCGCGCAACAGCACCAGCGAATCGCGAGCGCCCGCGCGCGCCAGCACGGTGAAGAAGCGGATGCGCGCACCGGGCGTCCAGGGCGGAGCGTCGGCGACCGGAGCATCCACCGCCGCGTTCGCGTACACGTTCAGGCAGTCGAAGCGGAAGTTTCGCGCCTCGTCATCAAGCGTCTCGCGCCCGGCGGGCGGGCGATCGAGCGCGATCGGCGGCAGGATCGAGCGGAGCCGCGGCGGGCGCGCGCGCGGCGCCAGCACCGCGGCATCGAGCTCCATGGTTCCGGGCAGATCGCAGAGCGAGGCGAGGCGGCGACCGTCGCGGTCCATGATCCAGAGTTGGAAGTCGCCGCTCCCGCGCGGATCGCGAGAGAACACCACGCGTCCATCGGGCAGCACCACCGGAGAGCAGGCCCGGGCTCGCGGAACGCAGGCGGCATGCGCGTCCGCGCCATGAGCCTCCGCACCGGCGCCCACCACGCACGAGATAGTTCCCGCGTCCGCGACGCGGAAAACCGCTCCCACGCCGTGCGACCACTGGATGCCGGGCGATTGCACGGCGCCCGCGAGCGTGAGGTCTCGATCGCTCACCGAGTACACGCGGCCATCGGATGAGAGCGCGCACTGGTACGCCATCTCGGCGTCGCGTTCCCGCGGATCCCCGGCCGCGAGCCGCAGAGCGTCGCCATCGGGGGTGATCGAGACCGCCTGCCAGAGATCCACGCGCTCGCCGGGAATCGCGAGCGAATCGAGCGTGGTGACGCCCGACGGATCGCGGTCGCTCGCGCGATAGCGATTGCTCCACGCGCGCGAATAAACGATGCGACCGTTCGCGGGATCGACCACCGGCTCCTCGGCTCCGTTTCGATCGGCCGTGATCCGCCGCGGCTCACCTTTTCGAAGATCCGTCACCCACAGATTGCTGGCGGGAACGCCCGGCCGCTCGGATTCGAGCGCATCGCGCGTGCTCGCGAAGCACACCCGGCCATCGGGCAGCCACACCGGGTCGAAATCGTCGGCGCGTCCCGGATGCGTGAGTTCGCTCAGGCCGCGACCGTCGGACCCCACGATGTAGAGCCGCCACGAGCTGTCGCGTGCCGGAGTCCCCGCGAACACGATCCGACGGCCGTCCCACGAGACGCATGGGTCGCTGACGTCTAACGGCGCCGAGCCCTCGATCAGGCGATGCACGCGGCCATCGCGCTCGCGCACCTCGAGCTTACCGCCCGTGATCAGCGTGCGCGCGCAGGGGCCCAGGCCCGGAATGCGCCCGCGCGCATCGCCCGTGGGAATTCCGCGCGAGACGAGGACCAGCCGCGGGATGTCGAGCGCCGCGCCGGTTCCTCCCGGCGCGCGTGCGGAGCCGGCCGTTGTGGCCGAAGGGGCGGGTGACACACCGAGCAGCGCGGCCGCGAGCGCGAGCGTGAGAAGCACTTATCGCAGCAGCACGATGCGGTGCGCGCTCTCGATTCCAGCGGCGCTCAGGCGCACCAGGTAGAGTCCGGCGGGCGCGCGCCGGCCGTCGTCATCGAGGCCGTCCCATGCGGACGGGTAGCTCCCCGCGGATTGCTCGACGCCCGCGAGAAGCGTGCGCACGCGCCGGCCGCGCACATCGTAGATCGCGAGATCCACGCGCGCCGCGACCCCCAGCGTGTAATGCAGATTCGCCGCTCCGTTCGCGGGCTGCGGCCAGGGCGGGTCGAACCGCACGGCCGGCGCCGGATTCCCGCCTCCACCCCCACCTCCGCCCTGCGCGATGATCCGGCGCACTTCGCCGCTGCCGGCCTGGAAGTTGACCGCCTGCCGGCAGTACCAGAGCGCTCCGTCGGGCGCGACGAAGTAATCGCTTACGGCCTCCATCCCCTCTCCCCAGTCGGTCGCGCTCGGCTGCCCCGGGACTGACGCCGCAAGCGCCCAGTTCACGCCGTTGAAATGCAGCCGTCGCATGAACCCCTCGTAGTAATCGCTGAAGAACACATCTCCCGCGTAGCCGGATGGAAATGCATACGCCGCGTTTGCCGGCGCCCGATAAGGGCCGGCGCAGATGACGGCCGCGCCGTTCGCGAACCCGGTACGGTCGTACCACGCGATCGGCGCGACCAGCGCGGCGGTCGAATCGCACGTGAGCGTGTGAACCTTCGGGCCTTCGAAGATCGGCCATCCGAAATCCAGCCCGCCCCGGGTCGCGTGATCGATCTCTTCGTATTTCGCTTCGCCAACGTCGCCGATGAACAGCGTGCCATCCGAAGGATCGATCTCGAATCGGAACGGGTTGCGCAGCCCCCACGCCCAGATCAGGCGCGTGAGCACATTCGGGGATGCGATCTGGGGATTGTCGGGCGGCGTGATCACGTCGAGCGCCGGCGGCCCGCCCGGCGTGGAAGGGAGCCGCGTGACGTCGAGCCGCAGGATCACGCCGTGCAGCGTGCTGTCATCCTGCGCGAGGCACGCCTGCGCGTCCTCGCCCATGCTGTCGTAGAGCATGCCGTCCCCGCCAAATCGCAGCGTGCCGCCGTTGTGATTGGAAGCGGCGTCGGGCAGCGAGTTGATGAGATCGCGGCGCGACGCGGGATCGATGGTGAGGGCCGAGCTCCCGATTCCATTCCAGGTGAGCACGCCCGAGGCCGTGTAGCGCGAGATGCGAATGGTGTTGGCCGGTGCGATCTCGTCGCAGTGGACGTACACGTAGGGGCTCGACGGCCAGTGGGGGTCGATCGCGATGCCGAGCAACCCCTGCTCCCCACCTGAGGCGTTCACGTTGTCGATCGTGCACACGGGATCGGTGGTGGAGAGCGCTCCGCCGGCGATCAGTCGCACTTTGGCGCTGAACTGTTCGATCACCAGAAGGCGGCCATCCGGAAGTCTCGCCATGCCGACCGGAAAATCGAACCCCGCCACCACCAGCGTATCGGTGAATCCCGTGGGCAGCACGGCCTGCGCGGGAGCCGAGTGAGGGGCAAGGGCGATGAGCGCGATGACGACAGGGAGTGCGTGGAGGGCGAGCGTGCGGGCGCGGCAGCGAGGGGTGATGGCACGGGTGCGGCATTCGATGCGCCCCGCGCACGCGGTGAGCATGGCGCGGAAATGCGTGAGTCGAGCTGCGATGCTCATCCATGACCTCCCGGCGGGCAGCCTGCCCATCGCTTCGAGATGTCGCCACGCCACCGAGGCAAATGTGCAAGCGCCGGGCGCGCGCGTCAAGCGGTCGGCGGCGCGCAGGGGCGTATTCGCGAACGCATGCATCGGCGGGCGCGCGTCAAGCGGTTGGCGCGGCGCGCGCGCCCCGGGATGCGGCGCGTGACGCGCTGGGATAGACTCGCGCGGTCGCTCCCGACGCTGGCCTGGAGCTCCACCATGCGAAACTGCCCGTTTCATGCGCTCTGCGCGATGATCGTCGCTCTGTCACTCGCGCGCCCGGCCGCGGCCGGCCGCTGCGCCGGCCCCTCGTCCGTGACGCCCGTCAAGGGAGCGCCCGGCACGTTCCGCATCGTCACCCGTCATGGCGCTTCGTTCGCCTACAGTCCGCCACCGCCGCGCGAGGGCGTCAACGCGACCTACCTGATCTACGCCGAGGATCATTTCTGGCAATCGAAGCCAC
>JACOSU010000181.1 GCA_016178685.1 Candidatus Eiseniibacteriota bacterium | reverse complement strand
GCGAACGTCGACAAACCCTGATCCACGGACTGCTCGTCACCCAGGTCCACGACGATCCGATCGATCTCGGGCAGCTCGCTGCCCTCGCCGGCCGCGACCGGCAGCGCCGCCTGCGCGAGAGCGACCGCGAGCCCCACGGTCTTGAGCATCACGGTCTTGCCGCCCATGTTGGGACCGCTCACCAGCACCAGCTTCGCTCCCTTCGAAAGCTCGAGATCGAGCGGCACGACGTCACGATCCCGCGCCATCGCGAGCAGCGGGTGCCGTGCCCCGCAGAGCCGGAGCCGCTCCCCCGCGGGAGCGAGCGCGATCGCTCCGACTTCCCGCGCCCAGCGCGCGCGCGCGCGCAGCGTATCGAGCGTGACTAGGCCGTCCGCCAATCGCTTCAGTTCTTCCGCATGATTCCACGTCAGCGCGGCCAGCTCGCGCAGTACGCGCCGCTCTTCTTCGAGCACCCCGGCCCGCAATTCCATCAGGTGGTTGTTCGCCTCGCACGCTTCGAGCGGCTCGACGAACAACGATTGCCCGCTGCCGGAAACGTCGTGCACGATCCCGCGGCGCCGTGAGAATCCGGCGGCCGGCACCAGCGCCACGAACCGGTCGGCATGACGCGTAACGTAGGCGTTCTCGCCGAACGACCGCGCCCAGTCCGCGACGCGCTGCTCGAGCGCGCGCTCGCCGTGCGCCAGATCGGCGCGCGAGCGTTTGAGCGCCGGCGAGGCGGCGTCGCTCACCCGCCCGTCCGGCTCCAGGGATTCCGTCAGTTTTCTTCGCAGAGCCTCGAGCGGCGGCAGCGCCTCCGCGCGCGCCGCGAGCCCGGGGTGGCGGGTCGCTGCCGCGGGATCCTTCCAGCCATCACGCGTCGCGCGTCCCGCCTCGAGCCATGAGCGCACCGCGATCAGATCCACTCCTTCCAGCGGCTGTTCCAGCACACCATCCAGCAGCGCGACGAGATCGATCTCTCCGACCTGACACCAATCGCCCGGCTCGGTGGTGCGGCGGATCGCCTCGGCGAGATCGCGGCATTCCCGCTCGCGGCGGGCTCGATCCACGATCGGACGCCAGCCCTCGAGACGAGCGCGCGCAGGCCCGCATGCGGCGTGCCCGGCGATCGCCGCGGTGACGCGGTCGAACTCCAGCAGGAACAGAGAATGGTCGTCCACGATCGTCTCGCGCGGTCCGAGCTTCCGGAACGCCGCTTCAGGAGGGACCGACCGCCGGGCGCACGCACTGCGCCGCAGCTTCAAATCGATGTTGCAGCCACTCACTGCCGGGCAGCACCCGGCGGCCCATTCCACACGCACGTTCGGCGCCCGTGAGCACGGCGCGCGACACATGCGCCTCGGCTGCCCAGGTCTTCGACTGGCGTGGCCAGGGCAGCGACAGCGCGACCAACAGCACCAGCGCGGCGACGATCACACCGATGGACGCGCCCACAAACAATCCGCCGACTCGATCGACCCACGCGATGGGAGACTGGCGGACCGCGCCGGAAAGCAGCTCGCCCCACCATGAGATCAGGGAAGCCACCGCCAGTGCGGCCAGACCGGATACGATCCAGCGCAACGCCACAAACACGACAGTGGGCCGGGCACCCTGCCAATGTGCACCGACCCACCGAGAAACCCAGACTCCGACCCAGACGCCGCAAATGACGGCGCACAGAGCGAAGATCTGCCACACTGTTCCGCGGAACACACCTCGGATCGCGAACGCGATCACCAGCACCAGGAGCGCCCAGTCCAACCAGGTGAGGCCGTGGATCAGACTCACCTCCGCTAGTTCTCCTGCTGTCGCCGTGCGATATTTTTCCGCTTGGCTGCGTTCATTTTGCGCTTTCGTCGTTCACTCGGCTTCTCGAAGTGCTGGTGTCGCCGCAGATCCGCCATGATGCCGGCTTTCTCACACTTCTTCTTGAAACGACGCAGGGCGCTCTCGAAGGACTCACCGTCCTTCACCCTGATTCCGGGCAAGAAATCACCCCTCTCCGCCCTTGATCGAACGTTGACGCAAATCAGCCAACCTGTTGGCACGCCGAAAAGTGCACATAGGCGCTAACTTGGACACTGCAGTCTATGGCCGCCCCGTCCAATGGTCAAGTCCCGGACCTGAGCCGTCATCATGATCGGGCTCTCGATCGCGGCGCGTAATTCCGTCAGGCCCCTCCGGATGCCCACCAGGCGGCCCACGCGACGGCGGCGGTCTCAGCTCGTAACCTGCTGCCAGCCAGACAGATGAGCCTGAAACCGACTTCGCGAAGGAGTCGCTGCTCGGGTGCGGTGAAGCCTTCGGCGGGCCCCACGGCCCCGATCGAGAACCCATCCCCGGGGGCGGGGATCAGCCGGCCTCCTCGCGGATCCGCGAGCCAGCGCGAATCGGCAGCGGTAGCCGAGCCCAGGAGTTCGGCGAGCGGCCGCGCCGGCTCAATCGACATCAGCCACGCGCCGCGCGATTGCCGGAGCGCCGCCACCGAGAGACGACGCCAGCGCTCGAGCTTCGCATCGCCGGCGTCCCATGACGCGCGCTCCGTCTCGACCGGTTGAAAAGTCGAGACCCCGAACTCCGCGAACTTTTCCACCAGCCAGTCCGCGCGATTTCCCTCTGGAGCGCCGCACCACGCAATCGCGCGGCGGCGGGCCGCGGCCCGTGTCACGGATTCGATGCGCGCCGAAACAATCGGCCCAACGTCCAGCACGACGAGCCGGGCGATCGTCCCTCGACCGTCGGTGGCCGACAGCGTTTCCCCCGGCCGCGAACGACACACTCGGGCGACGTAGTGGCTCTCCTGCGCGGTCAGCGAAATCGTCTCTCCCGACTCGCCGAGCGCATCCACCCGCACGAACGACGGAGCCGCATCAGGGCGCAAAATGTCCCTTCATCCGCTCGAACAGCGATTTCCCGGGCTGCGGGGGCTTGAAATTGTCGCCCCGCGAAAGTTCTTCGAGCAGCTTGCGCTCGGCCGGCGAAACGCGGGAGGGAATCCACACCAGGATGCGCGCCATCAGGTCGCCGCGTCCGCCGCGAAGTCCTGGCAGGCCGCGCCCGCGCACCCGCGAGATCTGCCCGCTCTGAGTTCCCGCCGGGACATCGACCGCGATCGCGTCGCCGGTGAGGCCGGGCACGTCGATCCGGCCGCCGAGCGCCGCCATGCTGACGCTGACCGGCACGTCGATGTGCAGCGCGTCCCCCTCCCGCTCGAACAGGGCGTGCGGCTTCTCTTCGATCAGGACGATCAGATCTCCCGCCGCTCCTCCGCGCGGACCCGCATCCCCCATGCCGCGGAGCGGAATGAAATTTCCGCTCGCGACCCCGGCCGGAACCTTGACCGAAAGCGTGTCGCTCTCGGCCGTGACCCCGTCGCCGTCGCAATGCTTGCATCGCTCGCGGATCACGCGGCCCTCCCCACGGCATCGGCCGCAGGGCGCCACATTCACGAACTGGCCGAACACGGTCTGCTGGACCTGCCGCACCTGGCCGCGGCCGTGGCACTGAGGGCACGCGCTCTCGCCCTCCCCGCCTCGTCCGCCGCACGTCGCGCAGGGACGCAGGTGCTTCACGCGGATCTTCTTCTCGACCCCGGTCGCGATCTCCTCGAGCGTGAGCTTGAGTCTCACCTGAAGGTCGTCGCCGCGCGCGGGCCCTCGAGCGCCGCGTCCGCCACCGCCACCGAAGATTTCCGCGAATCCGCCGGCCTCGCCGCCGAAATCGCGCATGAACGCGCGCAGCGCGTCGGCCAGATCGAATCCGCTGGTGTCGAACCCCCTCGCGCCCGCGCCGGCCGCGCCCGAATGCCCGAAACGATCGTAGCCCGCGCGCTGGTCGGCGTCGCGCAGCACTTCGTAGGCCTCGGTGGCCTCCTTGAATTTCTGTTCGGCGGCGGCGTTTCCGGGATTGCGGTCGGGATGCTGGTCGAACGCGATCTTGCGGTAGGCCTTCTTGATTTCGTCTTCCGAGGCGCCCTTGCCGACCCCCAGCACCTCGTAATAGTCCCGCTTCGCCATCCGTTACGCCTCGCCCGCGGAATCGCGCCGCGCCACCACCACGCGCGCCGCGCGCAGCGCACGCGGGCCGCGACGATAACCCTTGAGCGCCACCTGCACGACGGAACCGGGAGCGACGCCCGAGGGCGGCTCCACTTCGAGCAACGCCTCGTGAACCTGCGGATCGAAGGGTTCCCCGACCGGATCGATCGCGGTCACGCCCCGACGGGCGAGATATTCGCCGATCCGGTTCGCGACCAGCCGCACGCCCTGGATCCAGCTCTCGGGCGCGCCGGATTCCCGCGCGAGATCGAGCGCTCGGTCCAGGTCGTCGACGGCGGAGATCATCTCGAGCATCACGCGCTCTTCCGCGTCCCGCCGCGACTCCTCGGCGTCGCGCTGCGCGCGCCTGCGATAGTTCTGGAGCTCGGCTTCGGCGCGCAGCCAGCGATCCTTGAAATCCGAATCCCGCTCCGCTGCGTCCGGGGTCGCCGCCTCATCCGGGATCGCTTCGGGGCTCGACTCGCCCGTCATCCTTGCGGATTCCGCGCTCTCCCGCACCGGCTCGGCCACCGGGAGTTCGGCCGGTTCGTCGCTCGGGGATTTGTCCCGTTCGCCGCGCGGCAGAGCGTCGTCGGACCCTGGCGTCTTCACGTGGGGCTTCACGGGCGGGCCCTCAGCCCTGAAGAAGATCGGTGACCCGGGCGCCCACGGTATCGACCACCGCCAGCACTCGCGCGTAATCCATGCGGCGCGGACCCAGCACGCCGACCGCGCCCCACACCGAACCCGGGAGCGCGTAGCTCACGAGGCTGCAGCCGGCGAGCTCCGGCGCCGCGTCGAGCCCGATCCGGACCGCGGCCTGGCCGTCCATTCCCGAAGCCATCAGGCGTTCGATTGGAACGCAGCGCTCGACCGCATGCAGCAATGGTCCCAGGCGCAGGCCATCCATGAACTCCGGCTGCCCCGCGATATTCGAGACGCCGGAACTGAACAGCGTATGCGACCGGGGATCGCTCCAGCGCTCCGACGCCGCCCTGACCACCATTCGCGCCGCGCTCCCGCGCACCAGTTCGGGATCCGAGGCCAGCCGCTCGCGAACCTCGGCCAGCGCTCGTCCGATCAAGCGCTCCCGCAGCACCGCGCACACCTCGGCCAGCTCGGCAGACTCGAGCGGGCTCTCGAGCTCCAGCACCAGGGTGCGCACGCGCGAGGTGCCGAGCCGCAACACCATCAGCGTGCGCCGCGCATCGAGCGGTTCGAGATCGAGCCCCACCAGCGTCTCGTGTTCGAGAGAGGCGCCGTGCGCGAGCCCAAGCTGGTGCGTGAGCGAAGAGATCAGCCGTGACGCCTCGGCCAGCAGGTGCTCGACGTCGCGCGCCGAGTGCTGCAGCCGCCGGTAGATTTCGGCCTCGATCTCGGCCGGCAGCCGTTCGGGCCGCAGCAGGACGCGCACGAAGTACTCGTAACCGTGGGCGCTCGGCACGCGGCCCGCGGCCGCGCTCGGACGCTCGATCAGGCCCGCGTTCTCCAGTTCCACGAGCGCCGCGCGCACGCTGGCGGCCGAAATCGGGAGCGACGGATCGCGTGCGAGCGTTTCGGACCCGACCGGACGCGCGGTAGCGCCGTGCACCGTGACCAGCGCCGCGAGTACGCTGCGCTGGCGCGGATTCAGGTCGGGATCGGACAGCGTCAGATGGCCGGGGACGGCAGGCTCGAACATGGCTCGATCATTATGGGGACTGCGGAAGCGGTGTCAAACCAAACCGGGCGCCGAATCGGACGCCGTTCGCGCGCAGCGACCCAGGCGATGCATTCGTCGGCGACGAATCGTAGTCGCCGGGGCACCCGCCATCCCAGCGACGTGCGCTCCAGACGCGAGGCGGCGACCGCATGATCGAGCGCGGCGCCATAGCGCCCGCGCACTGCGTTCCAATCCTTCGCGGCGTAGTCGCGTGGAATCAGCCCGTTCCCGAGGCGCAGGCCCAGCATCACGATCTCCTCGGCCACCGACGCGTCGCTCTCGGTCTCGCGCTCGCTCTCGGGGCTCGCACCGCGCTCGAGCGCTTCGGCCCAGCGCGCCGCCGCATAGTGATTGCCGAAACGGAGTCCGCCCAGCAGCGAGTGCGCCGAGGGGCCCAGTCCCAGGTACGGACGCCGCAGCCAGTACCCGACGTTGTGCCGCGCTTCGGCCCCCGGGCGGCAGAAATTCGAGGTCTCGTAGCACGACATCCCGGCGACGGACACGCGGAGCGTCAGCGATTCGTAGAGATCGGCCTGCTCTTCGGCCGACGGCAGCGCCGCGCGGCCCGAGAGTGCGGCGTCGCCCAGCGGCGTGCCGGGCTCCGGAATGAAGCAGTATGCCGACAGGTGCTCGACCCCGCAGGCGAGCGCGCGATCGAGCGTCGCGGCAAATCGTTCGGGCGTATGTTCCGGAAAGCCGAACATGAGATCGAGCGACAGCCGGCCGAAGCCATGCGTGCGCGCCAGCCTCACGGCTTCGGCCGGGCGGTCCACGGAGTGAATGCGGCCCAGCTTCGCGAGCTCGCCGGGATCGAAACTCTGCGCGCCCATCGAGAGCCGGTTGACGCCCCCGGCCGCCCAGGCATCGAGCAACGCCGGGCGGACCGACTCGGGGTTGGCCTCGAGCGTGATCTCGGCGCCGTTCGCAATCTCGAAATGATCGCGCAACAGGCGCATGACCGCCGCGAAGTGCCGGGAGGCGAGCGCGGAGGGCGTCCCGCCGCCGAAGAAGACCGACGTGAAACGCGTGCCGCGCGCCGATTCGGCGCGG
This sequence comes from Candidatus Eiseniibacteriota bacterium, assembly GCA_016178685.1. Lineage (GTDB taxonomy): Bacteria > Eisenbacteria > RBG-16-71-46 > RBG-16-71-46 > RBG-16-71-46 > JACOSU01. Next base: position 5,048 of record JACOSU010000181.1, on the reverse strand, counting down.
GAGGGCACTTCGATCGCGAGCGCGTTGAGGTAGCGCTCGAGCGTGTCGTGCGACAGCGCGCCACTCGAGAAATCGCAGTACGTGCATCGCGTGGCGCAGAACGGCACGTGCACGTAGAGGCCAGCCCGCGCCTCGTCGCGCGCCGCCGTCGACGGCCCGTCGGGCGCCGTGCTCAGCGAATCGGCTGGAAGATGCGGTTCCATCGCGGCCACGCCTTCTCTCCGTCCCACGACCAGTAGAGGAACATGGCGTGGCCCTTCACCAGGTCCATCTTCAGAGTGCCCCAGTAGCGGCCGTCGTTCGAGTTGTCGCGGTTGTCCCCCATCATGAACAACTCGCCCGCGGGCACCGTCAGCGGACCGAAGTTGTCGCGAAAATCGTAGCCCGGAGGCCTCAGCGTCGGGTCCTTGTGCACGGCGTAGGGTTCCCGCAGTCGGACGCCGTCGATCGAGACCTGCTTGTCGTGGATCTCGATGGTCTGCCCGCCGGTCCCGATGCAGCGCTTGATGAAGTCTTTGCTCGGATCCTGCGGAAACTGGAACACGATCACGTCGCCGCGCCGCGGCTGCCGGAGTCCCGGAAACCGGATGTGGGTGAACGGGATCTTCGGCCCGTACTCGAATTTGTTCACGAACAGGAAGTCCCCGACCAGCAGCGTGTCCAGCATCGACTCCGACGGAATGCGAAACGCCTGGATCACGAAGGCGCGCAGGAACAGCGTCAACACCAGCGCCCACAGTGCCGCCTCGACGTACTCGCGCAGGATGGAACGTTTCCCCGACATGGATCTCCCCGTTTAGCGGTCGACCTTGAGCACCGCGAGGAACGCCTCCTGCGGCACCTCGACCGTTCCGATCTGCTTCATACGGCGCTTGCCTTCCTTCTGTTTCTCGAGCAGCTTGCGCTTACGGGTGATGTCGCCCCCGTAGCACTTCGCGATCACGTTCTTGCGCATGGCGCCGAGCGTCTCGCGCGCGATGATCTTGCCGCCGATCGCGGCCTGGATCGCCACCTGGTACATCTGCTTCGGGATCAGCTCCTTCAGTTTCCCGCACAGCGAGCTGCCGTACGGAAACGCCTTGTCGCGGTGCACGATCGCCGAGAGCGCGTCCACCGGCTCGCCGTTCAGCAGGATGTCGAGCTTCACGACGTCCGCCTCCTGAAAGCCGGAGAATTCGTAGTCGAGTGAAGCGTAGCCGCGCGACACGGATTTCAAGCGATCGTAGAAGTCGAGCACGATTTCTCCGAGCGGAAGCCGGTACGCCACCCGCACCCGCTTTTCCTCGAGATGCACCAGCTCGACGTAGGTTCCGCGCCGCTCCTGGCACAGCTTCATCACGTTTCCGAGGTAGTCGGTGGGCGTCACGACGTGCGCCAGCACCAGCGGCTCCTCGATCGATTCGATGTTCTGGGAGGGCGGGACCTGGCTCGGATTGTCGACTTTCCTGTACTCCCCGCTCGTGAGCAGGAGATGGTATTCGACGCTCGGGGTGGTCGCGATCAGGTCGATCTGGAATTCGCGCCGCAGCCGCTCCTGCACGATTTCGAGGTGCAGCAGCCCCAGGAATCCGCATCGGAACCCGAAGCCCAGCGCGACCGAGGTCTCGGGCTCGTAGGCCAGCGAAGCGTCGTTCAGGCGCAGGCGCGCAAGCGCTTCCTTGAGCGGCTCGTACTGTTCGGCTTCGATCGGGTAGAGCCCCGAGAACACCATCGACTGGGTCTCGCGAAAGCCCGGCAGCGGCCGGGCGTCCGCGAACTCGGCGGCGGCCATGGTGTCGCCGACCCGTGCGTCGGCCACGCTGCGGACGCCGGCCACGACGTAGCCCACCTGTCCGGCGTGCAGTTCCGACTGGGGCTCGAGCCTCAGTCTCAGCTTCCCGACCTCCGTGACCTCGTATTCACTTCCATTCGACAGAAACCGGATCCGCGAACCCGCTCGCACGCCGCCATCCACCACGCGGACCAGGCACACCACGCCGCGGTACTGATCGAACTTCGAATCGAAGATCAGCGCGCGCAGCGGAGCGTCGGGATTCCCGCCGGGTGGAGGCACGTCGGCGATCACCTGCTCCAGCAGGTCCGCCACCCCGAGGCCGCTCTTCGCGCTGATGCGAGACACGTGCTCGGCGGCGATCCCGGTGACGTGTTCCATCTCGAGCGCGATGTCGTCGGCCCGCGCCGCCGGCAGGTCGATCTTGTTGATCGCGCCCACGATCGAGAGGCGCTGGGCCCTGGCGAGAAAATAGTTCGAGAGCGTCTGCGCCTCGATTCCCTGCGAGGCATCCACGACCAGAATCGCACCCTCGCACGCAGCCAGGCTGCGCGAGACTTCGTACGTGAAGTCCACGTGACCGGGGGTGTCGATGAGGTTGAGCTCGTAGGTCAGGCCGTCCCGGGCGGTGTACTCCATCGCGATCGCGTGCGACTTGATGGTGATGCCCTTTTCGCGTTCGAGATCCATGTCGTCCAGCACCTGCGCCTTCATCTGCTGGGGCGTGAGCGTGTGGGTGATCTCGAGCAGGCGATCGGCGAGCGTGCTCTTGCCGTGGTCGATGTGCGCGACGATGCAGAAATTACGGATGCGCGCGAGGCGAGCGTCAGTCAAAAATTCCACCGCAGGTCGAGGCGCTGGGCGGGCGCGAGCCCGCCCGGCAGCGCCGGATCGTTCCGGAATTCAATGTCGAAGTTTCGAAAGTGCGCGTCGACGTAGGCGTCGAGCAGCGCGTACGCGACCGCCCCGCCGAGCAGCCATTGCCGGCTCACGAAGTGATTGAGCCGATCATTATACTCGTTCACGAGCGATTCGACCTGCGCCGGGTCGCCGGTCCCGGCCGCCGTGATCTCGGCGCTCAGCCGGTCGAGCTCCCGCTGGTCCGAAATCAGCACCGATGCCAGCCACAGTTCGGTTCCCGCGACCACGGTCGCCTTGAACCACGCACGGTTGTGCGCTTGTCCCCAGCCCGGAATCACCAGCGAACGCATCATCACCCAGCGCGGCTGTTCCGACCAGACGGGCTTCCGCTGTGCGCGGGCGGCGCGCACGCTGTCGTCGTATGCGGCGCGCTCATGCCGCGACCGACGCGACTCGGTGTCCGGGCGATCCGCCGCCGAGTCGGCGCTCGCCGCCTGACGCGTGGAATCCGCAAGAGACGCCGCAGAATCCGCAGCGGGCGTTGATGCCACCGCGGAATCCGAGGCGGCCGCCGATGCCGTCGCGGTGTCCCCGGGTCCCACCCGTGCCGCTGCGAGTGCCGGGCTCGCGGCGAACCGCGCGGACGCGGGCAGCGCGAGCAGCATCAGCGCCGCGGCCAGCGTGACAAGCATTATTGGCGGGAACGTGTGGGAATCGAACCCACCTCGGACGCTCTGAACGCCCGACCGCGGGATTTGAAGTCCCCGGAGTCCACCAGAACCCATGCGCTCCCGCACTCCAATCGAGCTGTCCCGCTCCACGGATCAGCCCGCTTCCAACTCGATCGCCACCGCGCTCCGCGGCGCCACCTCTCCCGCATCGACGTGCCACACGCGGCGGCGGCGCAGCGCCGCCCTGAACGCCGAGGCGCGCCGCGGCGGGATCGCGATCAGCAGGCCTCCCGAGGTCTGCGGGTCGTAGAGTCCGAGCCGCAACGGTTCGGGGATCAAGCCCTCGCGAATGCGCGGGCCGTAGAACTCGCGATTGCTCTTGAGACCACCCGGCGCCACGCCTCTCGCCGCCAGATCGAGGGCGCGCGGCTGGAACCACTCCCTCGAAGGTCTGAGGCGAAACGTCACGGCGCTCGCGTCGGCCATCTGCAGCGCATGCCCGATCAATCCAAAGCCCGTGACGTCGGTCGCGGCGCGCGCCCCGTATTCCACCGCCGCCTCCGACGCGGCGCGATTGAGCGTTGCCATGACCCGCGTCATCCTGCGCACCGCGGCCGGATCGAGCTCGCCGCGCTTGAGCGCCGTCGCCAGCACCCCCGCACCGAGCGGCTTGGTGAGGATCAGGCGGTCTCCGGCGCGCGCGCCGGCATTCGTGAGCAGGCGGCGGCGCGGAGCCACACCGGTCACCGCGTATCCGAACTTGAGCTCGGGATCCTTCACGGAATGCCCGCCGAGAATACTGACCCCCGCCTCCTTCAGCTTGTCCTGGCCGCCCGCCAGGATCGCGCGCAGCGTACCCTCCGGCAGCGGAGTCTCGGGCACGCACAGAATCGCGAGCGCGGTGATCGGCGTGGCGCCCATCGCATAGACGTCCGAGACCGCGTTCGCCGCAGCCACCTGCCCGAAGTCGTAGGGATCGTCCACCACGGGGGTGAAAAAATCCACGGTCTGCACCAGCGCTTCGCCGCGCCCGTAGGCGAACACCCCCGCATCGTCGAGCGACGAGTGGTCCACCAGCACGCGCCGGTCCTTCTTCATCGCGGGCAGCCCCTCCAGGGCTTGGCGCAGGTCCGCCGGACCCAGTTTGGAGGCTCAACCCGCACCCGACACCTGCGCGGTCAAGCGGATCTCGATGCGCCGCCGCTCGCTCAGCGTCGAAACTCCGGCGCGCCGCGGCCGGCTCAGAGATCGTGTCCCATGGCGATGGCGTCGATCTCGACGCGCGCGCCGCGCGGAAGGCCGGCGGCGGCGATCGTGGAGCGGGCCGGCGGCGCGCCAGAAAACGCACGCGAGTAGACTTCATTCATGGCCTGAAAGTCGTTCATGTCGGCGAGATAGACCGTGGTCTTGACGATATCCTCGAGCGTGAGCCCCGCCCCGCGCAGCACGGCGCTCAGATTTCGCAGCACCTGCTCGGTCTGTGCGGCGACGTCGCCCGCCACCAGCTCGCCGCGCTGGGGATCGAGCCCCACCTGGCCCGACGTGAACACCATGCGGTTTCCGCCGTGCAGGCGCACCACCTGGGCCTGACTGTAGGGGCCGATCGCGGCCGGAGCGTCGGGTACTTGGAGCGGCGACTTCATGAAGCCTCCAGGCTTTAGGAACGCTACTCGACCGTCACGCTCTTCGCGAGATTGCGCGGCTGGTCCACGTCGCATCCGCGCAGCACCGCGACGTGATACGCG
>JACOSU010000184.1 GCA_016178685.1 Candidatus Eiseniibacteriota bacterium | reverse complement strand
CCCTGATCCATGCGCTCGATCAGCTCGAGGCCGAATACCGCCGCGCGTGCTCCGACCGCTCGTTTCAGGACGAGCTTGAGGCCACGCTGCGCGATTTCGCAGGACGGCCCACGCCCTTGATCGAGGCGCGGCGGTTGTCGGAAGAGGCGGGTTGCCGCGGATTTCTCAAGCGCGAGGACCTGCTGCACACCGGAGCGCACAAGATCAACAACACCATCGGCCAGTGCCTGCTCACCAGGCGCATGGGCAAGCCGCGCGTGATCGCCGAGACCGGAGCCGGTCAGCACGGCGTGGCGAGCGCCGCCGCGGCCGCGCGCTTCGGTCTCGAGTGCACGGTCTACATGGGCAGCGAGGACATGCGGCGCCAGCACCTGAACGTCGAGCGCATGAAATTGCTGGGGGCCGAGGTGCGGGAGGTGGACTCGGGGAGTCGCACGCTCAAGGACGCCATCAACGAGGCGCTTCGCGACTGGGTGACGCGCGTGCGCGACACGCACTACATGCTGGGCTCGGTGCTCGGACCGCATCCGTTTCCGATGATGGTGCGCGATTTCCATCGCGTGATCGGGCTCGAAGCGCGCGAGCAGTTCGATGCGCAGTCGGGCGGCCTGCCCGACCTGCTGGTCGCGTGCGTGGGCGGAGGAAGCAACGCGATCGGCCTGTTCCACGCGTTCCTCAAGGACCGCTCGGTGCGCAAGGTCGGGGTCGAGGCGGGCGGACTCGGCATCGCCTCGGGAAAGCATGCCGCGCGAATGGCCGAACAGAGCGTGGGCGTGCTGCACGGTACGAGAACGCTGCTGCTTCAGGATCAGCACGGGATGATTCGCGAGACGCACTCGGTGTCGGCCGGGCTCGATTACCCGGCGCTGGGCCCCGAGCATGCCTGGCTCGCCTCGCAAGGGCTGGTCGAGTACTCGCACGCGACCGACGACGAGGCGCTCGATGCGTTCGAGCGGCTGTCGCGGCTCGAAGGCATCCTGCCCGCGCTCGAGAGCGCGCACGCGATCGCCTGGGTGCTGCGCGAGGGAAGGAAACTCGGGAAGGACGCGCGCGTGGTGGTCAATCTCTCGGGGCGCGGGGACAAGGACGTGACCGAAGTGCTGCGGGTGCGCGCTCCGCAGCTCCGCGGCTCGCGTGACGCGCTCACTCGCTCTGTGCTATAAACGGTTTGAATCGCAGGAGGACACGAATGCCACGCCGAGAATGCAGGCTGCGCCGGTTGGTTCTGCCCGTCGTCTTTGGGCTCATAGCATGCGTATGCGCTGAAACTTCGACCGCTCACGACGAACCGGCGCCACCGGACACAAGTCAGGCGACCTTCACTGAATTGGCAGCCCTATCCGGCTTCCTCCTGCCCTATGAACAGGCGTGGTCACCAGACGGCCACCACCTTGCCCTCATACGCCCTGCCGGGCTGTTCATCCTGGACTGCGACTCGCCGCACGAGCAACCGCGGCTAGTCTTGCCGGGGAATGTTCGTAAGCTTGTATGGTCGCCGGACGGGACGATGGTAGGCGCTAAACTGCGTTCGCCGGCCACTAACCAAGGGGATAGCATAAGAGTCGTCGCTATCGAGGACGGGACCGTCGTTGCGACCTTGCCTGCAGAGGGGGCCGTGACTCTCCTTTGGACGCGCTCAAACACGATTCACGTCTGGGGTAGCGGCCCTTCGCGGCACCTGACGCACGAGGGTCCCCGCAGCGCATCACTAGGACACGGCATCGCCGCACCAATGAGCGCCGTTGCTCCCCAACATGTCCTTCTGTCCGCCCTGGATTCCAATGCAGATAGGTACCTCGTGCGGTTGGACGAGGCGACCGACACCGAGGTGCCGCTGATTAGCGCCACCGCGCGACTTGGGGGCGCGAACATCTTTGTGGGAGGCGGCTTCGCCAGCGGAACTCGCTTCCTGGTAAACTACGAGCACCGCGGAGAACACAATGCCATACTGGACGCTGATGGCGCACTCGTCTGCGAGTTCCCTAGGACCGGAGTGCTCACGGACTTCGTCGCGACATCGATTTCAAGTGATGGTGCAACCGTAGTTGGATTCCTCGAAACTGACTCTGATTGGGAGGTGCTCACCTCCACAGTTATCGCCACCGACGCGTGCGGCGGACACGTTACTACAGTGCAAGGCATCCCTTGCGGCACCTTCCCATTCCTCGCCCCGCATTCCCAGTACCTGGCGTACACAGACCCGAAGACGAGGAGTGTGCATGTCGGCACGTTCACGGTCGCTGCGCGCTAGCCTGTATTGCGTCGCAATTTTCGCTACCCCCCTCTGCGCACGACAGGCGAACGCCCAAACCAAGTTTGTCGTCATCGACCCCGGCCACGGGCTGACCAGCGGCGGAAGCTGGTTAGGCGCGTCAGACGGTGGCTATCATGAGGCTGTGGCATGCCTCAACGTGGCGAACGAAATCAAGGCGGCGTTCGATTGGGACCCCAATATAGTGATCCTGCTCACCCGCAAGGATGACAATAACATAGCTTGGGAGAAGCGCCTCGCGTCGGCCTGGACATCCACTGCTTCCTCGTATATATCCATTCATCACGACGGCGTAGGAGCAAGCCTGAAGTCCTTCGTCGTGTGGGAAGACACGAACGACCCCCGTGACCTGCTCAACGGGGACTTACAGCCGGCCCCGCAGGGACCCTATGCCCAGCAATCAAGAGACTTCGCAACGAAGGTACAGTCGAATCTGTGCGCGTGGTTTGCGAAGGGGTATAACTGTGGCCCGCTGTGTATGACGGCGAACGGCACGTGGGTGAATGGCGAGTGGAATGGGTGCTGCTACTTCAATTCTCTTGACGTTTTGCGAAACAACAGCGTAAAGGCTGTGCTGACGGAGGCGTGCCCGATCAGTTCAGATTTAGGCCATGAACTTTGCATTGCTGGATCAGACGCTGCGAAATCGGAAGCGCACGCGATTCAACAGGCCATCTACGAGGAGGAAGGCGTAAATCTTGCCTCGCATTTTCTCGAGTTCGGAGCCTTCGACAATACCGCCTACTGCCTGAGTGAAGGCGAGACCTTCACCGACTCCCTTGTACTGCGAGGCTACACCGCGGCCGAGGATTATCCCAGCAACCCGGCGATCGTTACGGCTTTCGCCCCTCGGGGCGGGCCGAACGTAGTCGCACCATACATGGCTACGGTCAGCAGCAGTGTCAATTATTTCGATTGGCTCGAATACGATGGCCGGGGCAGGGTCGCGTCCTCGGGCATGTTCTCCCGAGGGAACCGCCCGACCCATTGGGATACGCGGTACGTCCCGGGGCCGCAAGCCACGGACACCCTCTGGCCGCCCACCCCCATAGACACGACGATCGGTGTCACGACAGACGCTGCGGTCGCAGTGGTCGCCCCCGTCGCAAACACCTATGCCGCCGATATCGTCGTCTATGCTACGCAGCACAGCCTTGGAGACACTATCTTTAGCCAAATTCAGAGGGATGCTGGCGTCACTGAGGGAAAGAAGATCCGGCTGATCATTGGAGCAAACAGCAGCGTGACGGCCTGCCGCGAGTCGCTTCGCACGACCATTGCTGCCAATATCGCTTGGAATAACTACTGCAACTGCAACGACTGCGGCAATCCTGGCGCAAATGGTGCGCATCCGGACTGGGGCTGCGGGGGCTTCTATCCCGTATCCCCTGGCCCTGAGGTCTACATCGTCGGTGAAATGCAGGATCCAAATCCAACCACGGCCTCATTCTCGACTGCAGCGGATTCGGATTTGGCGGCCGGCTGCGGAAGGACCATCTGTCGCTCCGATGATCTTCTCTATGATCTTGATGGTCCGCAGGGCCAAGGAGACGGTATTCCTGACGGTCCCATATCACGGATACCGGCGGTGTCACAGAGCGAGGCGTCTCTCGCTGCGACCTACGCGCATGAGTTCAATGCTGGCCTCTTCGTTGATCCCCTGCGACGGGTGATGTTCCTACGCGGGGCACTTTTCAACGCCACCAGCGAAGCGTACGAAGACTCTGCCAATGGCTCGCTCATGAAATACGCCGATAGCACGTTCGCACACATCGGATACGCGGCCTTGCCGGTGCTGAATGGAGCGAGTTATCCGGCTGTGTATTCGCCCGATCGGATCGCGGCGTTTGTGAATCAAGCGAAGCACGGCGTTCGGGAAATATTTGGCTGTGGTGGAATCACAGGGCTTTGGGCCGCGCCCGGCAACTTCATGTATTGCGACCCGACCAACGTGGGTGTGGCGCAGCGCGTCGTGGCGTGGTTTCCTGGATGTGACATACACGCGACCTGGCAGGGCCGCTCCGCGTCGTCCGCCAATGGATGCTTGTCAAGCCGCCCCCTTGTTGAGCAGTACATGTTTGGTCCAAGCAATGGAACGAACATTGCCGCGAGCGTCGCACAGATGGATGGAGGAATGGACTTTCGTTACCGAGAGCTGGACAGATACCTGCTCGCTGCTCGGAGTGATGCGGCACTACCCTGGCACACATCAGTTGCTCGAATTGCCTATAACGCCGTTGTGAAAGCGATTGCCGAACAGCCATGGCTACGAGAGCACGCGCTATCAATGAGTACGTTCGGGAGCTACACGAACATCGGGCGAACTCCGGCTAGCTACGTCGGCACGGTGACAGTGCAAAAGCCGTACTGGTGTGCCACTTTGTATTACGATTATTCTCATGATGTATGGATCAGCGGTCCGTCGGCAACGCGAGCGTATTGCCCGGCGGGGGACATGGACTCGCTCGCTTTCGACCTGCGAGTCTTCAGCGCACAGGCGATCGGAACAACGCTGCCCGCCATGTATGCAGTGCGAATTCCAGGCACTGCGCAAAGCGCCGGGGGCACACTTGAACCGGTAGGTGTGCGTGACGTCAGGATGTGGGACGCCGTCTCCCGAGCGGATGCTTATGGGGATACGTTGCGCCCGAGCCTGTGGGACGCCGCATCCCAAACAGCGCACTTCGTTGCCCGACGCTTTTCCGGGTGCGGTTGGATCGACCTGCGGGTGTTCTTGGCCGGAGCTCAAGTTGACTCCACGTTGCGATTTTTCATAAGGAGTGTAGACCTCGATGCCCGCGTCGTTGGGTCGGTTGATCGGTTCGATAAGGCATACTGGGACTACGTTGCGCTCGGGCACAACGGTGGATGGCTCTGTCACCAGTTGAATAACGAAAGTTCGGTGTATGGGGATCCGAATGTGTACCAGAGCCACTTGGGCCATGCCGGAGTCCGAATTGTGCTGTCACCGAATGGCGGCGAGCAGTGGACCACTGGGCAGACAGCGACCGTGACTTGGCAGCGCGGCTACGGTGACTCCAGCAAGGTGGAGCTTTCCGCTCTCTCGGGCTCGGCGGCTTGGAAGGTTCCGCTCGCTCACGCACTGCCCGACACCGGCCGCGCAACAGTTTCGGTGCCCGCCGGTCTCGATACGTGTCAGCAGTGCAAGATCGAGGTCATGCACACGGCCGGCACCTATCAAGCAGGCGTTGCTGGAATGGAGGCCGGCAAGGATGCGTCGGACAGCGCGATCTTTGTGCGGGATGGGATCGCCCCGGCTGCCGTCGATCTGCAAATTGACGCGATCTCTCCCAGTAGCGTCATTCTGACCTGGCAGGCACCCGGGGACGACGGCAACGTGGGACGAGCCTTCGCGTACGACCTCCGCTACTCCACTTCACAGATCACTGCGAGCAACTTCGGCACCACGTCTGGCGGCCCAAGCCTGACACCGCAGGTGGCTGGAAACTGGGAATCCGCTGAGGTTAGTGGGTTGAGCAGCTGTCGTACGTACTACTTTGCTGTCAGGACACTGGATGAGCGGGGCAATTTCTCCCCGATGAGCACGGTGCCTTCGTGCAAGACGATGTGTTTGGGCGGCGGCGGATTTGCGAACGCCGCGCCGGCAGGTGGTGCTCCCGGTTCTTCAGCGGCGGGCTCGCCACGGAGCGGGGGTGCAGGAAGTGCGACGCGCGCGCTTGGGAGTAGACCTGCGAGCGCGGATTCTACTGGCACCACCGCTCCAGACGTGCGCATGCAATTGGCGGCAGAGCAGGAGCGGGCGGCGAGCGTTGTGCGATGGAGAATCTACTGGGTCGCCAGTCAGGTCGATTCTGGCCAAGTCACGGACAGAAGCGTTTCATGGCAGGTGCCAGGGCCTGACGGTGGCTGGATGGACAGGGCGGAACTCCGCTCGAAGAGGCTGCCCGCCATGGCGGGGATTGCCGGATACCAGGATTCTGCAGAGCGGTTGCTCTTGAGCGGTGGTTACCAGCCGGTGGGGGTAGCACCCTCGGTCCGGGTTCTTTCGGGCGATACCCTACAGAACTATGCGCTCACTTCGGCTCACAGCAGCCGGGTCGGCACCGTTTCTGTCGATAGCGTCGGCATTGCGCTGGCAGATGTTGTCGTTGGCGATAGCCTAATATTCGAGTACTCGCTGGTTGACTCGATGTCGGAGAGCGCGGCGGACTGGTGGATCGCTGTGCAAGCGCCGTCGGCACCGAACAATATCAGGCTCGGGCGGCAGCAGGAAGTGGCCGGGCCACCTCCGCTGGCATTCGCTCTTCTCCAGAATCGTCCCAACCCGTTCGGGCGGTCCACGACGATTCGCTTCGACCTGCCAGGTTCCGCGCATGTGCGCCTGGAAATATTCGACATGCAGGGGCGCCGTATCCGCCGAGTCGCCGACGAGTCCTATGAGGCCGGCCGCTGGTCGGTGGCGTGGGATGGAAGGGGCGAGAGCGGGAATCTGATCCGTCCGGGGGTTTATCTCTACCGAATCGAGGCCGGGAGGTTCCGCAGTCAGAAGAAAATGGTCCTGCTGCCCTGAGTGTAGTGAGTTCTTGCGCCCGTAGCTCAATTGGATAGAGCGTTAGCCTCCGGAGCTAAAGGTTACAGGTTCGATTCCTGTCGGGCGCACCACACTTCCCGCGGCGCCCTCGAGAAGGGCGCCGACCGCATGTCCGATCCCGCACCGAACGAACGTCTCGAGCCCTCCCGGTTGCCGCACGCCGGGCGATTCCGTCCGCGCGCCGCGCGCGAGATGGCCGACATGTTCGATTCCCTGCCGGACCGCTACGACCTCCTGAACCGCATGATGACGCTGGGACAGGATCAGGCATGGCGGGCCGCGATGTGGCGCGCGGTGCCGTGCGATGCGCGCATCGTGCTCGACCTGTGCTCGGGGAACGGAGTCTCGCTGCCGGGGCTGCGCAGGCCGGGACGCATCGTGCTCGGCATGGACGTGAGCCTGCGCATGCTCGAGGACGCTCTGGCTCGGATCGATCGCGGGGGATGGGCGCCGCGCCTGGCGGCCGCCGACGCTTTCCGGCTACCCCTGAAAGACGCGAGCCTCGACGCCGTCACGGTCGCGTTCGGCGTGCGCAACCTGCGCCCACGCGGCGGGGCACTGGCCGAGATCGCGCGCGTGCTCAAGCCGGGCGGGACGCTCGCGGTGCTCGAGGCGACGGCGCCCGCCCCGGGATGGTTCGCCACGCTCCACGCGTTCCACGTGCGGCACGTGATTCCGTTCGCGGGCCGGCTCTCGAGCGACCCGAGCGCGTACCAGTACCTCAGCCGCTCAATCTTCGAATTCGGCGCCGGGCCCGAATTCGAGCGCGACCTCGAGGAGGCCCGATTCGAAATCACGGGACGTCGCGCTTTCCTGCTGGGCGCGTCCCGGCTGTGGGTTGCCCGCGCGTCGAGTCCGGTCGGCCAGATCCTGTCCGCTGCTCGCATCGGAGTCCGGGAAGAGCGGAGTCTGGCGTCCGAGGCGGCATTGCGAAATGCGATGCCGGGGCCGGGTGGGACTAGCGAAATGCCCCAAAGGCAGTACAGACGGGAGTCGGAAGGGCGGGGGTGGGCGTGGGCCCGGCTCGCAACCTCGGCGGCGGTCCTCGCGGCCTTGATCTACGGCCTCGGCGTGTTCCTCGGCGCCGGAGGTGACCTTCCGCTTCCGCTCTGGCAGCGGCGCGGTCTGCTGGCCCTGTTCCTTGGCGGGATCGTCGGTTTCGGCGTCCGCACCGGCATTCTGCTCGCGGGATTACGGCGCCCTCCGGTGCGATAGAACGTGACCCGGTTCCGGTGGCATGCGCATTGCGTAGTAGATTGGGATTCCTTGCGTTGAACCGCCACCACGGACCTCTCCGATGGTCAGCCGTGAGTCACTCCTCGAACACCTGCTCGAGCTCTCCTCGAGGTCCGCGCCGCGTTCGCGCCCGGGTCTGATCGAGCAGTGGCTGCAATCCGCGCTGCTTCTCACCGACAGCGACGGCGCAGTCGTGATGCTGGCGAACGGCCGCCAGATCGTGCGTCACGTCATGATGCGCAAGGCGCGCGGCGCCGCGAGCGCGGTCGCAACCGCCCCCGGGAGCGAGTTCGCGCGCCTCGGGATGCGCGCGGGCCAGCCGCTGATCGTCCCGGACTTCGCGGCGGACACCCGCTTCTCGCCACTCGACGCCTGTCCCGGACTCGAGGCCGGGCCGGCCATCTACATGCCGGTCCGACTGCGCGATCAGGCCCCGGGCTACATCGCGGTGTTCCGTCGTCGCGGAGCGCAGGAGTTCGCGGCGGGAGTGCTCCACGGGCTGGCGCTGCTCGCGGCGTGGGCCGGCGCCTCGATCGAGAATCAGCGCCTCGCCGAAAACGTCGAGCGCCTCGCCGTCACCGACGACCTGACCCAGGTCTACAACTATCGCTTCCTGAAGACCGCGCTCCGGCGCGAGGTCAAGCGCGCGGGCCGCTTTCACCAGGAGCTTTCGCTGCTCATGATCGACGTGGATAATCTCAAGACCTACAACGACCGGCATGGCCATCTGCGCGGCAGTTTCCTGCTCAAGGAAATCGCCGGACTGCTGTCCGAGCAGGTGCGATCGTTCGACCTGGTGGCGAAATACGGCGGCGACGAATTCACGATCATCCTGCCGCAGACCGGAGTCGATGGAGCGATCACGGTGGGTGAACGGGTGCGGGCGAGCGTCTCCACTCACGCGTTCCCGCTCGCGGCGCGGGGAAGCATCACGGTGAGTGTCGGCGTGGGCCTGTTCCCGCGCGACGCGGCGGATGGAAACGGCCTCATCCAGGCGGCCGATCGCGCGCTCTATCGCGCGAAGCAGCAGGGCCGAAATCGAGTGGAGATGGCTCAGGATCAGGCGGCATGAACCGGACCCGGGCGCGCCTTGAGCGTCGCATGAACGTGGGGTGGGCAGCGCGCGAGCGTTCATGCGACGCGCGGTGGTGGCTTCGTTGACCCTCGGTTCGGGCGGCTGCTAGACTCCGCCGCCCGAACGAGAGAAATGCGTCCGGGAATGATCGAACGGACGCGGCGGAGGATTTCGGGTGTCGGAATCGATTGGAATCGCGGTGGTGGGGACCGGAGACTGGGGCGCGAATCTGGTGCGCAACTTCGCGAACGCGAAGGGCGCGCGGCTCGCCGCACTGTGCGATTCCGACCCCCTGCGTCTGGCGCAGACCGGGGCGCAGTATCCCGAAGCCCGCACGGTCGACGACGCCCGCGAGATCGCGGAATCCGACGACGTGCAGGCGGTGGTGGTCTCCTCCTCCGCGATCAGCCACTACCCGCTCGCCCGGCTGGCGCTCGAAGCCGGCAAGGATGTCTACGTCGAGAAACCGCTGACGCTGCGTGTGGATCACGCCGAGGAGCTGGTCCGCCTCGCGCGCGAGAAGAACCGCATCCTGATGGTCGGCCACCTCCTGATCCACCATCCCGCCATCCAGTACCTGAAGCGCATGGTGGACGGCGGCGAACTCGGCGATCTCTACTACATCTATTCCCAGCGCGTGAATCTCGGAAAGGTGCGCAAGGACGAGAACGCGTTGTGGAGCTTCGCGCCGCACGACCTTTCCGTCATCCTCCATCTGCTGGGCGGCGAACCGATCGACGTCGTGGCGCGCGGGTCGGCTTTCCTGCAGAGCCGCGTCGAGGACGTGGTGTTCGTGGACCTGCGGTTTCCGGGCGGCAGGCTCGCGCACGTCCACGTCTCGTGGCTCGACCCGCACAAGCTGCGCAAGATCACGGTCGTGGGCAGCCAGAAGATGGTGGTGTTCGACGACATGGAAGCGAGCGAAAAAATCCGCGTCTACGACAAAGGCGTGGACCGCGCCGGGCAGATCGTGCCCTACGGCGACGCGCTCACGGTGCGCAGCGGCGACATCCTGATTCCGAAGATCTCGCTTCAGGAACCGCTGCGCATCGAGTGCCAGCACTTCGTGGACTGCGTGCGCGAGCGCCGCGCTCCGCTCACCGACGGCGCCGATGGGCTGCGCGTCGTCAAGGTGCTGGCGGCGGCTCAGGCCTCACTCGAGCGCGGCGGGGCGCCGGTGGCGCTCGCCTCGCTCAAGCAGGAGGTGGCGTGAGCAGCGTCATCCACGTGAGCGCCTCGCTCGGCGCCGGCTCCACCCACGGAGCGGGCTGCGTGATCGGTGAAGGCGTGCGCATCGGCACCGGCTGCCGGATGGGGAACTGTGTCGTCATCCACGACGGCAGCGTGATCGGCAACGACGTGCGGATCGACGATCACGCGACGCTCGGCAAGCGACCCATGAAGGCCGCGAATTCCGCGACCACCAGGGACCAGGAATTGCCGCCGCTCACGGTCGGGGACACCTGCATCGTAGGCACCGGGGTGGTGCTCTACCGCGGCGCCCCGATCGAAGCCACGGTGCTGATGGCCGATCTCAGCACGGTGCGCGAGAACGTCACGATCGGCCGCGGCACCATCGTCGGCCGCGGAGTCACGGTCGAGAACTTCTGCACCATCGGACGCTTCTGCAAGCTCGAGAGCGAAAGCTACCTGTGCGCGTACTCCACGCTCGAGGATCGCGTCTTCATCGCGCCCGGGGTGGTGACCTCGAACGACAATTTCGTCGGACGCACCCCGGAGCGCTTCAAACACTTCAAGGGCGTCACGGTTCGCAAGGGCGGACGCATCGGAGCCGGAAGCGTGACGCTGCCCGGCATCGTGGTGGGGGAGGACGGCCTGGTCGCCGCCGGGTCGGTGGTGACGCGCGACGTCCCGGCCCGCAAGATCGTGGTCGGGGCCCCGGCGCGAGTGTGGCGCGACGTCCCGGTCGAACAACTGCTCGAGAACCAGGGCTGGGTCGACTCCTAGGCCCCGCATTCGCGAAAGGATCCGCCATGTCCGCCGTTCCCACCCGCGCCTCGATGAACGTGCCGCTGCTCGATCTCAAGGCGCAGTACGCCGACATCCGCGCCGACGTCGATGCCGCGGTGCGCTCGGTCATGGAGAGCGCCCGGTTCATCGGCGGACCCGAAGTGAGTTCGCTCGAAGAGGAAGTGGCGCGCTATTCGCAGTCCGCGCACGGAATCGCGTGCGCCTCCGGCACCGACGCGCTGCTGCTCTCGCTCTGGGCGCTCGGCGTGGGGCCCGGCGACGAAGTGATCACCAGCGCGTATTCGTTCTTCGCGAGCGCCGGAACCATCGCGAACCACGGCGCCACGCCGGTGTTCGTGGACATCGACCCGCGCACCTACAACCTCGATCCCCACCGGCTCGAGGCGGCATTCACGCCGCGCACCAAGGCGGTGATGGCGGTCCACCTGTTCGGGCAGTGCGCCGACATGACCGCGATCCGCGCGATCTGCGACCAGCACCGCGTGTTTCTGATCGAAGATGCCGCGCAGGCGATCGGATCCGAGTGGGAGGGCAGGCGCGCCGGGTCGATGTCCGACTTCGGCTGCTTCTCGTTCTTTCCGTCCAAGAACCTGGGCGGCGCGGGCGATGGCGGCATGATCGTCACGCAGAATCCCGAGCATGCCGAGAAGCTGCGGCTGCTGCGCGAGCACGGCGCCCGCCCCAAGTACTACCACTCGGTGGTGGGCACGAATTCACGGCTTGACGCGCTGCAGGCCGCGATTCTCAGGGTCAAACTGCGGCATCTGGACCGCTGGAGCGAAGCGCGCGCGCGCAACGCCGCGCTCTACGACCCGTTGTTCGAGGGCTCCCGCGTGGCGCGTCCGTATCACGACCCACGCGCGCGCCACATCTACAACCAGTACGCGATCCGGGTGGCGAAGCGCGACGAGCTGCGCAAGCACCTGAGCGAGCGCGGCATCGGCACCGAGATCTATTACCCGGTCCCGCTCCACCTGCAGAAGTGCTTCGCGATGCTGGGCCACAGGGCCGGTGACATGCCGCAGTCCGAGGCCGCCGCGAACGAGACCCTGGCGCTTCCCATCTACCCCGAACTCAGCGAGGACCAGATCCGCTACGTCGCGGCTTCGGTCCGGGAGTTCACCGACCTGTAGCCCCTGTTTCCCACGGCGCGCCCGAACCCCACCCGCCCGGGACGGCGCGCCGGTGATGTGATTCCGGCCACGCGACGGCACGCCCTGAGCCGTCGCGGATCCAGGTTCCATGTCCACACCGCTGCCTGAAGCCGTGCGCGATCTGCTGCGCCGGGTCGATGAAGTGCGGGGCCTGTCCCAGCGCACCGATGCGCACGTGGCGCCCGATCCCGGGCAATCCGGCATCCTGCTCGACACGCTGCGCGAGCTGGTCGAGGAGCTCGAGCACAGCCACCGCCGGCTGATCGAGACCAACGTTCAGCTGGTCTCGCTGCGCGAAGTCGCGAGCCATCTCACCGCGACGGCCGACGCGGGAGAGGCCACTCGCACCGTCACCCGATACCTGTGTCGCGCGTTCGGATTCTCGAACGTCGCACTGCTGCTGCTCGACCGCGAGGCCGGTTCCCTGAAGGGGGCCTGGACGCGTCGCGTGGGAGAACGAGAGCACAGCCTCTCGTTCGAACTGCCACTCACGGGAGACGCCGGAGCGCTGGCGCGCGCCGTGTGGCTCAACCGCACCGTCACGCAGCACGGCGCGCGGCGTCACACACCGGCGCAATTGCCCGACGGTCACGCGCTGCTGGACGTGCTGACCCACATCCAGGGCATGGTGTGCGTGCCCCTCCAGAGGAGCCACGTCGTGCTGCCCGCGACCGAACCGCACGAGTTGTGCGGCGGGCGCTGCATGATCGGAGACCCGTTCCTGATCGCTCCGCCCCCCGGGCCGGACGCCGAACGCTGGGCCGCCGAGCGTGAGGAGCGACAACGCCACTGCCTGTCGTGCGAGCTGATGCCGATGCTGGGGGTGCTGGGCGTGGCGCGCGAGATGGGCGCCCCCGCGTTTCAGGCCGGTGACGTGACGCGTATCGAATCGATCGCGCTCTCGGTCGCGCCGATGGTCGAGAACGCGCGGCTGGTCCAGGACCTGCGCGAGAGCGAAGGCTTCCGTGAACACCTGCTCGACAGCATGGCGAGCGGACTCGCGGCGGTGAACATGCGCGGCGAGATCCTCGCCATGAATCGCGCGGCCGAGACGCTGCTCGGCTGGCCTGAGAGCGAAGTGCTGGGCCGGCCGTTCGGCGAGACGTTCGGGCCCGATGGTGAAGAGCTGTTGCACGCCGCGCTCGAGCAGGGCCGCGAAGCGCTGCGCGAGGAGACCCATCTGCGGGCGCGTGACGGTCTGCCGGTGCCGGTGAGCTTCACGACTTCGCTGCTGCGCAACGAGCGCGGCAGCGTCTACGGCGCGATCGCGACGTTCGTGGACCTGACGCCGCTCAGGCGGGCCGAGGAGCAGGCCCGCCAGCTCGACCGCCTGGCCGCGCTCGGACGCTTCACGTCCAGCGTGGCGCACGAGATCCGCAACCCCCTGACCGGGATCGCGGCCGGCGTTCAATACCTGTCGCGCAGCCTCGAGGACAGCGGGCCGCAGCGCGAACACCTGACGTTCATCCTGAGCGAGATCCGGCGCCTCGACCGCATCGTGCAGGACCTGTTCGACATCACGCACCCGCGCGGGCTGCAGCTACGGACCGCGCCGCTCGAAGAGACGGTGCGACGCGCGATGCAGATCCTCGAGGCCATGGCGGCCGAGCGCGGCGTGGAATTCCGGCTGGAGGTGGCGGCCCGCCTTCCGGCGGTGCCCCACGACCCGGATCAGTTCGAGCAGGTCGTGATCAACCTGCTCAAGAACGCGATCGAGGCCTCGCCCGCGGGCGGCGTGGTGCGGATCTCGATCACCGCATCGTTTGCGGAGCGGCACAAGGGCCGCGCCCGTTCTCCCGCCGGCGCCAGACTGAGAGTCGAAGATCGGGGGTGCGGGATCGAACCCGAGCACCTGCTGACCCTGTTCGAACCGTTTTTCACGACCAAGCCCGGAGGCACCGGGCTCGGTCTCTACATCACCCACGACATCGTCAAACGCCATCACGGCGCCCTGACGGTCCAGAGCGAGCCCGGGCAGGGCACGGTTTTCCTGCTCGACCTGCCGCTCGAGCCCCGCGGAGGAAACTCATGAGCAAGGCCAATATCCTGGTGGTCGACGACCAGGACTCGATCCGTCACTTCGTCAGCCACGCGCTCGAGGACGAAGGCTACACCGTGCGGGTGACCGGCTCGGTGCGCGAGAGCCGGCAGGCGCTCGATGAGGACATGCCCGACGTCGCGATCCTCGATCTCAAGCTGCCGGACGGCACCGGGCTCGAACTGCTGCGCGAGATCAAGCGGATCCAGCCCGAGGTCGGCGTGATCCTGATGACCGCGTTCGGCGAACTCGAGACCGCGGTCGAGGCGATGAGCGCCGGGGCGTTCTGGTTCGTCAAGAAACCGTTTCAGAACGAGGAGCTGCTGGCACTGGTGGCGCGCGCGCTCGAATCGCAGAAGCTGTGGCTCGAGCTGCGCCGGCTGCGCCACCACGCGTTCGCCGACGAGGATTTTCTGCACTCGAGCAGCCCCGCGATGCAGGAGGCGTACGCGATCGCGGAGCAGGTCGCGCGCGGCGACACCACGAGCGTGCTGATCGAGGGCGAGAGCGGCACCGGCAAGGAGTATTTCGCGAACCTCATCCATCGCATGAGCGCGCGGCACGACAAGCCGTTCGTCGAGATCAACTGCGCCGCGATCCCCGGCGAGCTGCTCGAAAGCGAGCTGTTCGGCCACGAGAAGGGCGCGTTCACCGACGCGCGCACGCAGAAACTCGGCCTGATGGAGATCGCGAGCGGCGGCACGCTGTTCCTGGACGAGATCGGGGAGATGGCGCCGATGCTGCAGGTCAAGCTGCTGCGCGTCCTGGAGCGACGCACGTTCAAGCGCGTCGGCGGCACCAAGGACATCAGCGTCAACCTGCGCGTCATCTCGGCCACGAATCAGGACCTCGAGCGCCGGGTGCAGGACGGGGGGTTCCGCGAGGATCTCTATTATCGCCTCAAGGTCGTGCCGCTCTACGTCCCGCCGCTGCGCGAGCGGCGCGAGGACATCCTGCCGCTCTCGCGACTGTTCATGGATCGCTTCGCCCGCCAGTTCAAGAAGCCGTTCCGTGACATCTCGCCCGACGCCGAGCGTCTGCTCACGGATTATCCGTGGCCGGGCAACATCCGCGAGCTGCGCAATCTGTTCGAGCGCACGGTGCTGCTGGAGAACGCCGAGGTGCTCGAGCCCCGGCAGCTGAAGCTCGCCTCCAGGGGGCGTCCCGCCGCCGACAGCACGCTCGGGCAGCGGATCGACGAGCTGCTGGGCGGAGCTCTGCCGGCGGCCGGCGTTTCGTTCGAAGCGCTGGTCGAGGAGCTGGAGCGAGCCTTGATTCTGCACGCGTCGTATGCTACCAAGTGGAATCAGAGTCGCACCGCGGAGCTGCTCCAGCTCAAGCGCGACAAGCTCCGCTACCGAATGAAGCTCTACGAGCTTCAGTCGGAGAACGAGTCCACGCCATCGGGATAGGCCACCGTCCTTGAACTCTCTCACGCCGAGCCTGGTCGCGCTGTTCGCCGTCGCCGCTCTCGGCGTGGGCTCGTGTGCCTACACCACGAGCACCGCGGCGCTCCCGCCCCACCTGAAGACCGTGGCGATCCCGGTATTCGAGAACGGCACCAACGAGTACACGCTGGAGCAGGATCTCACCGACGTGATCGTGCAGCGGTTCGTGTCCGACAACCACCTGAGGGTGGTGGACGAGCGTTCGGCCGACTGCGTGTTGCGCGGCCGCATCACGCTCTACCGGAATTCGGTGTTCGGGATCTCGCCCCAGAGCCTGGCCCAGGAATATCGCGTCACGATCGCGGTGTCGGTGGTGTTCAAGGATCAGGTGAAGAACCGCGAACTGTGGAGCGACGCTAACCTCGTCAAGTATTCGAACTACTACGTGCAGGACGTCCCCGGCCAGACCGCGCACACCGAGCTCGACGGCCGCAAGCTGGCCCTGGTGAAGATCGCCGATGAAATCCTCACCCGATCGGTCCAGGGCTGGTAGCCGCCCGGGCGCTCCGGCGCCCGGCGGCGAGGACACCGCGGCCCGGCCGCCGGTCCGCGCCCGCGCGGCCGGCCGACCCGCGGCCCGGGCCGCGGCGCCCACCGACCCGCTCGAGATCGCGCGCCGGATCCGGCGGGGGACGTTGCCCTCGACGCTCTACCTTGAGGGACCGAGCGAAGCGCTCAAGACCGAACTGCTCGCCACGCTCCGGGGCGCATGGGCGGCTCTCTCGCCGGAATCGCCCACGGCGCGCGTGCTGCGCGCCGCCGAGAGCGGCGTGGAGGAGATCCTCGCGCTCTACCAGGGCGCGTCGCTGTTCAGCCCGCGCGATCTGATCGTCGTGCTCGACATCCAGGACCTGGGCCGCAGCGACAAGAAGGTGGCGAGCCTCGCCCTGGGGCTGGCGATGCCGGCCGGAGAATCGACGCTGGTGCTGGTCGAATCCGCGGCCGAGCAGCCCCGCAAATCGCTCGAGCCGCTGCGCGCCGCCTGCGCGATCTGCGTGATCGCGATGCCGCCCGCGCGGCGCGATCTGGTGGCGTGGGGCGCGATCAAGCTCGAGGAACGATTGATCGAAGCCGAGGACGGCGTGCTCGAATCGCTGGCGGACGCCAGCGGGGGCGACGCCCTCGCTTTCTTCAGCGAGCTGTCGCGGCTCGTGACCTGGATCGGCGAGCGGAGATCCGCCACCGCCGCCGACGTCGCCCAGATCCTGCGGCCCGCGCTGGGTGCCGAGCTGCCCGATTTTCTGGCGGCGGTCGCCGGCGGTGATCCGGCTCTCGCGGGACAGAGACTCGGACGGCTGCTGGCCGCCGGCGTCGGCGAAGGATCGATCCTGTTCGCGCTCTCGAACCTGGTGGGCGGAGCGATGGGGGGCTGGAAGCGCAATCCGACGGCCAGCGAGTTCCTGCGCCGTCGCCGCTCGCCGGAGGATCTGGTGCGGGCGCTGGATGCGGTCTATCGGGCCGAGGCGGCCTGGAAGGGCGGGCGCGCGGACGTGGTGGCGTTGCTCGAGCAGGCGACACGCGACGTGTGCGGAGTCGCCTGAATCGAGCCGCGCGCGGGCGGAGTCGGCTGAACCGGGCTGCTCTAGGGGTCCCCGCCGCGTGACATCGCTCGCGCGCGCGGGTAATCTCGCCGGTCTTCCAACCGATCGCAGGAGACCATGAGCCGATACCCGTTCGCCGAGACCGAACCGCGCTGGCAGAAGTACTGGGAAGAGCGGCGCACCTTTCGCGCCGAGGACTTCTCCCCGCGTCCCAAGTTCTACTGCCTCGATTTCTTTCCTTACCCTTCAGGTTCTGGCCTCCACGTGGGCCACCTCGTGGGCTACATCGCGACCGACATGCTGTGCCGGTACCAGCGCATGCGCGGGTTCAACGTGCTGCACTGCACCGGATGGGACGCGTTTGGGCTTCCGGCCGAGCAGTACGCGGTCCGAACCGGCGTCCACCCGGCCATCACCACCGCCCAGAACATCGCGACCTTCCGGCGCCAGATGAAGCGCATCGGGCTCTCGTACGACTGGAGCCGCGAGGTAGACACCACCGACCCCGACTACTACCGCTGGACGCAGTGGATTTTCCTCCGCCTGTTCGAGCGCGGTCTGGCCTACGTGGCCGAAGTGCCGGTCAACTGGTGCCCGGAGCTGGGGACGGTGCTCGCGAACGAGGAGATCGTCGACGGCAGGAGCGAGGTCGGCGGATTCGAAGTGGTGCGAAAACCGATGCGCCAGTGGGTGTTGAAAATTACCGCCTACGCGGATCGTCTGCTCGAGGATCTGCGGCTGGTGGACTGGCCGCACAGCACGCTCGAGATGCAGAAGAACTGGATTGGACGCTCGGTGGGAGCCGACGTCGAGTTCGCGCTCGACGGCGTGAACGCGAAGCTGCGGATTTTCACGACCCGGCCCGACACGCTGTTCGGCGCCACCTACATGGTGCTCGCACCCGAACACCCGCTGGTCGACGCGCTCACCGATCCCGGGCGCAGGGCCGAAGTCGGTGCGTATCGGGAGGCGGCGGCGCGCAAGAGCGACCTGCAGCGCGCAGAGCTCTCGAAGGAGAAGACCGGAGTGCCAATCGGCGCCCACGCGATCAATCCCGTGAACGGGGAGAAGCTGCCGGTCTGGATCGCCGACTACGTGCTCATGAGTTACGGAACCGGCGCGATCATGGCGGTCCCGGGTCACGATCCGCGCGACTGGGAATTCGCGCGCGCGTTCGGCCTCCCGATCCGCGAGGTGGTCGCGGGAGGGAACGTCGAAGAGGCCGCGTTCGTGGACGATGTGTCCGGCACTCTGGTGAACTCGAGCACGCCCGACCGCTCGTTCTCGATCGACGGGTTCACGCCGGCGGCCGCGATCCCGAAGATCACGTCGTGGCTGGAATCGCGCGGCCTCGGTCGCCGCTCGGTCCATTACAAGCTGCGCGACTGGCTGTTCTCGCGGCAGCGCTACTGGGGCGAACCGTTCCCGATTCTCTGGGTGGAGGGCGAGCCGCGCGCGGTCCCCGAGCAGATGCTGCCGGTGCGCCTGCCCGAAACCGAGAATTTCCGTCCCTCGGGGAGCGGGGAGAGCCCGCTCGCGAACATCCGGGGGTGGGTCGAGACGGCCGATCCCGAAACCGGCCGCCCGGCGCGGCGCGAGACCAACACCATGCCGCAGTGGGCCGGTTCGTGCTGGTACTACCTGCGCTTCCTCGATCCGCGCAACCGCGACACGCTGGTGGACGCGAAGCTCGAGAAGTACTGGATGCCGGTGGATCTCTACGTGGGCGGGGCCGAGCACGCGGTGCTCCACCTGCTGTATGCGCGCTTCTGGCACAAGGTGCTGTTCGACATCGGCGTGGTGAGCACGCCTGAGCCGTTCTTGAAGCTCATCCACCAGGGCACCCTCCTCGGCGAGGACGGGCAGAAGATGTCGAAGTCGCGCGGCAACGTGGTGAGCCCGGACGAGATGATCGACGCGTTCGGAGCCGACGCCCTGCGGCTCTACGAGATGTTCATGGGTCCGCTCGAGGCTTCGAAGCCGTGGAGCGCGCAGGGGGTCGAAGGCATCACGCGCTTCCTCGACCGCGTGTGGCGTCTGTTCGTGGATGAGGAAGGCCGGCTGCGCGCCGACGATTCCACCGACGCCCCGATCGAAGTGCGGCGCGCGCTGCACCGCACGCTCCGCAAGGTCACGGAGGATTTCGAAGCGCTCAAGTTCAACACCGCGATCGCGCAGATGATGACGTGCGTGAACGAACTCCAGAGGCACGACGTCCGATCCCGAGCAATGCTCGAGCCGCTGGTGCTGATCCTGTCGCCGTTCGCCCCGCATCTGTGCGAAGAGTTGTGGAACCGGCTCGGGCACGAGGAGACGGTGGCCTACCAGCCGTGGCCGGCGTGGGACGAGTCCCTGGTGGCGCAGGTCATGGCGACCGTGGCGGTCCAGGTCAACGGCAAGCTGCGCTCAACCATCGAACTGCCAGTCGGGGCCGATCAGGAAACCGCCGAGGCCGCCGCGCTGGCCGACCAGCGCGTGCGCCGCCACCTGGATGGCGCGCCGATTCGGAAGATCATCTACCTGCCGGACAAGCTGCTGAATTTCGTCGTCGGTTAGGCGCTGAAAGCGCCAGGGTCTGGCCGGCAGGCGAGCGCGCAACGGCGCTGCGAACCACAGACCGCCGCCCGTCAGGATTCATCCGCGGCCCCGAACTCACGTTTCGGCGGCGGCATCCAGTGTTTTAGGTTGACATAATAGATCTTATGCGACATCGCCCCCTGAGCGCCGGGGCGGCCCCGAGCCGATCGCGGCGATCCTGCCGCGCGCCTGGGCCGAGCTCCTCGGGCGCTGGAAGTGGGATTGGTTCGTCACCCTCACGTTCAAGGATCCGATCCACCCCGAGCAGGCGCGCAAGTACTTCGATCGCTGGCTCGCGCGCATGGATCTCGAGCGCCGCGCGCTCGGCTTCTTCGATCAGGACGGCCTGGTGTGGGCGCTCGGCATCGAGCGCCAGCAGCGCGGCGTGCTCCACTTCCACGTCCTGCTCTCGAACGTCGGCGAGCTGCGCTACCGCGTCGCCCGCGACCACTGGCATCACGGCTTTATCTGGATCGAGCGCGTGCGGGAGAACAGCCGCGTGACCGGTTACGTGTCGAAGTACATCGCGAAGGGCGGCGAGGTCGATCTCGAGGACTGCGGTGTCACGCAAAGGCGAAGGCTTGCAAGCTGGCCGCCGCGGGTGTATTCGCAGAGCAAGTACCGGCGCGCAGTCGGAGTGCTGAGCGCCGCGGAGCAGCAGCAGCTGATGGACTGGGCGACCCGTGATCGTCGCCCGAGCACGCGGCCGGATGAACTCCTGGCACGCGCACGGGCCGCGGCGGAGCGCCCGAAGGCGTCCAGACGGGTTTACGGTCCCGAGCTGGATGGGAGCGAACCGCAGAACGGTTCGTGACCGTGGAGCCCCGCGGGGCATGGAGTTCAGCTCCCCCCTGCGGGTGCTCCCGAATAAAACCGGGAACGCGGTGGATGCGGGGTCCGGACGGGCGGTCCGGGCGCACTTCACCCGCTTCACTTGACGGGTGAAGTGTGCCCGGTGCAGCGGACAGGTCTAGGTCGAGGAGGCCAGTCATGCAGAGAGCAAGGACGTTCTTCTACGGATGCGCGGGGATCTTGCTGCTCGCACTCGCCTACCACTTCGGAGCCGGGAGCGCGACGGCGCAGCAAGGGAGCATGGTGAGCGGGTTCACGGCAGTAAATAGCACCTACTACATCGTCCTGACGGGGAATGGTGATGTCTACCGGCGAAACATGCCCGGCCCGGGCTTCTCACCAGGCCCGCTGGAGCTGATGGGCAACTTCTGGTCCGGTACAGGCCCGACACCCGCGACGCGAGAGAGCTTCGGGCAACTCAAGGTGAAGTACCGGTAGGCCCGCAGTCGTGATCGCGGACGAACGCGGGGTGCGGCCCGCCGTCCGATGGTGCAGCGGACAAGGTCCAGGTCGAGGAGGCCAGTCATGCAGAGAGCAAGGACGTTCTTCTTCGTCAGCGCAGGCATCTTGATGCTCGCACTCGCCTACCACTTCGGTGCCACCAGCGCGACCGCGCAGATAGCGGGGCAGTCGCTCGTCGGTGGTAGCTGGGAAGTCGCCTACGCCGCGAACGGAAACGTGTACCTCAACCGTACGGCCTCGAGTGTCGCCGGGCCATGGGTGCTGGCTGAGAACGTGTTCAGTGGCGGCCCGACGCCCGCGCAGCATGAGAGCTTCGGGCAGCTCAAGGTGAAGTACCGCTAGGCCCGCGGTCGCACGGTGGGCACGGTGAAGGAAAAACGGAGGCTCAGGGATGCGAGCGGATCGAGGCCGCGATGCCAAGACGCGCCAGACCCGGCCCGCACCGCTCATCCGATGCCTCCTGCCTCACGCGCTCCAGCTCCCGCCTTCGAACGCGCCACCGCGGAGGCGCAAGCGTACGGCGCCATCGTCGGGCAAGCTCTCGACCGGACGGCCGTGCTCCAGCACGTGAAGCATGAAACCGACCTCGTCTCCCGGGCGAATCGAGAGCGACGCGAGCGGCAGCGCGACCTCGATCACGCGATCGCCAGCGGCGCGCGCTCCCTCGAGCGGCCCGGTTCCCCCCTCAGCGTCGATCCGGTCGACGCGAGCCGCACCGGGCGCTAGGCCCGAGACGCGAACTCGTCCGGCATGCGGAGCCAGGAATTCGATGTCGATCACATCAGGGATGGGCCCGTCGAAATCGAGGCGCAGGTAGAGCGCCTCGGCGTCGAACCCGTAGAAGAGCCGGCGTGCGCGCCCCGCGCCCCGGTGCATCGAGCCTCCCGCGCCGCGCTCCACGCATCCGGCTTCGTGCCATTCATAGAAGCTGCTCTCGCGCCCGTCGATCACCGGCGTGATCAGACCGATCGGATCCGACGCCGACCCGCGCTGGCCATCGCGCCCCACCGGAAGGCGCAGTTCGCCGGGGATCGAAATCCCGGCACGCTCGAGCGCGGCCTGAAGATGTTCGCGGAACAGCCGGTCGAAGGTCGAGCGCTCCGGCGTGAAATGATCGTCTCCGAACCACCAGAACCAGTCGGAGCCCTCGGCCGCCTCCAGCGCCTCCCAGGCCGCCGGATGGCTCGAACGCGTGGCGCCCGAGTCAACCAAGGCCCGTCGCGTCAATCCAACCAGTTCCCAGGCGCGATTCTTCTCGTGACTGCCGACCCAGATGTGAAAGTCGCCGTCGATCCACGAGCCGGTATGGAGCGCTGGAAGCGTTTCGAGCGTGCGCTCGGCGATCGCCTGGGACGGCGTGCGCGTGCGGATGTCGGCTGATCTGTCGAGCGCATCGTAAAGCGCATCGAGAAACGGGCCGCCATCCTCCGGGTAGTGTTCCCAGCAGTTCTCGCCGTCCAGGATGATCGACACCAGCGGCGGAACGGATCCCGCATGCTCGCGTCCGATCCGGCGCAGCCGGTCGATCAGGTCGGCGACCGCCTCTCCGGCCCCCCAGTGCTGGTAGACGAACCCGATGCGATCCGAAAGCTCGTGATCCCGGAACAGCATCGCCACCTCTCCCCCGGCGGTCGCGAAATTCCAGGGGCGATAGAGCGCCTCGCGGTCGCGATTTCCCGCGGGCAGCGAACGCCACAGCACGCCTTCGTCACTCGCCATCCAGCGGACGCCGCAGCGGGCGGCGATGGCCGCGACCTCCGGGGAGACCGAGCCCTCCGACGGCCACATCCCGCGCGGCGTTCCTCCGAACGCGCGCGAGTGTCGTTCGATCGCGCGCCGCACCTGCGCCTCGGCGTCTTCGGGCGCGATGAACGGCTCGCGCGGAAGAACCGCGTCGCTCCGCGCGCGAAGCGCATGGCGCGTGTCGATCAGCAGCGGCAGGATCGGGTGATCGTAGGGTGAGATCGAGAGCTCGATCTGCCCGTGCTCCGCGAGCGCGCGATACGCGCCGATCACCTCGCCGATCAGCCGATGGTGGAGCGCGAGCAGCGCGTCGCGCTGTGCGAGAGAAGGCCGCGGCTGCGCTGCGTTCGCGGCGGCGGCTTCGCGCTCGCCGTGGAACGACGGATCGAGCCACGCCAGCAGAAAGAACGTCTCGAGCCCGATCAGCACCGCGTCATCGATGGATGGATCCGGCGCGCGTGAGAGCTCGGCATACGCCGGCCAGCGCTCGAAGGCCCACCGCGGCGCGATCCTCAGCCGGGCGATCAGCTCCTCACGATCCTGACCCGCCATCGAAGCGGGATCGCGCGCCAGCCGGTCGAACAGAAGATCGGGCGCTCCAAGCGCCGCGTCCTCGATCTGGTCGAGCAGCGACGGCACGAAATTGAATGCCGCGTGGAGCCCCGGGTGGCGCTCGAGCCGCCGCGCCATGTCGAGGTAGTCCTTGGTGGCGTGAAGCCTCACCCAGGGCAGCAGCGCCACACCGTCGCGTGGAGCGCGATAGTCGGGCTGGTGGTGATGCCAGAGAAAAACTAGGTCGACCGGGGTGTGATCTTCCACCGCCACGTCCCCACGGTGCACCGTCCGATCAGTGGGACTCCAGCTCGCCGATCATCTCTCGCGCTCGGCCCGCCCCGGAAGTCTCGCCGAATTCGTCGATGATCCGCTGCAGGCGCCTGGCGGCTTCCGCCGGCTGCTTGATCTGCAGGAGGCACCTCGCGGAGGCGGTCAGGAACTCGGCCGAGGATTCACGGTCGAACACACCGACCAGCTGATCATACGTCGCCCGCGCCTGGTCGAACTGGCGGTCGCTTTCGAGCGCGTAGGCGAGGCTGCGGCGGGCCGCGTCCGCCAGCAATCCGGTCTTCTGATGCTCGAGGTAGACACCGTATTCCGCCACCGCGGCCTTGAAATCTCCGCTCCAGTAGGCGTCGTCCCCCGCCAGGCGATGAGCGTCCTGGCCGCTCGGCGTGGATCCGAACTGCTGGCTGACCTGGCGCGCGAGCGGAAGCGATCGCACGTAATCACCCTGCCAGAACAGCACGTTCGCTTCGGCCAGCTTGCCCGCCGCCTGCTCTTCCTGAAGCGCGCGGGAATGAAGCGTGAAGTAGGTCCCGGCCGCGACCACCAGAATGGCGCCGGCCGCGCCCAGGATGACGCGGCTGTGGCGCTCCCAAAGGCCGGTGAACTGATCGATGAAATCGGCGCCAGGATCGGCGAGCCCGCCTGCCCTACGAGTCTCTAAGCTCAAGATATACCTCCGATTACACGTTTCACTTCGAGTCGCTCAAGGGCCCTGGCAGGGCGGGAGCGGGATGAACCGTAGCGGCTCTCTCTGCGGGCGTCAAGCGCACCTCGCGCACACCACCGTTCCGCGCGAGCGCACCAGCATTTCGGCCGGAGTCCCGCATCCCGGGCATCCCGGCAGCGCAGGACGGCCGCGCGCGACGTCCACCTTGCTCGAAATCCGCACTCTCACCGCGCCCGAGCGCAATTCCTGCACCAGGTCGGCGACCGGCCACGACCATTCCTCGAGACCCCACAGCCTCACCTCGGTCCGGATCGCCCAGCGCTGCCTCACCTCGGCTGCGCGGCGCTCCCATTCCAGCTTGAGCGAGGTGGCGTCTCCGTGCGCGAGGTCGGGATCCTCCGGATGCGAGGCCCGCCGCCTCAACCGCTCTTCCTCCTCCTCGATTCGAGCCGAGTAGAACGCCCCCAGCCGCTCCAGCTCATCGTCGCGCAGGCGCGCCGTGTTGCGCTCCCAGTCCCGCTCGCGCTCGGCGAGCAGCGCATCCAGCGCCGCTCGAGCCCAACCCATCCATCGTTCTCGTCCGTCGTCGTCGAGCGCCTCCGGGATCTGATAGAGGCCCTCGCGCGGACGCACGTCCGGCAGCATCGTGCCCTGCGCGGTCTCGATGCAGCGGCCGCCGTCCTCGATCAGCGCGACCCAGGATTCCTGAAGCGGCAATCCGCCCCAGCGAGTGACCACGGCATGAAACGCCACGCGCCGCTCGTAGCGCACCGGGCCGAGGCGCGGCGGTCCCCACGTCAGGCCGCGCACCTTGCACGCCGACACCAGTCCGTCATCGGGCGCGCCCGGCACATGCGCGAGCGCGGTGCGGCGCGTGATCATCGGGTGCTCGAGCGCGGCCTCGAGGACGCGGCGGCCCGCGCCGCTGCCGGGCGCCGTGAACCAGGCTCCGCGCGGCAGCGTCGCGCGCTGCGGATCGAAGACCAGGCGCACTCGCTGGCGGCGCCAGCGGCGCTTGAGCGCGGGCGAGAGTTCCACTTCCCAGTCGCCGCGCGCGGCGTCTCCCACCGTGCAGCCGGCCGAGGCCAGCCAGTGGCCCACGAAGGCGCGCCATTCGGGCGGCAATGCGGGCAGCGCTCCCGGCGTCTTGGGAGCGCCGGCAGGATGCGGGTCGGCGCGCGGCGCGCGACGCTTCCTGCGGGCCGGAGCGATCGCGGCGCTCACGCGTCCTCCTCCTTCTCGACGGTCGGGAACAGCCATTGCTGCCGGTCCTTCTGTTCCTGGTACATGCGATGCGCGAGCCCCAGTTGCTGCGCGAGCTCGGCGAAGCGCCGCTTGCGCACGCGCGGGTTGGTGGACTCGGTCCAGCGCCGGAACACCTCGTCCTCGAACGAGCCGTGCGGCTGCCAGGCTCCCAGGATCTCCTCCATCTCGCCCACCACCAGCTCGAACATGCGGATCTTGCGATCGAGGATCTCGAGCACATACGCCTCGATCGTGCCGCGCGCCGCCATGTTGATGACGCGCACCGGGTGCTCCTGCCCGAGCCGATGCACGCGGCCGATGCGCTGCTCGACCCGCATCGGATTCCACGGCAGGTCGTAGTTGATCACGTTGCGGCAGAACTGGAGATTCCGCCCCTCCCCTCCCGCCTCGGTGCTCACGAGCACCCGCAGCGTGGTGCGGAACATCTCGAGAGCCTCTTCCTTCTCGCGCCAGCCCAGCTCGCCGTGAAACACCGCCGGCTCGGTCCCGCTCTCGCGCAGGGCGGCGACGATCGCTTCCTGGCTCAATCGAAACTGCGTGAAAACGATGCACTTCTCATCGCCCAGCGTGCCGATCGCGCGCAGTAGCGAGCGCACCTTGCTGGGCTGCTCGGAAACCTCCGCGGCGCGGACGCTCAGCATCCGCAGGCGCTTCTGGTCGAGCCCGTCGGGCTTCCGCGCAAGCTTCTCGAGCGTGGCGCGCGCGGCGGCCCATGACGAGCCCATCTCCTTCTGCAGCACGATCAGCGTGAAATAATGCGGTCGCCCGGGCTGGCCGACATCGGCCGCGACCGAATCGGCGACGAAATCGCTGACCTGCCGGTAGAGTTTTCGCTCCGCGGGGGTCTGGGAAACCCACAGCGTCTCGACGTTGCGCGGGGCGAACGTCAGGTGGGTGTCTCCGCGACGCGTGCGGATCATCACCGACTCGAGCAGCGCGCGCAGCCGGGGCGTGTTGCGCGGCGTGCGCCTGTCGTGCCCGCTCAGGAAATCGTTGCGGAACTGCGAATAGGTGCCGACCGTGCCCGGCCGGACCAGCGTCGCCAGATTGTACAGCTCGCGCATGTCGTTCTGCACCGGCGTCGCGGTGAGCAGCAGCAGGTAGCGTGGATTGAGGTCGTTGATGAATCTCCAGCCGAGCGTCAGGTGGTTTCGCAGGCGGTGCGCTTCGTCCACGATCACCATGTCGTAATTCGCGCCGCGCACGCGGCGGCGGTGCCGTTCATGGCGGGCGGTCTCGAGCGAGGAGATCACGAGCGGATGCCGGCCCCACTGGCCGGCGGGTCCGCGGGACACCACGAAGTCGAGTTCGAACTTTTCCCACAATTCGGCGCGCCACTGTTCGCACAGCGACGCGGGCACCAGCACCAGCACGGTGTGCACCACACCCCGCAGCAGGTAATCCTTCAGCACGATGCCGGCCTCGATGGTCTTGCCGAGCCCCACCTCGTCGGCCAGGATCGCGCGTCCGTTGAGGTCGCGCATCACTTTGAGGCAGGCACGGATCTGGTGCGGAAATCGTTCGACGCCGCGCAGCGAATCGAGCGAGATCAGGTGATCGGTCCCGGCCCAGCCGGCCCAGCGCTCGGCCTCGCCGCGGACCTCGAACCGCGCCGAGGGATCCCCGTCGCCGGCGCGCCAGCGCTTGAGCAGCGACTCGCCCTGCGGATGCCAGACCCGCAATCGCTGGGCCGGCTCGGCCTCGGCCCCGGCCGCGTTCCCGCGCTCCGCCGGTGGAGTCGTGCCGTTTCCGCTCACGACCTCCCAGTCGCGCTGTGCCGAAAGCCGGCGCAGCTCGCCGTCGAACACCACCTCCAGCACTTCCCGCCCACGATCGGTGTGCACCTCGACCACCAGGCCCTCGCCGAACTGGGGATGGCGGAGGCGCTGGCCGATCTGGTATCGCGACGCCGTCAGTTCCACCGGTCGAACTCCTCGCTGCGGCTCTGCACGTGGACGCCGGCGCCGATCCGCCCGGTCACGGTGCGGGCGGCGCCCTGGAACGTGAGCGTGAGGGGTTCGCTCATCAGTAGCTCGCGTAGAAGATGATGCCGGCCGCGGCCTGAAGGTCGTGATTGGTCTTGCCGCCTTCGAACACCGCGTAATACCGCCCGCTCAGGTCGAACGCGAAGCTGCGGTAGAAGAACCGCTCAATGCCCACCCCCGCGCTCACGTAGACGCCGTCGCCTTCCAGCGGGTATTCGGTCTCCCCATCCCGCAGCGTGTAATGGATCTGCGCGATGCCCGCGCCTACGCTCAGCATTTCCTGGGTGCGGCCGGAGGTGTTGAACAGCTGGTAGAAATCGGCGCCTGACAGCAGCATGCTCATCTGCGTGCTGTCGGTCGCCGAGGTTGGGGCCGAGCGCGCATCGAGTGTCTGGTTTTCGAACGAGAGCCCGATCGCGCGCTCGTAGCGCATGCGGTAGCGCAGCCTCACCGCGAGGCCGCCCCCTGAGCCGAATTCGCTGCCCAGATTCCCGGAATCGAGCAGCGAGCCGTACTGCCCCTGCACCGTCAGCCCGAGCTGCCCGGGCCGTGGGAGCACCAGCATCGAGGCCGCCTCGGCACGCGCGATCTCCACCGTCACGCCCAGTACCACCAGCAACACCCTCCCCAGCACGCGCAGGGCACGGCCGCTTCCCGCCCTTCCGATCCGTCTCGGCATTCGATCTCCTTCGACCCCGGTCGGGTGGACTTCAGGCTCTCGGATGAAAACTTCGATGCACCTCGCGCAGATAGCCGCGGTCGAGATGCGTATAGATCGCGGTGGTCGCGACCGACGCGTGGCCGAGCAGCTCCTGCACCACGCGGAGGTCCGCTCCGCCTTCCAGCAGATGGGTCGCGAACGAATGG
>JACOSU010000183.1 GCA_016178685.1 Candidatus Eiseniibacteriota bacterium | reverse complement strand
CGCTCGAACGCCGCGCGCGCCGCGAGCACGTCGTCGCGTGCCGCACCTCCCGGAGCGATCGCGACCGCCGCGAGCTCGCCCGCCAGGCGGTCGAGTTCTCGCACCGAAGTGAGCAGCGCGGTGGATTCGACGAATCCGCGCTCGGCCTGCTCCGCGACATCGCGTGCTTCTTCGAGAGCGGCAGCCATGCCGGACTCGAGCGCGCCGGCCGCCCGGGTCGCGGCGCCCCTCGCGCCGGCGAGTCGCGGCAGCTCACGATTGAGCGCGGAGATCACGCCCGCGAGAGCCCCACCCTCGATCGCAAGCGGCTTCCACTCCTCGCCCTTCGACCAGCGATCGAGCGCGTCGCGCAGGCGCAGCTGCCGGTCCGACAGCTGCTCGAGTTCCGCCCCGGCCCGCGCCATGTGCCGCTGCCGCGCGAGCACCGCCTGGGCCTGGAACGTGAGTTCCGAGAGCTCTCCCCAGCCCGAAGAAGACGGCAGTCCGCGCAGCTCGATCACCTGGCCGCGCTCCAGTCCGCGTGAGAGACCGCGCAGGTGGCGCACGATTCCGCGATCGAGCCACAGCGCGAGCGCGACCGCGAGGAGGATCGAAGCGCCCAGCACCGCGGGCAGCCACACCCATGCGAATTCGGACAGCGGGCCCGGAGGTGGAGCAGGAATGCGCGCGGCCAGCACACCGAACGAAGCAGCCGCGACCAGCACCGCGGCCAGGCACCCGATCCAGAGCCTGAGCCTGAGCCCCGCCCCGATCGGGCGGGAGGTGTCCCCATTTTCCGTTCGCATGATCCGATCGCCCCCCTGAACGCCGGGCCGGGCCGGTGTATCGCGGAAGTGTGAGTTCACAAGCTCCGGGGTCGCAAGACATATGCCCTGCCGAGTGCAGCGGCGGGCGGGCCACAAGAGTCGCACGAGCATCCCGCGACCCGCCATCCTTTCGGGCGCTTCATGCAGAACGCACGGCGGCGAGAGGGGTTGGACGTTGCGTGCAAGGCGTTGCGGGACAGGCTCAAGACCATCGGGCGACTAGCAAGAAATCTTATGCACTCTTAAGTCCATTGCGTTTTCCGGGTACCGGAGTAGGCCGTCACCTCCGATCCCATGGGATCCGGCTCCGCGGCCCGGCGAGCGCGGGAATCGGGCCAGATCGCCCATGAGCTGTGCCCTCCGGCGCGAACTCCATACCAGCAGGTGGGTTGGATCGCGCGGTCGAACCCGCTCAAAGCGAGGCCCGGCGAGCGCTTCAGCCCGACCCGGCTGGCTCCGGCCGCGTGGCATGGACGATGCAGGGAAGGCTCATCGAAGCGCGTCCGGTCAGGCGTTCGACTCCTCGCAAACCCGGCCCACGACCTGGAGCTGCCATGAACCCCCGAAACTACTTCGACCTCAAGGAGACGAGCCGGGATCTGCAGCCCACGTACTATTTCATGATCAATTGCCTGCTCTACAGCCGCATGGAGACGGGCCTGGTCTCGAATCAGGACTTCTACGACGAAGACGTCAACGTCTATCTGGCCCACCTGCTCCATTCGTTCATCAACCCCGAGTACGTGGAGCAGTCGAAGAAATTTCTGTCGCGCTACGACACTGACGTCTTCCGCCGCATGTCGAACTCGACCGACGCGCGCCTCAAGTACCTGATCTACAAGACCAACGCCGACTTCCTGCTGGTTTCGATCGGACTGTTCGACAATCCCACGGCGGTCGCGACCCGCCGGCATCAGCCCAGCGAAGAGGCGTACATCGGGCGTGGAAAGACCTACTACCACTTCGCCTATTCGTACGGGCAGCAGGTTCACCGCAAGAATCAAGGCGTGTCCGAGGTGCTCGAGAAGCTCTCGGTCGGCTTCGACAAGTACATTCGAATTCTGTCGCACATGCGCGGCGAGTACCTCGATCTGATGAAGCGCCTGTCGCAGGGCGAGGTCTACCACCTCGAACGATCGATCGACGAGCACTCCCAGCAGGAGCTGCTGCGCGTGAAGCAGGACCAGCTGCTCGAGCTCTACACCGCGTGGAAGGACCAGCCCTCGCGCGAGACCGAGGAGAACCTCGAGCGCTTGGTGATCGAGATCCGCCAGATCAATCCCGAGTTCAAGTTTCAACTGCCGAAGCGATAGATCATCGCTGAACGGCAGTGGGCCCCGGCGCGAAGGCGACCGGGGCCCAATCATTGGGGGGACGCGGCAAAGGCGCTGGTCGTGATGGCGGCTGGCGCGAGCGCCGCGCAATCCAACGCCGATGGTCAGCGATCGTAAGGGCGGCCGCGCGACCGCTTCAGCCGACGCCGGCGGCGACGCGCGGGGCTTCGAGCGCGATCGGGAACGCGTTCCGCTCGGCATCCACTGTGCGACGCTCGGCCCACATCTGCATGCTGAGCAGCGTCCACAACGTGCGGCCACGCTCGACACGACCCTCGATGTGATCCAGCAGCACGCGCCGCGTGGCCTCGGCGTCCAGCACGCCCGCGCGCTCGATGCGTTCGCGCGAAAGACGCGCTTCGACCAACGCCCGCAACGGCCCGCGCGCCCACGCCGAAAACGGCGGCGAGAAGCCCTGCTTGCGGCGTGCGAGCAGACCCGCCGGCAGCAGATCCCGCGCGGCACGCTTGAGCGCCCATTTCGACGTGCGTCCCTTCAGGCGCGCGGCTTCGGGCAGCGCGAGCGCGAACTCGATCAGCGAAGGCTTGAGGAACGGGGCGCGCGACTCCACGCCGTGCGCCATGCCCGCGCGATCCACCTTGGTGAGCAGCGCACCGCTCAGGTAGAGCTCGAAATCCATCAGCTGATAAGCGACCAGCGGCCATTCGCGCGCGCGATCGATGCCGCGCGCTGCCGCAAGCTGCGTCTCGACCCGCGTGACGTGCGCGAGCGGAGCGTCCTCCGTCACGCGCTCGCGCAGCTCGGGCGCCAGCAGCGCGCGCGACTCGGCCGGGGATGCGGTGCCGAACCATGCCCAGTGCCGCTCGAACGGAGGGAGCGCACCGGTCGCCAGGAATCGCTCGATCAGGAGCGGAACCGTCACGTGGTGGTGCGAGGGCCGCACGCCGCGCGCGATCGCCACGATCGCTTCGCGCAGCGCGCGCGGCATCCGGGTCGCGAGCGCCGCGTGGCGATGGCCCAGGTACGTCGGGTAGCCGGCGAACAATTCGTCGCCGCCTTCACCGGTCAGCACCACCGGAACGTGGCGTGAAGCGAAGCGGGCCAGCGCCCAGGTCGGGAGCACGCTCGGATCTCCGAGCGGCTGATCCATTCCCGCCGCGAAATTCTCGAGCGCTTCCTCTCCGGCCGCGCTGTCCATCGTTACGACGTGATGCGAGGAGCCGATCGAGCGCGCCACCTCGCCGGCCCACGCCGACTCGTCGTAGCCCTCGTGCGCGAGGCGCATGCTGAAAGTCGGAAAGCTCTGGCCGACCGTGCGCGCCGCGAGCGTCGCGACCAGGCCCGAATCCACGCCGCCCGAGAGAAAGACGCCGAACGGAACTTCATCGGGAACCCGCGAGGCGACGGCCTGCTCGAGCTGCGCTCGCACCCGGGCCGGCGCCTCATCCACCCTGCACGACTCGCGACGCGATTCGAGCGTGTCCCACGGTCGCCAGTAGCGCGACGCGCGCTCCTCTCCCCCTGACAACTCGAGCGTGTGGGCCGGCGGCAGCTGGCGGATCGCGGACCACGCGGAGTCGGCCCCGGCGAAGAATCCGTGCACGAGATAGCGCGAGAGCGCATCGGGCGACGGATCGCGCGACACCCAGGGCAGCAAAGCGAGCGCGCCCGGCTCGGAAGCGAACGCCCAGCCGCCCGGCACGCGGGCCATGAAGAGCGGCTTCTCACCGGCGCGGTCGCGCGCCAGCACCAGGCGTCCGCGTGCGGGATCCCAGATTGCGATCGCGAACATTCCGTCGAGCCGCTTCGGGAAATCGAGGCCGTCCCGCTCGTAGAGCGGCGGCAGCACCGTGGTGTCGGTCAACCCCGAGACCGCGTGACCCGCCAGGCGCAGCGCGCCGCGCAAGAGCAGATGATTGTAAATTTCGCCGTTCATGATCGCGCGCACGTGGCCCGAGCCGCTCCATGCGATCTCGGCGTCGGTCTCGGGCGCCACGATCGCGAGGCGTGTCAAGCCGAGCGTGATCTGGCTGTCGCTCCAGGTCACGATGCCGCTCGGTCCCCGGTGGCGCAGATGCGCGAGCATGCGCGACATCTGGCGCTCACGCTCTTCGCGCGCGATCTCGGGCGACCAGATTCCGGCGATGCCGCACATGCGTGAAGCGCTCCTCGCAAATTGGAGTTGGCGTGGGTTCAGCGTGCCGGCGGCTGGCCGGTCGCAGCGCCGCGATCCGCGATCCGAAACGCGACGAAACGCGAATCGCGGTAGAACTCGGTTCCGCCCGCGGGCGGCGGCTTCGTGGACCTCACCTGGCGCACCACGATGCTCGCTCCGCCGGCCGGAGGCCGATCGAACGCCGTCCACAGCCCGTGCGCGCGGAGCGTCTCGCGGTAGCGGATCAGGTAATTGCTGGTGGTCTCGACCCCCCTCGTGCTCACCAGCTGCGAGGAGCGCGCGAGCAGGAAATCCGTCCCGGCACTATAGCAGTCTTCGTAGCGCACCGCGTCCCCGCCCACATCCGCGATGGCGCGCGCGAGCGGGGCTCCTGAAAGCTTCCCCCGCTCGGACGCCGGATACCGAAGCGCGATCACGACCAGGGCGGCGGTGAGCGCCAGCGCCAGCAGCGCGAGCATCGCCATCGCCCGCCGGCGTGGCGCCCGATCCGCCCACATCGCGGCCGCCGTCCAGGCGAGCGGTGGGAGCGCCGGCAACAGATACGTGACGAGCTTGGAATGCGAGAGCGTGAAGAAGACCCCCGAGAACACCACGAACCCCAACCCCACGCGCGCGGTGTGCGCGACGCGCGGGTCGGAGCGCGAGAATCGCGCCCGGCTCCATGGTGTCGCGAGCGACCACGGCAGCGTGCCTCCCACCAGCACCGCCGGCACGAACCACCAGGGTTGATTGCGATGGAACGATCCGCTCGTCACGCGCTCGAAGGTTTCCTCGATCAGCGCGTAATGCGGATACTCGGGGAAGCGCGCACTCGTGAGCGCGAACCACGCGCCTGGAGTCCCGAGCGCGAGGATCCAGCCCGGCATCCACGCCGCCCAGTTGAGCGAATCGCGCGAGCGCGCAAGCAGCGCGGCGCACAGGCTCCCGCCCAGCGCCCACGCCAGCATCACCGGACCCTTGAGCAGCAGGCCGGCCGCGATCGCGCCAAAGATCAGGAGCCGCTCGACGGTTCGCGGCGCGGGCGTGGCCGCCCGCGAAGCGCCGAGCCACACGATCGAAACGCACAGCGTCAGCGGCATGTCGAAGATCACATAGGCCGAGAGCGCGGCGTAAAGCGGCGCGGTGGCGAGCAGCGCTATCGCGATCAGCGCGAAGCGTTCGCCACCCGCGCGGCGTGCGGCGAGCCCGAACAACCAGAGTGTCACGAGCGACGCGATGATCGACGGCAGCCGCGCCGCGAGCGGCGTGTGCCCGATCGCGCGGATCGCGAGCGCAGCGGCCCAGTAGAGCGCCGGCGGCTTGTCGAGATACGGCATACCGGCCAGATGCGGAATCACGAAGTCGCCGCCCGCCGCCATCTCGCGCGACACTTCGGCGTTGCGGCCCTCGTCGGGATCGATCAGCGGAATCGTAACCGCGAGTCCCAGCGAGAGCGCGAGCGAGGCCGCGAGAACCAGCGTGAGCGCGAGACGCGGGTGTTGCGCGGGCGTCGCGTGCGGGGGTTGCGTCAGCGTGAGACGCGGGCGGGCGCCGGGTTCGGAACGCGGACCGGGACCAGTCTCGTCGCTCACGGCCCGGCTCAGCGGATCTCGTAGTTGGGCGCTTCCTTCGTGATCTTGACGTCGTGCGGATGGCTCTCGCGCAGCCCCGCCGAGCTGATGCGCACGAAGCGCGTCCCGGTGCGCAGCTCCTCGATGTCGCGCACGCCGCAATAACCCATGCCGGCGCGCAGCCCCCCGACCATCTGGTAAACGGAGGCCGAGAGCGGACCCTTGAACGGAACGCGGCCCTCGATGCCCTCGGGCACCAGCTTCGACAGCTCGTCGGCGTTCTCCTGGAAGTAGCGCTCGCGGCTGCCTCGGGCGTCGGCCATCGCCGACAGCGATCCCATGCCGCGGTAGACCTTGAACGAGCGGCCCTCGAGCAGCACGACTTCGCCCGGACTTTCTTCGGTGCCCGCGAACAGGCTGCCGATCATCACCGAGTGGGCGCCAGCGGCGATTGCCTTGACCAGGTCGCCGGTGTATTTGATGCCGCCGTCGGCCACGATCGGGATGCCGGTATCCTCGAGCGCGCGCGCCGCCTCGAGCACCGCCGTGATCTGCGCCATCCCCGATCCGGTCACGACCCGCGTGGTGCAGATCGCGCCCGGGCCCATGCCGACCTTGACCGCGTCGGCGCCCGCGGCCGCGACCGCTTTCGCTCCCAGGGCGGTGCCCACGTTGCCCACGATCAGGTCGGTGTCGGGAAATCGCGCGCGAAGTTTCTCGGTCGCCTTCAGCACGCCGCGCGAATGCGCGTGCGCGCTGTCCACCACCAGCGCATCGACGCCGGCTTTGAGCAGCTCGAACGCGCGCTCTTCGTAATCGCCGGCCGCGCCCACCGCGGCCGCCACGCGCAGGCGCCCGAGCGAATCCTTGCAGGCGTGCGGGTGCTTGATGCGCTTCTCAATGTCCTTGACCGTGATCAGACCCTGCAGACGGCCCTCGGCATCCACCACCGGAAGTTTTTCGATCCGGTGCCGGGCCAGAATCTCGCGCGCCTCGGTCAGCGTGGTGCCGACCGGGGCGGTGATCAGCCCCTCACGTGTCATCAACTCGCTGACGCGCCGCGCCGGGTTGTCCTCGAAGCGCAGGTCGCGGTTCGTCAGGATGCCGACCAGCCGTCCGTGCTCGGTGATCGGAACGCCCGAGATGTGAAAGCGCGCCATGATGGCGTGCGCCTCGCCCACCGTCGAGCCGGGCGGCAGCGTCACCGGATCCACGATCATTCCGCTCTCGGAGCGCTTGACGCGATCCACCTGGGCGCACTGCTCGGCGATCGCGAGGTTCTTGTGGATCACGCCGATGCCGCCCTCGCGCGCCATCGCGATCGCGAGCTCGGATTCGGTCACGGTGTCCATCGCGGCGCTCACGATCGGGATGTTGAGCGCGATGCGGCGCGAGAACCGGGTCGTGAGCTGAACGTCGCGCGGGTGGACTTCGGAGAGGCGCGGCACCAGCAGGACGTCGTCGAACGTGAGCGCTTCGGGACCCACCTTGTCGGTCCACGCCACGCGATCGCTCACGAGAAGCAGGTCCTCCCCAGCCGTGGAGCCGCGGCGCCTCGCGCTGCGTTCCGCGACGCTAGTGCTTCGTGGTTCCTGGAAGCGGCGCCGACTTATTCTCCGGCGCGTGATGCAGATTGAAATAATAGGTCGCTCCGACGCGCAGTCCCGCGCCCCGCAGCGCACTGTTGTAGCCCGAGGGGAACTGATCGTCGCGCTTCGCGTTCACGTAATGCATGTCGAGCGTCATCTCGATGCTGGTGCTCGCGAGCCCCTTGAAGAAATGCTCGGCGCCGATCTCGGCCGTGCCGCCCCAGTAAAGACCGCGATGGTGGATGTAGGTGCGCGGGTCCTTGACCACCTTGCGATGGTTCTCGACCCACACCCGATAGAGCCCCGGGCCCGCGCCGACGTGCCACGTGAACGTCCTGCCGCGGCGCACCCACTGCATCTGCGTCGAGATCGGAACCACCAGCGTCAGCCAGTCGTCCTTGTAGGGATCGGTCGGATGATTGAGGTCAACGAACGGAGCGGGATTGCTGGTCTTGGCGTAGCCGGCCCACACGAATCCCGGGCTCACCTGCCCGCGCCACGAATCCGAAAACGTGTAGCGCCAGTTCGCCGAGAACGACATGCGAAGCTGCGCCCACTGGGAGTAGTCCTGGTAGCCGCCAATGCGGCCCAGACCGAACTGTCCGCTGATGCCGCCGTACCCGGGATGGTCGCCCCGCCGCTCGGGCGCGTTCGGCGCGGCGGGTGCCTGACCGGTTGCGCTCGTCGCGTCATTCGCCGGGCTCGCGCCCGGATCGCCCGCCGTCTTCCCCGCCGCCGGCTCGGCCGCGAGACATGCCGAGGCGGCCGTGAGCAACGCGAGGGCGGCGATGCTCACCCAGCGAAAACGTGAAATCATGCGATGGAGACTCCCCCTCCGCGCGGGAAGGATGAAGAGGTGGGCCCGGTCCGAATGAGCGCGGGACTATAGCGGCGGGGTGCGTGAAGGTCAAGAATGGGGCGGCATGAGGCGCGCTCGGCCGGTGGCGACCGTGTTCCGGCCCTCGCTCACTGTCAAAGCCTCCCGCGCAGCGAATTGCGCCCAGGATGTAACCGCCGAAATAGGACTTGAGCCACAGCGACATGTCGGCGTCTCCGAACGCATCCGCGTGCAGGCCCTCAGCCCGCAACGAGCACAAATCCCACCCAAAAACTGCGGTGCGGCGAGCGTCCTATTTGTAGCGCAGCTTGAGCCTCCCCCAGGTTGTGTTCCGTGCCGGCGTCGAGTTCGCGCAAAACGTGATATCGAACACGAGATCGAGAGAATCAGGTGCGCTACTCGGGCTTCCGGTTCCTGTACTGTTGCAGCTCGAGCAGCCGGTTTTTCTCTTATTTCCATCCCGATACGGGTTCTTCGAGTTCGCAAGTAGCCAGATCACTCCGAAGCATCTGGCATCGTTGATGTCGAAGAAATACTCCCCCGGCCCGGGCAGCGCGACCGGTGGATCGATCGGGAACGTCCAGGGAATTGGGTGAATCCCGTCGCCACTCGGTGCGGTGAGCACCGGGCCCGCGTAGAAGAGCGGCCCCGTCGGCTCCCCCGTGATCGAGCCCACACCCTTGATGAACAGGCGTGCCTGGTTGGGGTAGGGCGATTGATTTGCGAGCCTCCAAACGGTCATGCCCGTGACCACGGTGTCCCCGACCAGGACGGTCTGTCCCGCGCCGGTAGAATAGGGAATATCTACGCCAGTATC
This sequence comes from Candidatus Eiseniibacteriota bacterium, assembly GCA_016178685.1. GTDB lineage: Bacteria > Eisenbacteria > RBG-16-71-46 > RBG-16-71-46 > RBG-16-71-46 > JACOSU01. Next base: position 5,656 of record JACOSU010000183.1, on the reverse strand, counting down.
AGCGCCTGCGGTGTCAACGGAGATGTGGTCAACCGTGCAGCCCTCGGCCGATCGCGACTGCGCCACGGCTGGTGCAGACGCCGCTTGCCACGCGATGAGCAGCCCGATCGCCGGAACGAGCCAGGCCAAAATAGTTCGGACCCTCGGCATGCCCTGCCGGGCCATCCCGAGCCTGCGGGCCTGTCCGGATTCTTGTGAGGGTCCGATATCACTCATTACCAGCGGTCCCTGCTCGAAAGTGATGGCGGGCTGGTTCATGGCGAGGTTCCGAGACGGCGGCGGCGATCGGTCCCAACCCTCGGACCGTCATGAGCGCTACTACACCCGAGCAGCCTGGAAGGCGCGCAATTTGCGGCGTAGTCAATGGACAAAGACACCTGGGCTCGACTCGTCTGACTGTCCTTCTCGTCGCGATCCCAGTCGCCGACCCTCACAACATGATCCTGCCCCGCCGAGTTGTCAGCCCGGCGACGAGGTTGACGGCGGCGCGGCAGTCGAAAGCCTCATCGCCAGAGCCAAGGGGTTGAAATCCCGCCGCCGCACCGCTTGGAACGCGAATTGCGAAGTGTGCGACCGGCATCAACCGGGATCCCACACTTCATCCCACGATCAAACCCTCACCCCGATCCCACCGAGTACCGAACCAGCCAGACAACGGGGCCGGCCGCCAACCGGCCCCCGTCCCGGTCCTCGCCGCCGCGGATCTCCGGTCCTCGCCACCGCGGATCCAGCTCTCGCTTCGTTCGGCTTTTGACAGGTCCGCGCCCGCACCCTTACACTCCCGCACTCATTTTGCCCGCAAAGGTCCGTGCAGCGCCCCGGCTGCGGCGCCGCCCCGTACTCCTGGAGAACTGATGACGCGCACCGATCTTTGGAAGCTGGTCGTGGTCGTGGCCGCCACGCTGCTGTCCGCCGTCTACCTCTATCCCTCCTATCGTTTTTACACGCTTTCGCCCGCACAGCGGGAAGCGCTTCCACCCGAGCAACTCGCGAACCTGCGCAAGAAGGCAGTCCACCTGGGGCTCGACCTTCAGGGCGGCATGCACCTGGTGCTCGAAGTGGATCGCTCGCGCCTGGGGCCGGCCGAAGCCAAGGACGCGCCCGAGCGCGCGATGGAGATCATCCGCAACCGCATCGACCAGTTCGGCGTCGCCGAGCCGGTGGTTCAGCGGGAGGGCGAGGATCGCATCGTGATCCAGCTGCCCGGGCTCACCGATCGCGGGCGCGCCATCGATCTGATCGGCAAGACCGCGCTGCTCGAGTTCAAGCTGGTGCGCACCCCCGACGAAGTGCGCAACGTGTTCGCCAAGCTCGACGCCTATCTGGCCGCGCGCGGCGCGGGCGAGGGCGCGGGCGCCGATTCGCTGACGCGCAAGGCGCCGCTGACCGCGCACTTCCTGTCGCTCGAATCCTCGGCCTTCATCCGCAAGGACGAAGAGGCCGCGGTCCAGAAACTGCTCGCCACGCCGGGACTCGATTCGATCATGCCGGGCGATTCGCAGCTGCTGTGGGGCACGCCGGATCAGGGCATGCAGGGCGTCACCGGACGCGCGCTCTACGTGGTCAAGCACGAGCCCGAGATGACGGGCGGCTCGATCGCCTCGGCGGTCGCGCAGCTGGGCCTCGATCAGACCAATCCCGGCGCGTGGGGCGTCAGCATGAAATTGACGCCCCGGGGACGCGCCGATTTCTCGCGCGTCACCGGCAACAACGTGGGCCGCCAGCTCGCGATCGTGCTCGACGGCCAGATCAGCTCGGCGCCCAACATTCACGAGCGCATCCCGTCGGGCAGCGCCTCGATCACCGGCAGCTTCGACGTCCAGTCGAGCAAGGACCTCGCGATCGTGCTGCGCGCGGGGGCCCTGCCGGCGCCGGTCCGCATCATCGAGGAGCGATCGGTCGGACCTTCGCTGGGCGCCGATTCGATCCAGGACGGCGTGACGGCCGGCATGATCGGCACCGCGATGGTGGTGGCGTTCATGCTGATCTACTACCAGTTGTCGGGCGTGATCGCGATCGTCGCGATGGTGCTCAACATCTTCTACCTGGTCGCGATGATGGCGAGCTTCGGCTTCACGCTCACGCTGCCGGGCATGGCCGGAATCGTGCTCACGATCGGCATGTCGGTGGACGCCAACGTGCTGATCTTCGAGCGCATCCGCGAGGAGCTCCGCAACCAGAAATCAGTGCGGCAGTCGGTGCAGCTCGGCTACGACCGCGCGTTCCGCACCATTCTCGACGCGCACGTCACCACGGTGACCAGCGCCGCATTCCTGCTCCAGTTTGGCACCGGACCGATCAAGGGGTTCGCCCTCACGCTCATCATCGGTCTGTGCGCGAACATGTTCACGGCGGTGCTCTTCACGCGAATGATCTTCGACTACATGCTGAGCCGCACGGGGAAGGTCGAGCGGCTGAGCATCTGACCCACCGAAAGGCTGGCCATGCTTCAAATTTTACAGGGGACCAACATCCCCTTCATGCGCTACCGGCGCTTCACGTACATGTTCTCGGGCGGGCTGATTCTGGTGACCGCGGTGTGGCTGGTGCTGCACGGCGGTCCCAGGTACAGCGTCGACTTCACGGGCGGGAACCTGCTGCAGGTGCGGCTCAGCCAGTCGCTTCCCGCCGACCAGGTGCGCTCCGCGCTCGACGGATCGGGCTTGAAGGGCTTCGACTTCCAGCAGATGACGGGCGAGAACCGCGATGAATTCATGATCCGCATCAAGTCCGGCGCGGCCGGACACGATCCATTCACCGATGTCCGGAAGGCGATCGAGGGCCGGTTCAGCGGGGTCAAGGTCGAGCTCAGGCGCACCGAGACGGTGGGCCCCAAGGTCGGCAGCGAGCTGCGCCAGAAGGCGATCTGGGCGATTCTCGGCAGCCTCGGTGGAATTCTGCTTTACGTGGGCTGGCGTTATGAGTTCAAATTCGCTCTCGGCGCCGTCGTGGCTTTGTTCCACGACGTCTTCGTGACCCTGGGCCTCCTCTGCTTCACCGGGCGTGAGGTGTCCCTGACGGTGCTCGCGGCGCTGCTCACCATTGGCGGCTATTCCATCAACGACACGATCGTGGTCTTCGACCGCATTCGCGAGAGGTCCAAGGCGTTGCGAAAGGAGAAGCACTCGCGCGTCATGGACATCGCGGTGAACGAGACGCTGTCGCGCACCATCATCACGTCGCTGACCGTGTTCCTGACCGCGGTCGCCCTGTTCGTGTGGGGCGGCGAGGTGCTGCGCGACTTCTCGTTCGCCATGCTGGTGGGCGTCGGGTTCGGAACCTACTCTTCCGTCTATGTCGCGAGCGCGCTGGCGCTCGACATCTGGATCGGGCTGGATCGCCGCAAGGGCATCCAGGCCGAGTGAGCGAAAGGTGAATCGATGATTCGTACTCGCTGGTTCCGCTCCGCCCTCGCCGTGGCCGTGATCGCAGCCGCCGCGGCGGGAGTGGACGGCTGCTCGAAGAAGCTCACGGTGGATCCGGCCTACACCATGCCCGAAGGCGTGTACTCGCCTGACGCGCGGCTGGTGGTCTATCCGGATCAGGGCAATCTCGTCGAGGCCAAGCATCCGGCCCCGACCCCGACCGACCCCTACTACTACGCGACCGACAGTTCGTTCACCGTCTACGCGGCCGGCCCCGGCGTCACGCTCGGAACCATCGTGGACGGCACCGCGGCGTCGAGTTACCAGTTGCTGCGTCGCGAATCGGGCGGCGGCTTCGCCGTGCTCAAGGATTTTTCGCTGATCCCGGTGGTCAAGTGGCTGGATTCACACTGGGCGGCCTACACGTTCCAGGATGCGTCCACGCCGGGATTCTCGCCCCCCACGTATATGGCGCGCGGAATCGTCTCCGGGACGGTCACCGCGACCTCTCCGCTCAGCAACGCGGGCCTGGTGTCGAGCGGGCCAATCGGACACGTGGTTTACACCGGCCCGGGTGAGCCGCCGGATTCGTTGTTCACGATTTCGTGGCGGGCGGTCCCGGGCGCCGTGGGCTACTGGCTCCAGGTGTTCACGTTTCGCGGCGATCTGCGCACCGGCAGCGAGAAATTCCCGCTCGGAATTCCCGCGCCGCTCGTGATCGGCAAGGTTCACGACCACTTTGTCGGATACGTGGCGGCCCCCAAGACCTCCTACAAGATCGGCGGCCCCGGCGCCGAGATCATGACCTACAAGCCGATGATCATGGGCCCGGTCTACCGCGTGCGGGTCGCCGCGGTGGACGGAAACGGGAGCCTGCTCGCGGTCACTCCGGGCCCCGACACGGTGCTGGCCGGAACCGAAGCGCTCATCTACTCGCTGGGCGCGGCCGCCGTCCACCCCAAACGTCCGCCCCCGTCCATCCCCGTCACCTCGATTCAATAGCCGATCCGAAGAGGTTCACACCGCGGGCGCGTTCGGGCGCCTGCGGTGTATGATTTCAGGATGCGCACGCCCTGTTTTCGCTCCGCCCTCGCCGCGGTCGTGATCGCAGCCCGGCTTCGCGCCCGGCGGACGTGGTCTCTCTGGGTCCGCCGCGGCCGGCGGACTGCGCGCATGGCCGATGCCGAGCTGGCGGCGGTCGTGGTTCTGGCCTCGAGTCTCTGCTTCGCGCCGACCCGGGGCGCCACACCTGATGCCGCGCCGCCTGGAGCGCGCGAGTTCAGCATCGGGCGGCTCAAGTATGGCGGGGGCGGTGACTGGTACGAGGATCGCACCTCGCTCGTGAACCTGCTGCGCGCGGTGCGCGATCGGACCTCGATCCGGGTGGCGGCCGACCACGAGGTGGTGGTGGAGCCGGGCTCGGCCGCGATCTTCCAGTATCCGTTCGCGTACGCGTGCGGACACGGAAACATGAAGTTCACCGACGCCGAGCTCCGCAACCTGCGCCGCTATCTCGACGCGGGCGGCTTTCTGTGGGTGGACGACGATTTCGGCATTGATCCGTCATTCCGGCGCGAGATGAAGCGGCTGTTCCCCGATTCTCCGCTGCTCGAGCTGCCGTTTTCGCACCCGGTGTTTCACCAGTTGTACGATTTTCCGGGCGGATTGCCCAAGATTCATGAGCACGACGGCGGCCCGGCGCGTGCGTTCGGAATTGTCCACCAGGGAAGGCTGGTTGTATTCTATTCGTTCGACACCGATCTGGGGGACGGGCTGGAGGATCCGGAGATCCACCACGACCCGCCCGAGAAGCGTGAAGCGGCGCTCCAGATGGCGTTGAACATCGTGCACTTCGCGCTCAGCCAGTGATCCTTCGACCGGGCCGCCGGAACTCGAAATGACCCCTCGCGCGCCCGACCCGATCCTGCACCCGCGCCTGCGCGCTGCGTACGATTCCCTGCGGCGCGCGGCGATTCTGCGGCACGCTCTGCGCGCGGCCGCCTGGAGCGCGGGATGGATCGCGCTCGCGGTGTTGCTCGGCGCGGCCGTGAGGCTCAATCCCGCGCCCGCGTGGCTGCGTTTGTCCGCGCTCGCGACCCTGTCGCTGGCCTCACTCGCCTGGGCAGTGCAGGCAGTTCGCGCGAGCGTCCCTTCGTTCGACGGATTCCTGGAGGCGCTCGAAGCGCATCTGCCCGAGTTGCGCTCGCTGGTGAGGAACGCGCTCGACCTCGAAGCGGCGGACGCGCCGCATACTTCCCTCGAGTTGTCGCGCGCGGTGCAAGCCCAGGCGG
>JACOSU010000042.1 GCA_016178685.1 Candidatus Eiseniibacteriota bacterium | reverse complement strand
GCCCGGCGGCAGGCGGCGCGCGCCGATCGCGGTGCTGCTGTTCTACCCGGTGTACGGCGCAATCAACACCGTGCTGCGGACGCTCGCGGTGCTGGTGTGGTTCTGGCACCGCTTCGTGACCGGAACCATGCGGCCGCGCCGCGGACCCGGGGATCGGATCGCATGAAACGTCTCCACGCCCTCGCAGTCGCCGCAGGCTTCGCGTTCGCCCTCACCGGCACGGTCACGCCGCCCCGCGCGCTCGCCATGCCCCCGCCGTATGTGGGAGCGCAGTACCGCTACTGGGTGTTCAGCAACCACAACGACCTGCGCGACGTGCTGGCCTACTGGGTGCCGGGTCCATTCCACGTCACGCTCGAAACCTGGGACTACGTCGATCCGGCCTCACGCGACCAGTTCCGTCCCGAAGTCGGCGTCCACCTGCGCGACCGGCGCAAGTCGGTGTACACCGTGCAGTGGCGACACGAGCTCGATGCGGAGCGGCTGACGTTCGGCACCGAGCAGATCCTGGGCGGGCCGTGGGTGGGCCGCGCCGAGTTCAGCCCGATCATCGGGAAGGACTCGACCCAGCCCGTGGTGTCGGCGGGCGCCGACTACTACTGGGGATCGTACAACTTCGCTTCCGCGACCCTGATCCACGACCCGCGCGGCAGCGACCTGTGGTCCATTCCGCTGCGCGTCCGTGCGGCGAACGAATCGAACGACTGGGTTCAGATCACGGTGGTGCCCACCACGCACCGGTCGCTGGGCTGGGCGTTCGACGCCCGCATCAAGGGCGTTCGCGCGGGCATCGAGCGCAACAGCCGCTACGACTTCACCGACCTCGACAACGTCGTCTTCACGGTCGGCTACGAACACACGCTCGGCCCGGGGCGCTGACCCCCGCGTCCTCTCAGTTCATCCCGAGTCGCATCATCAGGAAGCTCAGCACGTCGACCCCTTCGTCAATGCGCTTCGAGACCGGCTTACCCTGTCCGTGGCCGGCCTTCCTCTCGATCCGGATCAGGATCGGAGCGTCGCTCCCGGTGCGCGACTGCAGCAGCGCCGCCATCTTTCGCGCGTGGCACGGATCGACGCGCGAGTCCTCTTCCGCGGTCGTGATGAGGGTCGCCGGGTACTTCACGCCCGAGCGCACGTTCTGGTACGGCGAATACGCGAGCAGGTAGCGGAACTGCTGCGGATCCTCCGAGGAGCCGTACTCGGGCACCCAGTATTGCGCCATCAGAAATCGCTGGTAGCGCAGCATGTCGAGCAGCGGAGCCTGGCACACGATCGCGGCGTAGAGTTCGGGCCGCTGAGTCAGCACCGCGCCCATCAGCAGTCCGCCGTTCGATCCGCCGCGCGCGGCGAGTCGCGAGGCATTCGTGACCTTGCTCTTCACGAGGTATTCGGCGGCGGCGTGAAAGTCGTCGAATACGTTCTGCTTCTTCGCGAGCCGGCCTGACTCGTGCCACGCGCGTCCGAATTCGCCGCCGCCGCGCAGGCTCGCGAGCGCGTAGACCCCGCCGCGCTCCAGCCACGGGAACAGGTCTGCCCGGAACGCCGGAGTCTCCGAGATGTTGAAGCCGCCGTAGCCGGAGAGCAGCGTGGGTCGCTGGCCGTCCATCGCGAGCCCGCGCCGATGCACGAGGAACATCGGTACGCGCGTGCCGTCCTTCGATGAGAACCACACCTGCCGCGTCTCGTAGTCGTCGGCGCGCACGCCGGGCACCGACGGCTCGAGCGTGGTGAGCGCGTGCGACTCGACATCGTAGACATAGACCGCCGCGGGATGGGTGAACGAGACGAATGTCAGGTACAGCGAGCGACCGGTCGGGTTCGCGGCCATTTCGCTGACGCTGCCGAGCGCGGGAAGCGCGACCTCGCGCTCGAGGTGGCCCGCGAGCGAGAAGATTCGGAGCCGCGATGAGGCGTTCACCATCAGCCGCACGGCGAGCTTGCCGTGGACGATCGTGAAATCCTCGATCACACCGTCCTGCTGCGGCACCACGTCCTTCCACTTCCTGGGATCGGCGTCCGGGCCGGGCGTCACGATGCGGTAACGGGGCGCGTCCACATTCGTGAGCAGGTAAAGACGGCCCTGGCAGGCGTCCCCGGTCACCGTGCCATCGACGCCCTCTGCGACCGCACGGAACGGGTCGCTCGATCCGGCGGGGCGCACCGAGAGATCGTTCTTCGCCCGGTCGAGTGACGTGGACAGGAACACGAACTTCGAATCGGACGACAACCACACCGCACGCGATTCGTGAATGTCGCGGCCCTTGCCGTCGAATACGATTTCGTCCCTCGCCGGATCATCGCCGATCCGGTGATGCGCCAGCGATTCGTGAAAGATCTCTTCGCCGGCCGGGACCTCGCCGGCCTCCGGATGGCGCGAGTAGACGAAGCCGCTCCCGTCGGGGTCCCACGCGACGCTGGCGTGCTGCGTGTTCGGAATCGATTCGCCGAGGTCGCCGCCCTTCGCCACGTCGCGCACGTGCAGGGTGCTGTGTTCGCTGCCGCCCGGAGAGGTTCCGTAGGCGATGAGTGCGCCATCGGGCGAGGGATACATCCAGTCGAGCGCGACGGTGCCGTCGGCCGCCAGCACGTTGGGATCGATCACCACGCGCGGCGCGGCGCCCGGCGCGTCGATCCCTTCGACCACCGGCTGGTTCTGGCCCGCCGTCCGCCTCGAGAAGAACACGCGCGAACCGCACACGCGGGGCTCCGAGGTGGTCGGGATGGCGTAGAGCTCGCCCAGCCGCCGCGCGAGATCGGCGCGAGCAGGGAACGCGTCGAGCGTGCGCCGGGTAAGAGCGTTCTGCTCCTCGCACCAGCGGCGCGTTTCGGGGCTCGCGCCCTCTTCCAGCCACCGGAACGGATCGACCAGCACCTGGCCGTGCAGCGTGTCGGCCACGTCGTGCGCCGGCGAAGCGGGATAGGCGGGACGTTCGGCTCGCGCCGGCGCGGCCGGGCTCATGAGCAGCGCGAGCGCCAGCAGCGCGGCGCCCCGGGAGAGAGAGGCGTGGAACGAATGTCGGACATTCATGATCTTCTCGTCGAAAAGGGAATTCGATCCGGGGCGGGCCCCGGCGGGCGAGTCGCAGCGCCAGAGGAAACCAGGCCCGGTGCGCGCGTCAAGAGCTTCCCGACCGGCGCGGCGCGGCGGTGTCCGCGCGCATTCGGGGGAGCCGCACCGGCACCCGGCGCCGCCCGCCCGCGCGCCGCACGACCGGCGGCGCCGCGCGCGCGCCGCACGACCGGCGCACGCACGCGATCACCCGCCGCCCATGCTATCCTCGGCCCGCACTCACGCCTCGCCGAAAGGAGATTTCATGATCGATGCCTCCATTCTTGCCCGCCTCCAGACCGACATGGTCATTGCCATGAAAGCGCGGGATGCCGATACGTTGAGCACGCTGCGCATGCTGAAATCGGCGCTCATGGAAGCCAAGACCCGGATGCCGCGCGACGTTTCGCTGAGCCCGGAGGAAGAGATCGAGGTGCTCCAGCGCTACGTGAAGAAGCGCCGCGAATCGATCGAGGAATTCGGCAAACACGGTCTCGGCGACCGCGTCGCGCGCGAGCATCAGGAGATCGAGGTCACTCAGCGTTACCTGCCCGAGGCCATCTCCGAAGACGCGATCCTCGCGATCGTTCGCCAGGCGATCGCCGCGACCGGCGCCGCGGGACCGAAGGACATGGGCAAGGTGATCGGCGCCGTGATGCCGAAGGTGAAGGGCCGCGCAGAGGGCAGCACGGTCTCGAAGATGGTCCGGCAGGCGCTCGGAGGATAGAGCTCCCGATCCGCGCCTCCGCCCGGCTCAGCTCGTGGAATCGGGCGGCGCGGAGGTGGAGTCCGCAGTCCCGGGCGCCGCGGGCTCGGATGTCCCGTCGCCCCGCGAATCCTGCCCGCCGCCCCGCAACCAGACCCAGAGCGACTCGGGGGGTGGCGGACCCTCTCCGATCGCCAGCCGGTACTGGGCATCGTCCAACGCGCCGCGACGGTGGAGCCGCGAAGCGATCATGCGCACACGCCGCTCGATGCGCGGCGCGGGGTCAAGCGGCGAGTAACGCCTCGGATTGACGATCACGGCCGCGAGCAGCGCCGCCTGCCGCGCATTCAGAGCGGAGGCCGGCACACCGAACCAGCGCTCCGCGGCGGCCTCGGCGCCGAACACGCCGTCCCCCCATTCGATCTCGTTCAGATAGAGTTCGAAGATGCGGCGCTTGGAGAGCGCGCGCTCGAGGCGGAACGCGAGGAACACCTCCTTGAGCTTGCGCGTCAGCGATCGCTCGCTGCTCAGGTAGAGGTTCTTCGCGAGCTGCTGCGTGATGGTGCTGCCTCCCCGCACCACGCGGTGCGCCTCGAGGTCGCGCCGCGCCGAGGCCCGGATCTCGTTCCAGTCGAGGCCGCCGTGCGTGAAGAACGCGTCGTCCTCGGCCACCAGCACCGCGCGGCGCAGCAGGGGGGAGATGCGCGGGTACGGGATCCAGCGCTGATCCACGCGGAACGCGCGGTGCTCGCTTCGGGCCTCGTCGCCGCGCTCGATCATGAGGGCGGTCTCGCGCGGGACGGATCGCTCGAGCGCGGCGACGTCGAACGACGTGACCTCGATCGCCGAGACGATCGAGAGGATCGCGAGCGCCGCCGACAGCGCGAGCGCAACGATCCGGAGGAATCTCAGGAGCAGCGGCGTGGCTCAGGCTCCGGAGCGCGGGCCGAGCACGACCACCGTCATGTCGTCGCTCTGGCTGGCGCTGCCGCGGAATCGCGCGACCTCGGAGAGCAGCAGCTCGATGAACGCGTCGGGCGGTCGCTGTCCCTCGGTTCTCCAGAGTTCCATCAGGCGCTCGTCGCCGAAGACTTCATCGCGGGTGTCGAAAGCCTCGGGAATCCCGTCGCTGTAAAGGAGCAGCGCATCGCCCGCGTGGAGCGGAGTGTTCCCGATCTGGAAGTCGGATTCTTCGAAGATCCCGAGCGGAAGCCCGCCGACCTCGAGCATCTCGACCGAGCCGTCGCGCCGCCGCAGGAGCGGCGGATTGTGGCCGGCGTTGCTGAACGAGAGCCGGCCGGCCGCGGGATCCAGCTCGGCGTAGAACAGCGTGATGAACTTTCCGGCCGTGGCGCTGCGCGTGACGCTGCGATTCAGGTGCCGGAGCGCTTCGGGGATGGAGTGGCGTCCGTTGCAGAACGCGCGCAGCGACGCCTGCATGTTGCTCATGAGGAGCGCCGCCGGCACGCCCTTGCCGGCCACGTCCGCGATCGCGACCGCGAGACGGTCGCCCTCGAGCAGAAAGTAGTCGAACGCGTCGCCGCCCACCTGTTGCGCCGGGACCACGCGCCCGTGGACTTCCCAGCCGTCGGCCACCAGCGGTCCCGAAGGCACCAGATTCATCTGGCTGCTGCGCGCCTGGTTCAACTCGAGCTCGATGCGCTGATTCTCCTGTTCGAACCTCTGCATCTCCTGCGCCTCGGTTCGCAGCCGCGCCTGCTCGATCACACCGGCCGAGTTCGACGCCACGATCGAAAGCAACTGCGTCTCGTTCGGCGACCACTGCCGGCCGGGCTCGAGCGTCGTCACCGCCAGCATCCCGGTGATGCGTCCGTCCACGTTGAGCGGCACCGCGAGCACCGATCGGATGCGCGACTGGAATCCCCTGAGCCCGGCGAAACGTTCGTCGTTCAGCAGGTCGCTCGAGGCGAGAGCGCCGCCGTGATGCATGAGGAACCCCATCACGCTGATCGAGATCGGGGCGGGCCACGAGCCCGACTCGGTGCCCGGCGACTGGCGGCGCACCAGCGTCTTCGCGACCTGCCCGACGTCGGGCCCCAGCAGTTTGATCGAGCCCTCGTCGGCCGACAGCAGCACAATGGTCTTGTTGACGATCCAGTCGAGGATCGGCTGCACGTCGGATTTCGCGGCCACTACCTGGCAGAGCTCCGAGAGGAACCGGAGTTCGTCCATCAGGCGCTCGGCGCTGGGCTCGCGCGACGTGACCGCTGGATCGGGCATGGCTCTTCATCCCCGCGTGGAAATGCGACCGGTTCGATACTAGCACCCGACCCGCGCGACACAAGGAGCCGCCCGCACGGGTTCGCCCGCACCCTGGACGGCGGGGTGCGGGAGGGAGAGCTCCCGGCGGTCGCGCCATGCGAGCGCAGTCCGGAACGCCGACCGGCCCGCGGTCACAATGCGGCTCTCTTCCACGGCCGCGCGCCCCGCTTGTAGGGCTCCGGGTGCGTCCCTATACTGCGCGATCGTTCGCCATCCTTGTCGACCGAGACCAGCGCCGCCGGATCGGAGTTCTTCCGTGGCGCTCCACTCGAGCTTCTCCATGACTACCGCCGCCCAGACCTTCCGATTCCTGCGCCTCGAAACGCGCGGCGCCGTGACCGTGCTGTATGTCCATCGCCCCGACGTGTTGAACGCGCTCAATCGCGAGACGCTGGGCGAGATCGATCAGGCCGTGGCGCGGTTCGTGGACGACCCGGCGCAGGGCGCGCTGATCGTGACGGGCTCGGGAGAAAAAAGCTTCATCTCGGGCGCCGACATCAACGAGCTCGCGGTGCTCGATCCGCGAGGAGCGGAGGAGATCTCGCGCTTCGGCCAGAAGGTCGTGGACCGCATCGAGCAGTCGCCCAAGCCGGTGATCGCGGCGATCAACGGTTACGCGTTCGGCGGCGGATGCGAGCTGGCGCTCGGCTGCCACATGCGCCTCGCGTCCGAGAACGCGGTGCTCGGTCTGCCCGAAGTGAGCCTCGGCATCATCCCGGGCTATGGCGGAACGCAGCGGCTCCCGCGGTTGATCGGCATGGGGCGCGCGCTCGAGATGATCCTGACCGGGCGTCGTGTGAAAGCCGACGAGGCGGCGGCTCTGGGACTCGTCAACCGCGTGGTCCCGCGCGAGCAGCTGCTCGATGAGGCGGTGAAGCTGGCCGAGACGATGCTCAAGAACGGACCGCTCGCGCTCTCGGCTTCGATCGAATCCGTGAGGCGCGGACTCGAGATGCCGCTCTCCGACGCGCTGAGGCTCGAGAGCAGTCTGTTCGGAATCCTGGCCGCGAGCCACGACATGCACGAAGGGCTCAGGGCGTTTCTCGAGAAGCGCCCGGCCCGCTTCGAGCGCCGCTGATGGGAGGAGGAGCGATGCAGGATGCGATCTCCATGCTGATCTCGACCGTGCTCGGCACCTTGGTCGGCTGGGAACGCCAGATGGGCCGCAAGCCCGCAGGGCTTCGCACTCACACACTGGTGTGCCTCGGCTCCACGATGTTCACGCTGCTCACCATTCATGCCACGAAAGCGTTCGGCGGCACCAGCCTCGATCCGACCCGCATCATCCACGGTGTGATCACGGGAGTCGGCTTCCTCGGGGCGGGCAGCATCCTGCGTCAGGAAGGTTACGTGCACGGCCTCACCACTGCCGCCAGCATCTGGATGGTGGCGGCGATCGGCACCACGGTCGGCGTGCACGCGTACCCGCTCGCGATCATCGGAACGGTGCTCGCGCTGATGGTGCTCGAGGGCTATCGCTGGATCGAGCGCTGGCTCACGCCGGGAGACGAAAGCAACGGCTAGCGCCCCCTCAGCGCAGCCGGACGAACCTGCGTGTCAGCACGCGCCCCTCGGCTTCGAACCGCGCGAAGTAGAGTCCGCCCGCGGTCGCGTTTCCGGCCGCATCCAGCCCGTCCCAGATCCTCAAGTGTTCGCCCGCTTTCTCGGTGTAGCTCTCGAAATCGCGCACCCGGCGCCACGCGGCATCGAAGATCGCGAGCCTCACGTTCGCCTCATGCGGCAGCAGGTAGCGCAGCGTGAGCGGGGCCCGCGCGGGATCGGGAGCGACCGGCAGCAGCGAGAGCTCGCGCGGAAGCGGATCCCCCGGGGCATCGAGCGAGCCCACCGGAATCAGGGTCGCGAACGCGCTCTCGTTTCCGTGCACGTCGGTCGCCGAGAGCTTATAGCTGTGAGTCGTGCCCGCGACGTCGGTGTACGAGGTGAGCGGTGTCGAAGCGATGAGATTTTCGGGCGACGGAGTGAAGCCGGCCGAGTTGCCGCGATACAGGCGATAACCGGTCAGGTCGCTCTCGCCGTTCGCGCCCCACTGCATCTGCGTCACGCCCGATGCATACGTGCCGGTGAACGGCGCGGGCGTGGCGGGCGGAAGATTGTCCACCGAATAGCCGCTGTCGGGATTCGAGAAGAGTCAAGCCCATTCTTAGTTGGAATTCTCTGCGGCTCCATCGTGTGATCACGCGGCCTTCTGCATCCGGTTCGACTGCTGCTTGATATTCAGTGCGCTCATGAGCGCGCTGACCAACTGCGGGAGATGCCGATGCCCCTTGACCCGCCGCAGCCGCGGTTCGATGTCGAGCAGCGCGGTGGCGAGCCAGCGTTGCCGCTGGTTCGAGGTTTTCCAGGCATCCACCTTGGCACAGCGCTCCTCGACCAGTGC
>JACOSU010000195.1 GCA_016178685.1 Candidatus Eiseniibacteriota bacterium | reverse complement strand
TCCACCAGTACTTTCGCCATCGTCGGACCTCCTTGTCCGACCGCGAAAGCTACCCCAGCGAGTTCACCGCGTCACGAGTTTTGAAAGGCGCTCTTAGTGAAACTGTGGACCACGCGCGGCTGTGAGTTCTGCTGGTCAACATGCATCGTTCGGCCCTCCGTGGCCGTGTCGAACTTGGATTGCTGCTGATTGGACCGCCGCGCCCGCGAGTATAGCGCACGCGCTCGATTCTCGCGCGAGATTCGCGTTTCCAGAGCGTATGATTGAGCAACTGCGCGCGCGCGGGCATAGCGATGTGCGCCCGTTCAGATTAGATGCCCGAAGCGCCGCGGCCGACGCCGAAGGAGATCGGATGGATCGGTCCCGAATCATCAGGCCGCACTCGCCGCTGCGGGCCGAGGTGCGTGCCGGCGCGGACGTGTCGCGCCTTTACGCAGACGGCCTGGGCGAATGGCTGGCTGCTGTCGTCAGTTACACGCGCATGGGCGGCGCGCGCATGCGGTTCGACTGGCCGTTCGCGAGGCCGCTGCTGCGCGAGGCAGATTCGACTGGCGACAATTCTCGAACTGTGGCTCGGGCCAAGCGGTACTTTCTCAGTTACCTTGGCACGAGCGCGCCGGACGATCCCCGGTCGATTCAGGTCGTGTTCGCGAACGGCGATCGAGATGCTCGCTGGGACGAACGAGTGAGGGGCACGCTGTGGGGTACGATCAAACCTGTTGCTCGGAGCCCCGAGCGACTACACGTTCACTTGGGTTTCTCTCTGCCCCCGGGCGATAGCCCGGACGCTTCGCACATCACGTTGCTGGGCGGCGCGTTCAAGGGGAACCCAACAGTTCTCGTTTTCGCTGATCCCCTGCCGAGCATGATTCGCAGAATGTCCGCTCGCCGGTTGGCGGAGGTGATCGAGGAAGGGCTGCCACCCCGCGCCCGTCCGAGATGGCGTGGCTTGGTTCAGGCTCTAAGCCGACGCGGCGAGATGGACGACATCAAGGGAATGCTCTTGCTGACCCACCGAGAATTCCGCGACCGGATCGGGAACTCCCGCGGTGCCATGCGGTCGGGGGTCTCCACAGGTGTCATGGACGCGTTGGAGCAATCGCATTCGGCCGGCCAGCCTAGCCGCAGGAGCAGATTCAAGGTCGTCTCGCTCGACGATCCGAACGCAGGCATTAAGGAGCCGATCGACCCATCTGCTCCTGCTCCGGGCAATTCCGAGAAGTTCACGCGGGCCATCGAAGGGCTCGATGCCAAGACGCGCGAACTCATTCGCTTACGGTATGAGGAGGATCTGACCCAAGATCAAATCGCGTGGCGTTTCGGAATGACGCAAGAGCGCGTCGCTCAGATTCTTTCGGCAGCCCATCGGGCGCTGCGAAAGCACTTTCTCCCCTAACTTCCGCCCCCCCCAGAAAATCGAGCTTATAAAACGCCCCGCTCGTTCCCTTTGCCAAGTAGAGGAGGGAACGACGATGGGACACATAGTCCTCAGAATCTACCCGGACGGGCGCGTTGAGCGCTCGGAGTCGGTTCGTTCATGGCGAGAGCGCAGGGAGCTGCTCGGTTTCGCGCTGTTTCTCCAGCCAGGGCTGGCAGCGCTCGACGTAGCCGCCAGCATCTGGCGGGGCCTAGAACACGACGACAGCGAAGCCAAGGCGAAGGCGGAAGCGCCATGAGCGCGCGCGACAGGGACGCGGAGCGCGCCGTCGTGGAGGAAGCCGAGCGCCAAGTGCTGTCGGTGCTATTGAGCGGCAGCGAGGCGCAGTCGGCACAGGTTGCGCGTGTCCGCGAATTGCTTGGGCCAGCAACTTTCTCGCGCGACAAGCACGACAAGATCTTCCGGGCCATCGAGTCCATCGTGGAGCACGGTGATCGGGCGATCCTGACGACCGTGGCTAAGAAACTAGACCGCAACGGGGCACTCACACCCGGCGGCTGGCTCGCAGCGATCTCCGGGATACTTGAGCACACCGCTACGGTTGGCAGCCTTGAGTGCAACGTGCGGTTGGTTCGCGACGCGTGGGAGCGGCGCGAATTGCGTCGCGTGGCGTGGACTGCGGCGCAGGAATCCGAGGACGCGACGGAGCCCGTGGCGGTGATCCTCGATCGGTTGCAGACGCAAGTTGCTGCGCTGAGCCCGGAAGTATCGACGTGGCAACCGCCCATTCCGTTCGGCGATGCGCCTGTGCCCACGTTCCCCACCGAAGTGTTCCCTAGGTGGCTTCGGGGATTCGTGGAGGCGGAGGCGATCGCGACCCAGACGCCGAATGACCTACCCGCGATGCTCGGTATCTCCGTCTTGTCGGCATCTCTCGCCGGCAAGATCAGGGTGCTTGTGGACGAGGGTTACGAGGAGCCCGTGAACACGTTCACGGTCACGGTCCTGCCACCGGGCAACCGAAAGAGCGGCGTGTTCCGAGACATGACCGCGCCCATCGAAGCGTTCGAGAAAGAGACTGCCGCCGTCATGCGCGAAGCCGTTACTTGCGCGGAGCAGCGCCGTCGAATCCTGGAGTTGGAGTTGAAGAAGGCCGAGGCCCGCGTGGCGGAGGCCGAGAGCGGCAAGCGCGACGAATTGCTGCACGCCGCCGAGAAGGTGCGCAAGGAGCACGACGCTCTGAAAGTGCCCGTGCCGCCCCGGGTGATCGTGGACGACTGCACGCCTGAAAAATTGGCCTCGCTGCTCCGCGATCACGACGGCAGAATCGCGCTCCTCAGCGCCGAGGGCGACGCATTCGACATCATGGCAGGCCGGTATTCGAACAACGGTTCGGCGAATCTCGGCGTCTACCTCAAGGGGCACGCCGGCGACGCGTTGCGCGTGGACCGACAGGGCAGGGCTCCGGAGTTCGTGAGCAACCCGGCGCTCACCCTCGGAATCACGGTGCAGCCGGACGTTCTTCGGGGGCTGATGACCCGGCCCGAGTTTCGCGGCCGTGGCCTGCTCGCGCGCTGTCTATTCTCGGTCCCAACCAGCACGCTCGGCCGGCGCGACTCTGACGCCCCGCCCGTGCCGGAAGTGGTGCGAGCCGAGTACGAGCGCGGGATCGGCCGACTTCTCTGCGCCTCACCGGCCGTGGACGCGAAAGGCGCGGGCGTGCCCGGGCTCGTGCGCTTCTCACCGGAGGCGCGCGCGGCGCTCAGGGACTTCCAGCGGTGGCTTGAGCCGCAGCTTGGCGAATTCGGCTCGCTTGCGCACATCACGGACTGGGCCGGTAAGCTCGCCGGGGCTGTCGCACGCCTCGCCGGGCTGCTGCATGTTGCGGAGCAGCCGGGGCGGCGTGCACCGTGGGATCTGCCGCTGAGCCGCGAGTGCGTGGAGCGCTCGGTGGCCATCGGAAAGTACCTTCTGGGGCACGCGCTCGGGGCGTTTCAGCAGATGGGGGCCGACCGCGACGTTGAGAAGGCGCGGCTCGTGCTGCACTGGGTGCTGCGCGCCGAGGTGCCCACCTTCACGAAGCGCGAGGCGTTCGAGGCCACAAAGGGGCGGTTCAAGAAGGTCGCCGACCTTGAGCCGGCGCTGCGCGTGCTGGAGGACCACCGCTACATCACAGCGCGCCCTCGGCCGCCGCGAGACGGCCCGGGCCGGAAGCCGAGCCCGAGCTACGCGGTCAACCCACAGGCCCTAGGGATTTATTCGCACAATTCGCGGGATGGGTCCGGCAACCTAGGTTCTGCGAATACTGCGAATAAGTCCTTGCCGGGTCCGGGTGCGGAGCAAGCGCCCGAGGTGGTGATGCCCGGAGACAACGCGTGAGCGCCTTCCCGGTCCCACCAGCCGCCGTGCCGTCGCTCGATGCCCTTGCGGGCGATCTGGGGCACGTCGCCGAGCTGCCCCGCGAGGAGGCGGTCTCGGCGCTCGTCAGGCTGGCGGGGGTACAGGCGGCGTTGGCCGCCAGGGTGAACGAGCCCGACAGACGGAATGAGGAGCCGCGGATCGGATGTCGGCTGCTGAGCGCCACGGAAGCGGCGATACGGTTGGGAATGTCGAAACGTTGGCTCTACGCTGCGGCGCGCGCCGGCAAACTGCCGTTCGCTCGACGGCTCTCCACTGCCGCCGTCAGGTTCGACGAGCGCGGTCTCGAACGATGGCTGGAACAAAGGGCTTGAACATGCCGAATTCTGAGATATCCTAGGCGCGTGGGAACACTCAAGCGAATTCGGGCCCAAAGCAGCAAGGGCATGCGAAAAACGCTGGTGGCGATCCCCGATCCCATGCGGCGGCGTCTCGACGCGATCCGCAAGAGCGACGGGCTGGTGCTGGGTGAGTGCGTCCGGCAGGCGCTCGTGCTCTGGCTCGCGCGACGAGACCGCGAAAGGAAAAAACGGTGAAGCCGAACGAAACCCACAGAGAAGGGCGGATCTTCGCGAGGGGAAAGCGCGGTATCTTGTCGATCGCGTGGTATGACGACGAAGGGGAGCACCGAGAGAGCACGCGTAGCACAGACCCGCGCGTCGCAGACAAGCTGCTCGGCAAGAAGCTGGCAGAGAAGGGGGAGGGTAAGGTCTACCACGCGGCGGCCAAGCGCATCACCGTCGGTGAGCTGCTGGAGATGCTCCGTGATCATCACGAGGCCGAGGGTACGAAAAGCTGGCGACGGTTTGAGCAGTGCGCCCGTCACCTGCGCGGCCATTTCGGCGCTGAAGCCAAGGCAGTGGGTATCACGTTCAGCAAGCTCAAGGGGTACGTGAGGGCGAGGCGGCGCGACCCGAAGCGTCCGGCCAAGCCGGCCACGATTCGTCTGGAGTTGTCAGTGTTCGCCCAGGCGTTCAAAATCGCACGTCAGGAGGAAAAGCTCGCCGCCGCCCCTGAGTTCCCGACGGTCAAGGTTGAGAACGTGCGAACCGCTCATTTCACGGATATTGAGCTTGCGGCACTCTTGGACCGCCTTCCGGCCCCGGTGCGGGCCGTCGTGGAATTCGGCAGCCAGACCGGCTGGAGGTTGCAGGAAGTGTTGTCGCGGCGGTGGAGTGCCGTTGATTTCGCCGCGGGGACAGTGCGGCTTGAGCCCGGCGAGACCAAGAGCGGCAAGGGGCGGGTGTTCCCGTTCGGAAAATCGCCTCGCCTCGCTGCACTCCTAGACAAGCAGCGTCAGGAACGGTGGCGAATCGAACGGGAACGAGGCGTCGAGGTCACGCACGTTTTCCATCGCGAGGGCGTGCCGATCCGAGACATCGACGACATCTGGAAGGCGGCTTGTCGGGCGGCAAGCCTCACCGATCGGCGGTTTCACGATCTGAGGCGCTACGCCGCCATGCGTCTCGTCCGGGCCGGCGTGGCTCGATCCGAGGCGATGGAACTGCTCGGGCACGAGACGGAGAGCATGTTCCTGCGTTACGCAATCAACGATGTGCCGATGTTGGAGCGCGCGGTCGAAAAACTTGCAGTGCTCGACGCCTCAAGTGTAGTCGGAACCTTAAAGAGGGATGCTTGATCCACCGAAAATGGTCGCTACACATCCGTGTCTCGGACAGAAACTCGGACAACTCCTCCGACCGATGCCGCAACTGACTGCAAACCCTACCTAGAAAGTGGTGCCCGGGGCGAGATTTGAACTCGCACGGGTTTCCCCATACGCCCCTCAAACGTACGTGTCTACCAATTCCACCACCCGGGCAAGTCGTCGCGGCCGCTCGGGGCCGCGGAACTGCGGCATCAGTGGCCGCTCGGTTTCGTCGCGCCGGATACGGGCGGGGGCGCCGCTCCGGGCAGAGATGCCGGGGCCGGTGAGGAGCCCACACCCGCGGGCCGCTGCCCCGGCATCTGGGCCGGAGCCGTACCCGACGCCCTGCGCGCCTGCTCCTGCATCAGGCTGCGACTGGAGCGCCCCCTCCCCGACGACAGGAGCGAGAGCGACAGCGAGGTCACGAAGAACGCCACTCCCAGCACCATGGTCGCGCGCGTGATGAAGTCGGTTGCCCCGCGGCCCCCGAACACGGTCTGGGCGCTTCCGCCAAACGCGCCGCCCGCCAGCCCGCCGCCCTTGCCGGACTGGATGAGGACAACGCACACCAGGGCGAAGCAGATCGCGAGGTGGAGGATCAACAGGAAGCTGTACATGGAAACCTCGAGGAAGTCGCGGCGAATCGGGTGATGGAAACGGTCGAGAACCATAGCAATCGAACCGCGGGCCGTCAAACCGCGCGGGATCGTCCGCCGCTTCAGCCCGCGGCCGCCACGATGCGCCAGAACGACGCGGCTTCGAGCGACGCCCCTCCCACCAGCGCGCCGTCGATCTCATCGGACGCGAACAGCGACGCGGCGTTGCCGGGGTTCACGCTGCCGCCGTAGAGGATCGCGATCTCGGCGCCGAGCCCCGGACGCACGACTCGATCGAGCGTGGCGCGGATCAGGCGGTGCGAATCGGCGGCCTCGGCCGGGGACGCGACCTTGCCGGTTCCAATTGCCCACACCGGTTCGTACGCAATCACGGTCGCGCGTGCCGCGTCGGCGTCCAGCCCCTCGTAGCACGCGCGCACCTGCCGCACCAGCACCTCCGCGGTGCGATCGCCCTCACGCTCCAGCAGCGTCTCACCCACGCACACGATCGGCGTCAGGCCGTCACGCTGCGCGGCCTTGAGCTTGCGCGCGACCAGCGCGTCGTCCTCGCCCAGTCCGTGCCTCCGCTCGGAATGACCGACGATCACGAAGCGGCATCCTGCAGCGGCCAGCATCGAACCCGAGATCTCGCCGGTCCAGGCGCCCGCGGCTTCCGCATGCAGGTTCTGGCCCCCGAGCAGCAACGGAGTGCCGGCCAGCGCGGCGTTGACCGCGGCGAGCGCGGTGAACGGCGGACACAGGGCGATGCGCGCCCTGGGCGCGGCCGCGGTCAGCGCGCGCAATTCGCCCGCCAGCGCCGCGCCCTCGGAAGCGGTGCGGTTCATCTTCCAGTTGCCGGCGACGAGGCGCGGCCGGCGCGGCCAGGGCGCGTTCACGCGGCGCGATCCTCTAGAGCGGCGAGGCCGGGCAGCACCTTGCCCTCGAGAAATTCGAGCGACGCGCCACCTCCAGTCGAAAGATGCGTGAAGCGTTCGGCGAGCCCGCTCTGTTGGATCGCCGCGACCGAATCCCCGCCGCCCACCACGGTCACCGCGCCGCGGCCGCCGGCCTCGGCCATTGCGCGTGCCACTTGAAGCGTCCCCTCGGCAAAGGCCGGAACCTCGAAGATCCCCATCGGACCGTTCCAGAGAATGGTCTTCGCATCACGCAGCGCAGCTGCGAACCGGCGCGACGTGGCGGGCCCGATGTCCACCCCCATCTCGGCGGAGGCGATGCCGTCGCACGAAACGACGTGCGAGGGCGCCGTGCCATCCGCCGCGACCGTGACCACGCAGTCTTCCGGCAGCAGCAGCTGCACTCCGCGCGAAGCCGCCTCCGCGAGAACCTGGCGGGCCACGTCCATGCGATCCTCCTCGACCAGCGAGCGCCCGGCGGACAGGCACGGCAGTTCCCCAGTTATGTTTATTTGCCGAATCGTCTCGGCCACATCCAGGGCTACGACCGCACCGGCCAGTATGCGGGCTGGCTCGGCAAGGCGTACAACGCCCTGGCCACC
>JACOSU010000194.1 GCA_016178685.1 Candidatus Eiseniibacteriota bacterium | reverse complement strand
CTTCGCCTGCGAGGATCGCGCCGCGCACCGCGGCGCGTACCGGCGCCACGCCGCTCACCGAACTCGATCCGCTGATTCACGAGCGCATGCGGCTCGGCATCGTGAGCGCGCTCGCCGCACACTCCACGCTCCGCTTCGCCGAGCTGCGCACGCTGTTGCGCACCACCGACGGCAATCTCAGCGTGCACGCGCGGCGGCTGGAAGAAGCGAAATACCTCGCGGTCGAAAAGCGCTTCGTCGAACGCGTGCCGCGCACCGAATTCCGATTGACCGAGCGCGGGCGCCGCGCGCTCGAACGCTACCTCACGCACATGGAAGCCGTGATCAAGGCGGCGCGGGGGCGGTAGCCGGTCGAGTGCGCACCCAACAAGATTGGAGGCAGTCTCATGGCCAGGTCGCCGTCCGGTGGAGCAGCGTTCGTCCTCCCCCCTTCGGCCCCGCATCGAGGGATTTTCACGGACGCCCTCAAATATTGGGAGCCGCGCCGCATCGGATATAACCTCGCGATGATCGCCGTGGCGAGCGCCGTGGTTCTCCGCACCTGGCCTCACTTCCGGCCCGCCTTCACCGTGCAATCGATCCCTCCGCTCGCAGTCCTCGCGGCGCTGGCGAACGTCTGCTATTGCGCCGTCTACGGGGTCGAAGCCGTGATGCACGGCTCGCCCTCCCGAGAGCGCTGGCTCCGCGGACGCTGGATTCTGTGGCTCGCCGGAACCCTGCTTGCGCTGTTCATCGAGTATTACTGGATCGTGGACGAGATCTATCCTTCCGTCCCTTTCGTCCGCTGATGCTCGCATCCGCGCCCCGTGACCCCGCATCCGCCTCCGGTGTAAGCTCGCTCCGCAACTCCCCACCACAGCGATCCTCGGAGGTGAGCCATGTCCGCGCACGAACTGGAACGATTCATCGCTGCCTGGGAACACGAGGCAGAGAGCACCGCGAAGATGCTGCGCGCGCTGCCCGCGAATCAGTACGACTTCCGGCCCGATGCGGGCGGGCGCTCGCTCGGCGAGCTGGCGTGGCATCTTGCCGAAGCTGACGCGTACATGACGTTATTGATCGAGCGCGGTGGCCTAAGACCTGACGAGAAGCCCCCGGGTATCGAGCGCCCGCGCACCGTGGCCGAGCTGGCGACGGGATACGATCGCGTTCACGCCGATGCGATCGCGCGCGTCCGGAAGCTCAAGAGCGAGGACCTCGATCGAAAAGTCATGTTCTTCGACGGCCGCGAGAGGAGCGTGCGTGAAATCCTGTGGGGTCCGCTCCTTCACCACCTGATCCATCACCGCGGGCAGCTGTCGCTGATGTGCCGGCTCGCGGGCGGCGTGGCGCCCTCGATCATGGGTCCCAATCGCGAAGACACCGCCGTGATGCGCGCCGCGCGCTGAAGCCGCGCCCTTTCGACCCGCGCCGCCCGCTCGAATTCCGAGCGGGCGTGTCGTTTCAGCGTGCGTCGTCGGACGCGCGTGGGGCCGGGCGTTGGCGTGATGCCCGCGCTCTGCTATAAGTCAGCGGTTCGCCGTCCTCCTTCCCGAGAGGTCGCATGGAACTCATCGAGTCCCACCTCGACACCCGCAGCGCCGAATTTCAGGCCAACGCCGCGCATCATCGCGCGCTGGCGGCCGATCTCAAGCGCCACCTGGCCGAGGCGCAGAGCGGCGGCGGCGAGGATCAGGTCAAGCGCCATCGCTCGCGTGGCAAGCTGTTCGTGCGCGACCGGATCGAAAAGCTGCTCGATCCGGGCACTGCGTTCCTCGAGCTGTCGCCGCTGGCCGCGAACGGGCTTTACGAAAACGAGGCTCCGAGCGCCGGGCTCGTAACGGGAATCGGCGTGGTGCGCGGCCGTCAGGTGCTGGTGGTCGCGAACGACGCCACGGTCAAGGGCGGCAGCTATCTCCCGATGACGGTCAAGAAGCACGTGCGTGCGCAGGAGATCGCGCTCGAGAATCGCCTGCCGTGCGTCTACCTGGTGGATTCGGGAGGCGCGTTCCTGCCGCTTCAGGCCGACGTGTTCCCCGACCGCGATCACTTCGGGCGCATCTTCTACAATCAGGCGCGCATGTCGGCGCTTGGCATTCCCCAGATCGCGGCGGTGATGGGCTCGTGCACCGCGGGCGGCGCCTACGTGCCGGCGATGAGCGACGAAGCCATCATCGTCAGGAATCAGGGCACCATCTTCCTCGCCGGCCCGCCGCTGGTGAAGGCGGCGACCGGCGAAGAGGTGAGCACCGAGGATCTGGGCGGCGGCGACGTGCACACGCGCATCTCGGGCGTGGCGGATCATCTGGCCGACGACGACGCGCACGCGCTCGAAATCGCGCGCGACATCGTCGGGCACCTGGGGCTGGCGACGCGCGCGAGCCTCGCGATGGAGCCGCCCGAGCCGCCGCGCTACGACCCCGAGGAGATCTACGGCATCTTGCCGCGCGATCTGCGCACTCCCTACGACGTGCGCGAAGTGCTGGCGCGCCTGGTGGACGGCTCGCGCTTCCACGAGTTCAAGTTGCGCTACGGAGCGACGCTCGTGACCGGGTTCGCGCATGTGAACGGCATGCCGGTCGCGTTCCTCGCGAACAACGGGATCCTGTTCAGCGAGAGCGCGCTCAAGGCGACGCACTTCATCGAGCTGGCGTCCCAGCGCGGCGTGCCGCTGGTATTTCTTCAAAATATCAGCGGGTTCATGGTGGGCCGCCAGTACGAGCACGGCGGGATCGCGAAAGACGGCGCCAAAATGGTGCACGCGGTCGCGAACGCGACGGTGCCAAAGATCACGCTCGTGATCGGCGGCAGCTTCGGCGCCGGCAATTACGGCATGTGCGGGCGCGCCTACCAGCCGCGCTTCCTGCTGATGTGGCCCAACAGCCGGATCAGCGTGATGGGCGGCGAGCAGGCCGCGTCGGTTCTGGCGCAGGTCAAGCGAACCCAGTTGGAGGCCGCGGGCAAGAAGATGAGCGCTGCCGACGAGCGCGCGTTCAAGCAGCCGATCCTCGACCAGTACGACGAGGAAGGCAGCCCCTATTTTTCGACCGCCCGGCTGTGGGATGACGGCGTGATCGATCCCGCGGACACGCGCACCGTGCTGAGCCTCGCGTTGTCCGCCACGCTCAACGCTCCGATTCCCGAAATGCGCTTCGGCGTGTTTCGGATGTAGCGGTCGCATGGCCTCGATCAACGACGGGATCGAATTCCAGCGCGAGGGCGCGATCGCGCGCTTGTGGCTCGACCTGCCCGAGGCGCGCAACGCGCTGTCGCCCGCGCTGGGCGATGCGCTGGTGCGCGCGCTGCGCGATCTCGCCGCGGACGATTCGTGCCGCGTGCTGGTGCTGGGCGGGCGAGGATCTTCGTTCTGCGCCGGCGCGGATATCGGCGCGATGAAGGCCTCGGCCAGCGCGTCGTTCGATGAAAACCTGGCCGAAGCCGAGCGACTGGGCGCGCTGTTCGCGGCGCTCGCGGATTTTCCGAAGCCGGTGGTGGGCCGCATCCAGGGCAACGTGCTGGGCGGTGGCGTGGGCCTGGTGTGCGCGTGCGACATCGCGGTTGCTTCCGACGACGCAATATTCGGGCTGACCGAGGTGCGGCTCGGCATCCTGCCCGCGCTGATCAGCCCCTACGTAATCCGGCGGCTCGGCGATCGCGCGGCGCGCGAGCTGATGCTGACCGGTGAACACTTCGACGCGGCCGCGGCGTTGCGATTCGGCTTGGTCCATCACGTGGCGGCGGCGAGCGAGCTGGATGCGAAAGTTGATGAGCGCGTGAGCGAGCTGATGAAGGGTGCGCCCCAGGCGCAGAAGCGCATCAAGCAACTGCTCGCTCGCCGGGGGAATTCGACCTGGGAGGAGTACCGCGCCGGTCTGCCGCGCACGCTGGCCGAAGTTCGCTCGGGCGAAGAGGCGAAGGACGGCCTCGCCGCGTTCTTCGAGAAGCGCAAACCGAGGTGGATGGAGTGAAGTGAC
This sequence comes from Candidatus Eiseniibacteriota bacterium, assembly GCA_016178685.1. Lineage (GTDB taxonomy): Bacteria > Eisenbacteria > RBG-16-71-46 > RBG-16-71-46 > RBG-16-71-46 > JACOSU01. The sequence continues at coordinate 23,428 of JACOSU010000194.1, read as the reverse complement.
GCCGAAACCCGCCATGTTCAGGAAGGTCCTGATCGCGAACCGCGGGGAGATCGCGTGCCGCATCGCGGCCACGCTGCGCGAGATGGGCATCCGCTCGGTGGCGGTCTACTCGGCGGCCGACCGCGGCGCGCTTCACGTTCGCACCGCCGATCAGGCGCACGAGATTGGCGCGGCCGAGCCGCAGGCGTCGTACCTCAACATCGAAGCGCTGATCGCAGCCGCCAGGGCGAGCGGGGCCGAAGCGATTCATCCGGGCTACGGATTCCTGGCCGAGAACGCCGAGTTCGCGAGCGCGACCGAAGCCGCCGGCCTCGCGTTCATCGGACCCGCGCCCGATCAGATCCGCGCGCTGGGCGACAAGCGCGAGGCGCGCGAGATCGCGAAGCGCGCCGGCGTTCCCGTGGTGCCGGGCGCGACCGGCTCATCGGCCGCCGAACTTTCAAAGGCGGCGGCGAAACTCGGCTTCCCGCTGCTGGTCAAGGCCGCGCTGGGCGGCGGCGGCAAGGGGATGCGTGTCGTGGGCAATGCCGCCGCGCTCGCCGAGGCGATCGAGAGCGCGACGCGCGTGGCCGCGTCCGCATTCGGCGACGGCGCAATCTACCTCGAGAGGCACATCGAGCGTCCGCGCCACATCGAGGTGCAGATCGTGGGCGATGGGGTGGGCGGCGCCATCCACCTGCTCGAGCGCGAATGCTCGCTTCAGCGCCGCCATCAGAAGGTGATCGAGGAGTGCCCGTCGCCGGCCGTCGACAATGCGCTGCGCGAGCGGTTGACGTCCGCGGCGGTCGCGCTCGCGAAGAGCGTCCGCTACCGCGGCGCGGGCACCGTCGAATTCCTGCTCGCTCCCGACGGCGCGTTCTACTTTCTCGAGATGAACACGCGGCTCCAGGTCGAGCACCCCGTGACCGAACTCGTGACCGGAATCGACCTGGTGCGGCTTCAGATCGAAATCGCGGCGGGCGGGAAGCTGCCCGGGCAGAGCGCGATCGAGCGGCGCGGGCACGCGATCGAGGCGCGCATCTACGCCGAGGATGCGGCGCGCGGATTTCTGCCGCAGGCCGGCACGCTGGTGCGCGTCCGCTGGCCGCGCGCGCCGTTCGTGCGCGTGGATCGCGGCGTCGAATCCGGCGATCCCGTCCCGGTCCACTACGATCCGATCCTCGCCAAGGTGATCGCGGCGGGAGTGAATCGCGACGCCGCGCTCCTGCGCCTCTCGGGCGCGCTCGATGACACGCTGGCGCACGGCGTGGTCACGAACCTGCCGTTCGTCCGCGCGCTGGTGCGCTCCGGGGAGGTCGCGCGCGGCGCGTACGACACCGAGTGGATCGAGCGCGAATTTCTGCCGGACTTCACCGCGCTGGTCACCGCGCCCGCGCCCGAAGCGGCGCTCGCTGCGGCGGCGCTCGCCGAGCTGCTGCGCGCGTCGCTCGCGACCGACGGTGCGCCCGGCGCCGCGGCTGCGCCCGATCCCTTCACCGCGCTCGGGCGCTGGCGGCAGGGCGGGCCCGGGTGATGCGCACCGATTGGCGCGATGGCGATCGCGCGCGCGCCGTCGAGGCGAGCGCACTCGGGGGAAGCCGCTACCTCGTGAGCGTGGATGGCGCGCCGATGGAGGTCGCGGCCGAGCGGCTGCCTGACGGGAGGCTCGTGATCGAGACGCCCACGGGCCACTTCGTCGCCGAGGTCTCGCCGGCCGGGACGCGCCGGTTCGTGCGTCTCGATGCGCTCGAGTTCGTGCTCGACCTCGAGAGCGGCGGAAGGCGGCGCGGTCCTCGCTCCTCATCGGGCGGCCTCGAAGCGCCGATGCCCGGCGTGGTGACGCGCGTGATGGTGGCCGGCGGGGATGAGGTGAGCGCCGGACAGCCGCTGCTCGCGCTCGAAGCCATGAAGATGGAACACGTGATCCGCTCTCCGCGCGCCGGCACCGTGAAATCGGTGCTGGCCCGCGTGGGGGAGATGGTGGCGGGCGGCCGGGGGCTGGTCGAGCTCGAGCCCGATGCAACCGACGCCGGCTGATCCGCCCCGGTCGTCCGCGCGAGCCACGGACGAATCCGCGGGAGCCGCGGACGAATCCGCGCGCGCTCTCCGCCCGAAACACAGCGGACGCTCCGGCCCGGCGTTTCTCGCGGCCATCGTTGCGGGTGGCGTGCTGCTTCGCCTGTGGCACGTCGCGCACGGCCTGCCTGATTTTCTGGAAGAGGCGGTCCCGTTTCGCACCGCGTTCGGCATGTGGGGCTGGGAGGGCCGCGCCGACCTCAATCCCCACGAATTCTCCTACCCCTCGCTCACGTTTTATCTCGAGCTGACGATTCAGAAACTCGAGTATTTCGCCGGGCACCTGCTCGGCCGCTATTTGTGCCCGGAAGATTACCTGGCTTCGTATTTCCTTGATCCGTCGCCCATGGTGATCCCGGCGCGGCTGGTTCAGGTGCTGGCCGATGTCGTCAGCATGGTGTGCGCGGCCCGGATCGCCGAGCGCGTGCGACGCGGCTCGGGCTGGCTGGCCGCGCTGTTCGTGGCGTGTGCGCCCTCGCTGATCCTGACGTCGCGAATGATCTACACCGACACGCTGATGATCGCGTTCGCGCTCGCGGCGCTCGATCGATTGCTGGCGTGGCGCGAACGAGGTGGCGACGGCCGGCTGATTGCGTGCGCACTGCTCATGGGTTTCGCGGTCGCGACCAAGTACACCGCCGCAGTGCTCGTGGTCCCGCTGGGGGTGGTGCTGATCGAACGGCGCGGCCCGCGTGGCCTCGGCCGGCTGGTGGCGCTGTCCGCACTCATGCTCGCCGTGCTGCTCGTCACTTCGGCCTACCTGATCCTTGATTTCAACGGGGCCCGGCAGTCGCTCGCGTACCTCGCGCAGATCGGCGCGCACGGCATTCTCGGCAATCGCGGGGGGAGCGGCGCCGGCTACGACGCTCACAACCTGGTGCGCGATCTCGGGTGGCCGGGTGTGGCGCTTGCGGTGCTGGCATGCGGCTTCGTGCCGGCGCGGGCGCGCCGCGAGGGCGCCGCGCTGGCGGTGCTGATCGCGCTCGCAGCCTTTGCGGTGCCGATCGCGCTCTCGCCGATCGAGGTCGAACGCTATTTGGTCGAAGTGACGCCGTTCGCGGCGGTGCTCGCGGCCGCGGCCGCGACGGAAATCGTGCGCCGCGGGCCGGCTCGCCACCGGCGGCTCGCGTTCGCTGTGGTGGGTTCGATCGCGATTGCGCCGGCGCTCGCGCACGGCGTGACGGCGGCGCGCGGCGGCGCGCGGTCGACGCAGATCGAGGCGCGGCGCTGGTGCGAGGCGAATCTCGCCGCGAACGACGTGCTGATCGAGGAGCGGTATGGCGCTCGGCTCCGGACTCATCTCAGCGTGCTCGGACGTTCGAGCGCGCCCTGGTTCGGCCGCGTGCGGGAACAGCTCCAGAGCCGTCTGCTCGCGCTCCCGGCCCATCATGTCGTGGTGCTTCCACTCGCGTCCTCCGGCGTCGCATTGAATCGCGTGACCGGCAGGGAAGGGGCCGTGCGAGACCTCGTGGTCCTCGCCCGAGGGACGGATCTCAATGATGTCTTCTACGATCCGCGGCTCTACCGGGCGGCGGACTTCGTGCTCACCAGCGAGACGGTGCGCGGTCGCTACGAAGCCGATGCGTCCCGCTACGTCGCTGAATGCGAATTCTACCGGCGGCTCGATCAGGCGGCGCGGATCGTGGCGCGGTTCCGGGCCTCGACCGAAACGGAGGGCCCGAATATCGTGATTTACCGGTGCGACGGGCCGGCACGCGCCACGATGGGATGCGGCGAGCCGTTCGATCTGCTGTGGTGGGCAGGGGCGGTCGCACCCGGCTACCGGCGGAGCGCGCAGTCGCTGCTGACCGAGGGTCCGGATACCGGCGCCTCCCTGCCCGGCGGGAGCGATGGCTCGAGTGCTCCGACGGGTCGGGCGGCGGACGCTGCGCCCCGCGGCGTCCGCGATGCAGAGGGAGAACCCGAGTCGTGGGTGCGGAGCCTGTCGGGATTCTATGCCGACCACGTGCGACCGTTCATGAACGGCGCCTCGATCGAATTCGCGAATGCCGGACAGGATTCGACGGCGCTGCTCTTTTCCGGAGCTTCGCTGGCGATGAATCCCGGTGATGAGGAAGCGGCGCTGGTCTACTTGACCGCTGCCGGCCGGCTCTCGCAGTGGGCTGCCGCGCGCGCGGTGGTGGAACGGGCGCTCGTGGACGCGGATGCAAATGAGGCGTGGATGCTTCGGCTCGAGCATGCAACGGTCCTCGAACATCTGGGCGAGGGCGATTCGGCACGCGCCGAACTCATGCGTGCCGCACGCGGACCTGCCGGCGATCCGTCGGCAGAGGAAGCGCGGCGGCGGCTCGCTCGAGCCGCGGGCATGCGGTAGCATCGTCGTGACAGCGCCCACGCTCACTCACGGGGGAACGATGCGACGGAACCGGTCCTGCGAAACGATCGAACACCCCACGCCGCGCGCACGCACCGGCGGATCCCCCGCACGACTCCGCACCGCGGCTTCATGGAGTCGCACCGCCGCCCGCCGGCTGCGCGCGTTCGCTCCGTGGATTTCGACCGCCGCGCTCGTGGGGCTCGGCGCTTCCGGCTGTGGCAAGAGCGGCTCGACCGCGCCGCCCGCAGCTCCTGCCTCGCTGACTCTCAACCAGGCGCTGCACGCGGCGCTGCCGGCCACCATCACGGTGCCCGAGAATCTCGACACCACCGCGAGCGTGCTCGTGACCCTCCATTTTCCCGAGGGGCTCAAGGGTGCGGGCGCCGCGTTCGAGAGTGGCGGCCAACTCGTGGAAGCGGGGGCGGTCTGGATCCGCACGACGAAGCTGGTGGGAGGCGGGCTCGATTCCGTGCAGTTCGCGAGAACCGTGACATCGAGCGGCGGTCATACGCTGATCATTTACAGCACGCTGGCGACGGCTCCTCCTTCGGTCGTGAATATTCCGTTCGACGGAATCACGTTTCATGTGTTCCGCGTGACCGGCTCGACATCCATCCCGGCGTTCGTGGACAGCGTGCGGTCGGTGGACGATCTCAACCTCACGGCACCCGCCGAAGCGGACAGCGTGACACGGTCGGCCGGCCTCACCGTTTCGTGGAGCGATGCGGGCTCCGATCCGACCGTGATGGTCGGGGCGACGGTGATCGCCGGATCCGATTCGACGCTGCGCGCCGCGTCCGACGCGGCGTCCGACCCCACCGGCACACTGCTGGTTCCCGCCGCACGCCTCATGGCGCTGCCTGCCGGCGCCGCGCGCGTCGCGGTCGCGCGCTATCGGCTGGTCTACCAGCCGGAAGGAAGCCTCTCGATCGGCTTCGTGTGTGAAAGCGTCGAAGTGCGGAATGTCACGCTGAAATAGATGAGGTGGCGCCGTGCCATCGCGCGAAAGCTCCGCCGCGCCGCAAGGCAGGCGTGACGCCTCACCGCTGTGCGAAAGCTCTGGCGCGCCCGCCATGCCTTGCGCGGCATCGCCTTGCAGCGGGTCCTCATGCGGGCGGGATCCGCCGCCGATAACATCCGCAGCCGCGCGGCGCGCGGGCAATGCTTGATTGACCCCGAATCGCATGTTACGGTTTGCGTGTGGTCTGGGCGCCGGTTTTGACTGAATCCAGGCATCGCAGAGAAAGGCGAGAACCAGTCACGGAAAACAAGGAATTGATCAAGAACGCAGCCATCGAAGTCCAGCCGAACGACGCTCTTGGCCTGGCCCTCATCGGGGCCCTCCGGGTCAGGAGTTTTGTGCTTCTAAGGGCCAAGAGGTCAGCCACGTGATCGTTCGCAAGTTTCCCATCGAGCATCTGGATCCGATCAACCTCCTCGGTCAGAATGATTCCAACCTGCGACACATCGAGCGATCGCTGCCGGTGCGCATCACGCTGCGCGACGGCACCATCACGGTGTCGGGTGACGAAGATCCGGTGAGCTCCGCCACGCGTGCGCTGCGCGAGCTGGTGGATCTCGCCGAGCGCGGCAAGGTGATCGAAGAGGCCGACGTCGCCACCGCGCTCGGGCTTCCGGAGCGCGCGGGGGATGTGAACGGCAACGGGCACGGCCGCCTCGCCGAAGCGTACGAGGGCGCACCGGGCTATGCATTCGACCGCAAGAACGTCCGTGCGCGCACGCCAACCCAGGCCGAATACCTGAAGGCGCTGCAGGATCATGACGTGGTGTTCGCGATCGGTCCGGCCGGCACCGGCAAGACCTATCTCGCGGTTGCGGCGGCGGTGAACGCGCTGCGCCAGAAAAAGGTGGAGCGCCTGGTCCTGGTGCGGCCCGCGGTCGAAGCGGGTGAGAGCCTGGGATTCCTGCCCGGCGACATGCAGGAGAAGGTGGATCCCTATCTGCGCCCGATGTACGACGCGCTCGCCGACCTGATGTCGTACGACAAGATGCGGCGCTACATCGAGCTGGGCGTGATCGAGATCGCCCCGCTTGCGTTCATGCGCGGCCGGACCTTGCACAGCTCGTACGTGATCCTCGACGAGGCTCAGAACACGACGGTGCGGCAGATGAAGATGTTCCTGACCCGCATGGGCGAGAATTCGCGCGCCGTGATCACCGGCGACGTCACGCAGATCGATCTCAAGAACCCCGACAGCTCGGGCTTGGTGCGCATCCAGACCATCCTCGGCGCGGTGGCCGACATCAAGTTCATCTACTTCCATCCCGAGGACGTGGTGCGCCACCGCCTGGTGCGCGACATCATCCGGGCCTTCGAGAGCTATCACGCCCACCAGAACGGCCAGGGCGAAGATGGAGTCGGGCAGAGCCTCGATCCGCAGGGAGTGCAGGGCGAAGGTGCGGCTGCCGAGCCGCCGCGCCTCGATCCCAAGAAGGATCCGTCGCTCTAGTCGGCGCGTCCGCCGACTCGCGCCCCATGGCCGCGACCGATCTCACTCCGGTTCCCGCGCTTCCCGACCGCGCGCGTCCGCTGCGCTGGGGTTACTGGGCGGTGCGCACGCTGCTGGTCGCGGCGCTGCTCGGGCTCGCCGCGTTTCCGATCGGGCGCGGCGTCGCCGAGCACTTCCGCTACCGCGAGGGCGACATCTCGCGCGATCGCGTGGTGGCGCCGTTCGACTTCCGGGTCGAGAAGGATGAGCCGTCGCTGCGGCGCGAGCAGGAGCAGGCCGCGGCGGCAGTCGCTCCGGTGTTCGTCGTGGACTCGCGCGTCTCGGGTGAGACGCTGACGCGCTTCGCGAGCTACGAAGAGAAGGTCCTGGCGCTGGTGCTGGATCCGAACCTGCGTCCCGCCGATCGCGCGTTGCAGGTGCGCTCGCTCGGGGTCCCGCTCAGCGACGAGAGCGCCGACGCGCTCGCCGCCCCGGGTCGCGCGCGACGCGCGCTCAAGGAGCTGGGCGGGCTGCTGCACGAGCTCTACGATGCGGGCGTGGTGGCCGAGAAGCGCGGCGACATGATCTCCGGCTACCACTCGGTCAACGTGCGCGAGGGCGACGGCGAAACCGCGCGCTCCGCGACCCTGTTCTACGACCGGCGCGAGGCGCTGCTGCGAATTCAACGTCGCGCCCGCTCGGTGTTCGCCGACGATGCGCGCGGCGAGAAGCTGGTCGAGGAGCTGGCGGCGCCACTGGTGGTGCCGAACGTGCTGTTCGACCGGGCCGAGACCGAATGGCGCCGCGTGCAGGCGCAGGGCGCGGTGCCCTCGACGGTCGGCTTCGTCAAGAAGGACGAGCTGATCGTGGACGCCAATCAGAAGATCACGCACGACGCGCTGCTGCGGCTGCGCTCGCTGCGCTCGCTCGAGGACGCCCGCCGCCGGCAGACCGATTTTATCTACCCGCCGATCGCGCGGATGCTGCTCATGCTGCTGTTCATCGCGGTGTTCTCGACCTACCTGCGGATGGAGCTGCCCGCGGTCCATCGCGACAACGGCATGCTCGCGATGTTCACGCTGCTGACCGCCGTCATCATGGTGCTGGCGCAGGTTCAGGTCGGTGTGCTGGGACTCACCGAGTTCACGGTGCCGCTCGCGACCGCGCCGCTGGTGGTGGCGTCGCTGCTCGAGAAGCGGCCGGCGCTGGTGTTCACGCTGCTGCTGGCGGTGGTGGTGTCCGCGATCTGCGAGCTGCGCGCGCCGTTCATCCCGCTCGCCGTGATGGGCGGTGTGACGGCGGTCTACTCGGTGTCGCGGCTGCGCCACCGCTGGCAGTTCGCGCGGGCGTCGATCACGATCGCGTTCGCGAATCTCGCCGCCATCCTGGCGTGGGATCTGGCGCGGGCGCCGTCGGCGAACCTGGTGCTGCGAGACGCGGCGTGGGGCGGCGCGAGCGCGTTTCTCTCGGTGTCGCTCGCGTTCCTGCTGCTGCCGCCGGTCGAGCACCTGTTCGGGCTCACGTCGGACATCACGCTGCTCGAACTTTCGGATCTCAACCGTCCGCTGCTCAAGCGTCTTCAGCTCGAAGCCTCGGGCACCTACCATCACAGCATGGTGGTGGGGAGCCTGGCCGAGGCGGCCGCCGAGGCGATCGGCGCGAACTCGCTGCTGGCGCGCGTGTCGGCCTATCACCACGACATCGGCAAGCTGTCGAAACCCGAGTATTACGCCGAGAACGAATCGGCCTCGAGCCGCAGCCGCCACGAGCGGCTGACGCCGAGCATGAGCACGCTGGTGGTCCGCTCGCACATCACCGAGGGGCTCGAGATGGCTCGGCGCGAGCGCTTGCCGCGCGCGGTGCGCGACGCGATTCCCGAACATCACGGCACCATGGTGATGGCGTTCTTCTACCACAAGGCGCTGGAGGCCGATCCGGGCGCTCGCCGCGAGGACTTCAGCTATCCGGGGCCCCGTCCGCGTTCGCGCGAGACGGCGATCCTGATGCTGGCGGACGGCGTCGAGGGCGCATCGCGCGCGCTCGCCGAGCCCACGCCGAGCCGCATCCGCGGCCTCGTCACGCGCATCATCGAGGAGCGCATGCAACAGGGACAGCTCGACGAGTGCGGCCTCACGCTTCAGGACCTGGCGCGCATCCGGGAGTCGTTCATCCCGGTGCTGACCGCGATCTTCCATGTGCGGACGCCCTACCCCGAGGATCCCAAGAAGCGCGCGAAGGCCGATGCCGATCTCCGTAAAGAGACCACGTAGTTTTCCCCTCCCGGTCGCGCCGCTCCGCGCGCTGATCACGCGGGCGCTGGCTCTCGAACGGTGCCGCGCGGGCGACATCGGCGTGGTGATCGCCAACGACGCGCTGCTGCGCGACCTCAACCGCGGATTTCGCGGGATCGACCGCGCCACCGACGTGCTGAGTTTCCTCTACGACGAAGCGGAAGAGGCCGCACCGGGTGAAGCGTGTACGGGCTCGCTCGGCGGTTCGCGTGGGGGCTCGCGTGGGGACTCACGCGGCAACAACGCGAGAGTTGTGGACGGCGACGTCGTGATCTCGCTCGACCGCCTGCTCGATCAGGCGCGGCGCTATCGCGTGACGCCAGGCAGGGAGTTGGCGCGGCTCGTGATCCACGGCACGCTGCACCTGGCGGGACTCGATCACGATCGCGAAGCGGATCGGCGGCGCATGCGGTCGCGGGAACGAAAAGCGCTGCGCGAGGGCAGGGACGCCATCCGGATGCTGGAGATGACGCTCCGCTGCGGGCGGAGTTCGGGATCGGCCGCGGGATGAAGCCCGGAGTTGCGGCGATGGCGCTCGCGCTCGCCACGCTGTCGTCGGTCGCGACCACCCGGCGGCCCGCGGCGGCGGCTCCGCTCTCACGATTCGAAATCTTCACGGCGCTCGATTCGGCGGATCGCGTCCTCGTGATGCACCTCCGCCTGACCGGGTCCGCTTCCGCGGATTCGTCGCGCGGCGGATCCGCGCGCAGGGCGATGGAGCCGATCGCGCGCGCGAATGCCGATCACGCATGGGCCTCGCGGCTCGAGGCGGCGCTGGCCAACGCCGGACCTTTCGATTCGCTCGCGAACTGCGTCTCTTCCTGCTGGCCGTGCGACGGGCTCGACCAGGTGGTGGCCACGGTCACGGTGTCCCGCCAGGGAGTGCGGCACTCGCTCCTGATGCGATTTCGCGAACGATGCATCGACGTGTACGACCCGTCGTGGCGTCCGACGGCCTGCATCGCGATGGCGGGCGCGGCGCCCGCGCTGTTCGATCTCGTGAAGGCGGCGCTGCCGGCGGATTCGGCGCTGCGCGCGCGGGAACTCCCGGTGGCCGCATGGTCCGAGAGCACGCGCACCGCGCACCGCGTGGCGAAAGACGAGACGTACGTGGAGCAGCTCCCGGTCGTGGAGCATCGGGTTCCGCCGCAGTATCCCCGGCAAGCGCGCGCGGATGGAATCGAGGGCACGGTCCAGATCGAGGCGCTGATCGACACCGACGGGCGCGTCGTGGACATGGAGGTCCGCCAGTCCATCCCCGCGCTCGATCAAGCCGCGCTGGCGGCGGTGAAGAAGTGGACGTTTCGGCCCGCGATGGCGGACGGAAAGCCGGTCCGCGTGTGGGTCGCCATCCCGGTCAAGTTCACGCTGCGCTGATCGCCGGGTGAGTCGCGTTTCCGATTGGATTCACGCTGCACGGGTCGCGGAGTTCCGGCCCGTTCCGATTGACGCCCGCACGGCGAACCGCCACATTCACCGCATGACGCCTCCCGATCCGCTGCTTTCCCCCGGCCGCCGCACGCTCGCCTCGAGGCTGCGCAATTATCTGATCGCCGGTCTGCTCGCGCTCGCGCCCACGGCGGTCACGCTGTGGGTGCTGGTCAAGCTGTTCAACGTCGTGGACAAGCTGCTCGGGCAGTACCTCAAGTTCGACGTGTTCGGCGGCGAGCGCGTGCCGGGCCTGGGGCTCGCCGCCACGCTCGCTCTGCTGTTGCTGGTCGGATGGGCGGTCAGCGTGCTCGGCGGAATGCTGGGCCTGAGATCGCTGATCGCGAACTGGGAATACTTCATGTCGCGCATTCCGGGCGCCGGCATCCTTTACGGCTCGACCAAGTCGATCGGCGAAGCGCTCGCGACCCATCATCGGCAGGCGTTTCAGAAGGTCGTGCTGGTGCCGTGGCCGAGCCCCGGGATCTACCGCATCGGGTTCATCGCGAGCGAGGCCGCGCCCGACGTGCGCGAGAAACTCGGCGATGTCGAAGTCGTGTTCGTGCCTCATTCGCCGAATCCCGCCTCGGGGTTCGTGCACTACGTTCCGCGCTCCTCGATCGTCTACCTCGACTGGCCGGTCGAGGAGGGCCTGCGCGTCGTGGTATCGGGCGGCGTGGTTCAGCCGCACGCACACGCGGGGCCCGCGCCGCCGCACGCACACGCGGCGACCGTGCCGCCGCCGGCCGGAGCCTCGCGCATCCCGGGCGCGTAGGAGCACATCGTGGCGCTGGTCCAGAGCGAAGGAATCGTGCTCAAGACGTACGCGCTGGGCGACACCAGCCGCATCGTCGTGGTGTACACGCGCGACCTCGGCATGGTGAAGATGGTGGCGAAAGGCGCGCGCAAGCTGCCGAGCCGCTTCGGCGCCACGCTCGAGCCGCTGTCACGCTCGCGTTTCCATTTCTATCACCGCTCGGATCGCGAACTGCACTTGTTGTCGAAGACCGACCCGCTGGCGGCGGCCGGCCTGAAGCTCGCCGACCTCGCGCGCCTCGCGCACGCGCAGGCGGCGCTCGAGCTGCTCGACCGCCTGCTGTGGGGGGATGAGCCGCATCCCGAACTCTACGATCTGCTCGCCGCTTCGCTGGAAGCGACGATCGCGGCTCCGATCGCGCAGCTGCCGGCCATCACGGGCGCGTTCCAGCTCCAGGTGGCGGGTCTGCTCGGCTACCGGCCGCGCCTCGACGCCTGCGCGAACTGCGGCGGTGCGCTGTCGCCCGAGCGGCTCTTCTCGGCAGCGCGCGGCGGGCTGATGTGCGCATCCTGTGCTACCTCCGAGCCGGGCGTGACGCGGCTGTCGGCCGACGCGCTGGCGGGGCTGTCGCTGCTGCTGTCGAAACCGGTCGCCGAGGCCGGAAAATACGTCGAGCTGCGGCGCGCGGGCGAAATTCTGCGCGTGGTCGAGCAGTTTCTGCGCCATCACTTCCAGCGTTTCCAGGGTCTGCGCTCGCTCGAGGTGCTGCGCTCGCTCGACGAGGCGGGCACGTCCGCGAGGCCGGCGCCGGGCGCGGCCGCCGCGCCGAAGCCGGGCGAAGCAGATCCGATCGCCCGCGACGCGCTGGGCGCATCGGACGGCGGGCCCGGATCGCGGTTGAAACCCGGCAACGAGCCCGGATCGCGGAGGAAGCCGCGCGGCTTTCGGGACGCGGCGCACCTGCGGTAGACTGCGCGGCCCGATGCGCGGAGCTCCGCGCACGCGACCGGAGACACCATGCCCGATCTCGATCCGCGCCGTTCGCTCCAGGAAATGATCCTCGCTCTCGAAACCTATTGGGCCGAGCACGGCTGCGTGATCCAGCAGCCCTATCCCTCCGAAGTGGGCGCCGGCACGTTCAACCCCGCGACGTTTCTGCGCTCGCTGGGGCCCGAGCCGTGGCGCGTTGCGCATGTCGAACCCTCACGCCGTCCCAAGGACGGGCGCTACGGCGAGAATCCGAACCGCTTCCAGCAGTTCTACCAGTACCAGGTGCTCCTGAAGCCCGCGCCGGCCGACGTGGTCGAGCAGTATTTCGACTCGCTCAAAGCGATCGGCGTCGAGCCGCGCGATCACGATCTGAGGCTGATCGAGGACGACTGGGAATCTCCCACGCTGGGCGCGGCCGGGCTCGGCTGGCAGGTGCTGATGGACGGCACCGAGATTTCCCAGTTCACCTACTTTCAGCAATGCGGCGGGATCGAGGTGGACGTGGTCTCGGCCGAGATCACGTACGGACTCGACCGCATCGGCATGATGCTGCAGGGCACGGATCGCGTGCAGGACCTGGTGTGGGCGCCCGCGTGGCGGAGCGCCGACGGCCGCGTGATCTCGGCCGCGGTCTCGTGGGCAGAACTGTGGATGCAGAACGAGCGCGAGTGGTCGCGCTACAATTTCGAGGAAGCCGACGTGCCGGCCCATTTCGAGATGTTCAAGCAGTGGGAGAAGGAAGCGCAGCGCTTCCTCCACCTGAATCCGCCGCTCGTCATGCCGGGCTACGACGCGGTGATCAAGTGTTCGCACGTTTTCAACGTGCTCGATGCGCGTGGCGCCATCTCGGTGAGCGAGCGCGTGGGCTACATCGCCAGCGTGCGCAAGCTCGCACGACGTGCGGCGCGGGTGTGGATCGAGCAGCGCCAGTCGCTCGGCCTGCCGCTGATCCAGGATCCGGAGGAGCGCGCGAAGTGGTTGGAGCCCGCGAGTGACGAGGCCCCCGCCGCGGACGCGCCGCGCGAGGGCGCCGAGACGGACGGGCCGCGAAAGGGCGCTTGGACCGCCGGTGTCAGGAAGAGCTCGCGCGCGGTGAAGGCTTCGTGACCCACGACCTGCTGTTCGAGATCGGAGCCGAGGAGCTGCCGGCCGCTGCCATTCCGCCGGCGCTCGCTCAACTCGAGCGCGGTGTGCGCGAGGGTCTCGAATCCCTGCGCATCGCGCACGGCGGCCTCCGCACGTTTGGAACGCCGCGCCGCCTTGCGGTGCAGGTGAGCGGTGTCGCCGTGCGCCAGAGCGATCTGGATGAAGAAGCCATGGGTCCCGCGGTGCGCGTCGCGTTCGACGACCGGGGGGGACCGACGCGTGCTCTCACCGGTTTCTGCGCGGGCCGCGGCGTAGACGTTTCCGCGGTGCGCCGCATCGCGACCCCGAAGGGCGAGTACGTGGCCGTGACGGTGCACCATGCCGGGAGACCGGCCGCGGATGTGGTGCCGAAGATGCTCGCCGCGGTCGCGGCGCGTCTCACGTTCCCCCAGGTCATGCGCTGGATGAACGACGACACCCGCTTCGCTCGCCCGGTGCGCTGGCTGGTCGCGCTGCTGGGTCCCGACGTGCTCGACGTCGAGGCGTTTGGCCTCAGGGCCGGACGCGAGAGCCGCGGTCATCGCTTTCTCGCGCCGGGCGTGGTGAAGCTGAGGAACGCGTCCGACTATGAGGCGAAGCTCGAACAGGCGTTCGTGATCGCGGACCCTGCCCGGCGAGCCGCGCGGATCCTGAAACAGGTGGCGGCGCGGGCCGCCGAGATCGCGGGCACGGCGCGGGCGGACGACGAGCTGCTCGAGATCAACAACTTCCTCGTGGAGTGGCCCACCGCGGTGCGGGGTTCGTTCGACGAAAAATACCGGGCGCTGCCGGGCGAGGTGACGCTCACTGCGTTGCGCGAGCATCAACGATTCTTCGCGGTCGGGCGTAGCGGAACCGGCGAATCGGCGCTGATGCCGAACTTCATCGCGGTGCGCAACGGCGACGACCGGGGCACGGACATCATCCGCAAGGGTTTCGAAGACGTGCTGGTCGCGCGGCTCGAGGACGCGTTGTTCTACTGGACGACCGATCTCAAGAAACCTCCCGCCGAACAAGTCGAGGCCCTCTCGCACGTCGTATGGATGGAAGGTCTGGGATCGCTTCGCGAAAAAGCGCAGCGGCTCGAAGCGCTCGGCGAGTGGGTGGCGCGGCGCCTGGCGCCGGAGACGGTGAAAGCGGTCCGGCGCGCCGCCCTGCTCTGCAAGACCGACCTGCTCTCCGAGATGATCGGCAGCGGCAAGGAATACGCGGATCTCCAGGGCGTGATCGGCGCCTACTACGCCGCCGCGGCCGGCGAGAGCAGGGAGGCGTGCGACGCGATCCGCTGGCACTATCATCCTCGTTCGGCGTCGGACCAGCTGCCCGGGAGCGACGCGGGCGCGATGCTCTCGCTGGCCGACAAGCTCGATCACGTGGCCGGCGCGTTCGTGGCGGGCAAGGTGCCGAGCGGCAGTGAGGATCCGTACGGCGTGCGCCGCGCCGCCAACGGCGTGGTGCGAATTCTGATCGAGCAGCGCCGGAATCTCGATCTGCGGGACGCTTCGATGGAGAGCACGCGGCTGTTATTCGCTGCGAACCTGGATCTCGCCCGGGCCGAGATCATGAAGAGGCTCGGGGATTTCTGGCACGGGCGGGTCGAAGCTGCGCTCGATGAGCGCGGCGTGGCGTACGACTCGCGCGACGCCGCGATCGGAGCGCGCGTGATTCTGGACGCTGCGCCGCGGCCACGGCCGGGATGGATTGATCCGTGCGACGCGCTGGCCCGCGCCCGGGCGCTCGGAAACTTTCGCTCGGACGGGCGGTTCGAGCCGCTGGTCGTCCTGTTCAAGCGGGTGAGCAACATTCTGACCAAGAACACCGAGCCGCTCAGCGCCCCGCTCGACCGCGCGCGGCTCTCCGAGAGCGTCGAGAGTGCGCTGGCCGACGCGCTCGACCAAGCTCGCGCCGCTTCGGAGCCGCTGTGGCAGGCGCGCGATTACGAACGCATCATCCCCGCGCTGCTCGAGATGGAACACCCGATCCACGCGTTCTTCGATGGCGTGATGGTCAACGCGGAGAATCGCGACCTGCGTCTGAACCGCCTGCGCCTGCTGTCCGAGGTGCGCGAGTTGTTCCTGCGCGGCTGGGACCTGTCGCGCGTCGTCGTGGAAGGAGAGAAGACCTGATGAGAGTTCGCCCGATCCTCGTCGCCCTCGCCTGGGCCATCGCGCCGGCGGCCGCGCTGGGGGTCCTGGTCGCGGCCGCCGCGCTCGCCCAACGCTACGTGCCGGGCGCCGATTCCACGCGGCCGCGGCTCAAGTACGCGGATTCGCTCACCTCGATCAACGACCGCTGCATCGTGACGCACAACCAGCTCAACCCGCGGATCGACCCGGTTTACGTGAACGGAGTGCCGGTCGGATTCTGCTGACGCGGTTGCCCCGGGATCTTCGTGAAGGGTCCGGAACCGCTGCTCAAGAATCTCGGGCTGACGTTTCATGACCCGGTGAGGGCAAACCGGGAAGCCCGGCTCGACTCGTCGTATCGCGCGTGGATCGGATACGACGCATTCTATTTCGCGAGCCACGATTCACGCGAGCACTTCCTGCGTGATCCGCTGCGCTATTGCGGCGCGCTCACCGATCCCGTGACGCTCGCTCGCTTCCGACCTGGCGCGCAGTCGCCGAGCCTGGATTACGGCGGCCGCCGTTACTTCTTCGCCGCCGAATCCACGCGCGCGAGCTTCGCGGATCATCCCGAGCGCTGGGCGGTGCGCGGCTCGCCCGAGGATCCGCGCGGCATGAGACCCGAGATGACGCCCGGCCATTGAGGGCCGCGCTCGCGCGCTCGGCGCTGTCGAACAGCCCGAGGGGCGCTCTCGACGCGACGTGGGGGCTTCCGGGGCAGCCCGCTTCGCTGCCCGCCCCGCCTTGCCCGGGGTTCGGCCGCGGGATATGGTGCCGCTGCTCAATGGATCCCCATGTTGCTCGTGGCCCGGTCGCCGCGGGGCTCCGTCCGCCCGGCCTGCCCGCCCGGAACCGCCCGGAACCGCCCGTGAACGGGAGGACGCCGCATGACGCTGAAGGAGAAGGCCGAAATCGTCGACGCCGACGGTCTGCGGCGCATCGTAACGCGCATCGCTCACGAGATCGTCGAGCGCAACAAAGGCGTGGATGACCTGGTGCTGGTCGGCATCCGGCGCCGCGGCGTTCCGCTCGCGAATCGCATGGCGGTCAAGATCCGCGAGTTCGAAAGGCGCACTCCCGCGCTCGGCAGCCTCGACATCACGCTCTACCGTGACGACCTCTCGACCGTCGCGCACCAGCCGGTGGTGGGCGCCACCGAGATCCCGGTGGACATCAACGGCAAGGTGGTGGTGCTGGTGGACGACGTGCTGTTCACCGGCCGCACCGTGCGCGCCGCAATGGACGCGCTGATCGATCTCGGACGGCCGCGCTCCATTCAGCTCGCGGTCGTGATCGACCGCGGGCATCGGGAGCTGCCGATCCGCGCCGACTTCGTGGGCAAGAACGTTCCCACCTCGAAGAAGGAGGTGATCGGCGTCAAGCTGCAGGAGATCGACAGCATCGACAGCGTCGTGATCAAGGAGATGGAGGGCTGACGCGCGCGGCGCGACTCCCACACCCGCCGAATCCACGCGCCGCAGCGCACCGGGCGCGGCGGCATTCGGATCCTGACTCGCAGGAAGTTGCTCTTACCCCGGAGATCTTCATGCCTGACTGCCGCGTCTTCCGTCCGGCCCGCGCGCGCCGCCTCGCGCCCGCGAGGCGAACGCCTCGGATTCCGGCGCACGCGCTGCACGTACCCGCGATGCTCGCACTCGCGCTTCTCGCTCTGGCCGGGCCCCGTCCCGGGGCCGCCGCTTCCATTACGCTGAGCGTCGATGCGAGCGACGCGACGCGGAAGACCTTTCACACGCACGAGGAAATCCCGGCTGCGGCCGGCGCGCTGACGCTCTACTATCCGAAATGGATTCCCGGCGAGCACGGTCCGACCGGACCGCTCACGGGAGTCGCGGGCATGAGACTCTCCGCCGCGGGACATGCCATCGAATGGCGACGCGACCTCGAGGACATGTACGCGATCCACTGCGTGCTGCCGCCCGGCGCGAGCGCGGTCACGGTCGAGTTCGACATGGTGACGGCCCAGGAAAATACCGGCTTCAGCGCGGGAGCCTCCTCCTCGGCCCAGCTCGCGGTGCTGAACTGGAATCAGCATCTGCTTTATTCCACCGGCACGCGGCCCGAGGAAATCACGGTGGCCGCCTCGCTGCGCGTGCCCGAAGGCTGGCGCGCCGCGACCGCGCTTCCGAATCGCGCACGAGAACGGTGCGACCCTCGAGTTCGCCCCGGTCTCGCTCGTCACGCTGGTGGATTCGCCGGTCCAGATGGGCGCGTTCACGAAGAGCGTCGCGCTCAATCCTGGCGACGGCCGGCCCGTCACGCTCCACCTGGCCGCCGACAGCCGCGCCGCGCTCGAGCTCAAGCCCGAGCAGATCCAGGGCTGGCGCAATCTGGTGGCCGAGGCGCGGGCGATGTTCGGCGCGCGCCACTACCTCTCGTACCATTTTCTCTACACGCTCAGCGATCACGTCGCGTCGTTCGGGCTCGAGCACCACGAGTCGAGCGACGATCGCGATCCCGAGCGCGCGATCGTGGACCCCGAGCTGTTCCTCGCGGATGTGACGCTGCTCACTCACGAGTACTCGCATTCGTGGAACGGCAAGTACCGGCGGCCGGCCGATCTCACCACGCCGGATTTTCAGCAGCCCATGAAGGACGATCTGCTGTGGGTGTACGAGGGGCTCACGCAATATCTGGGGGTCCTGTTCGCGGCGCGCGCCGGGCTCTACACGCCCGAGCAGTTTCACGACGCGGTCGCGATCAAGGCCGCGCGGCTCGACACCGAGCGCGGTCGCGCGTGGCGTCCGCTGGTCGACACCGCGACCGAGGCCCAGTTGCTCTACGAGGCCCCGGCCGCAGGCGAAGCGTGGCGGCGCGCGGTGGACTTCTACGACGAGGGACTGCTGTTGTGGCTCGAAGCCGATTCGAAGATTCGCGAACGGACCGGCGGCAGGAAATCGCTCGATGATTTCTGCCGCGCGTTCCACGGCGGTGCGGATTCGGGCCCCAGGGTCGTGACGTACACGTTCGAGGACGTCGTCGCCGCGCTCAACGGCGTCGCGCCGTTCGACTGGGCGGGATTCCTGCGCGACCGCGTCGAAAAGCTCACGGTTCATCCGCCGCTCGCCGGGATCGAGGCCGAGGGCTGGCGGCTCGCATGGCGCGACAGCAGTTCCGACCTCTACCGCGCGTTCGAGACTTCGGCGAAGCAGATCAATCTCAAGTACTCGATCGGCCTCGTGCTCAACCACAACGAAGAGAGAGGGAGGGGAACCATCGAGGACGTGATTCCGGGCATGGCGGCCGCGAAGGCCGGCATCGCTCCCGGCATGAAGCTGGTGGCGGTGAACGGCCGCGCGTGGAGCAAGGACGTGCTGCACGACGCGTTGCGCGCCACCGCACAGGGCGCGCCGCTGGAACTTCTGGTCCAGAACGCCGGGTACTTCAAGACCTGCAAGCTCGATTACCGGGGCGGCGAGCGCTACCCGTGGCTCGAGCGCATCCCCGGCCGGCCCGACGTGTTGTCGGAACTGATCCAGCCGCGCGCGGGGGGTCGCTGAGGGCTGCAACAAAGCGCGCAATCGAACGGTTCAACGTTCACCCATCGATACGCGGGGTTCGGATCTCATGATTCCACTTCACGACATTTTCCGGCGCATCTTCGCGAAATTCCGCCGCGGCGCATGGCCGCTCGCGCTCGCCGCCGTCGCCGCCGTGGCCGCGCTCACGGCGCTCGGTGCGTTCGCGGCCCCGGCCGCGCCCGCCGCCCGGACTCCCCAGCGTTCCGATATCGATGCGCGCTATAAATGGAAGCTCGAGGACATCTACGCCACGAACGACGCGTGGGACGCCGACTTCAAGAAGGCCGAGGCTCTGATCCCGAGAGTCGAGGGCTTCAAGGGCAAGCTCGGCCAGTCGGGGAGGACGCTGCTCGCCGCGTTGAAGGCGCTCAACGAGATGCGGAGCGTGACGCAGAACCTGACGGTCTACGCGAACATGCGGCGCGACGAGGACAATCGGGTCGCGATCTATCAGGGACAGGTGGACCGCATCAGCACGCTCAACTCGAAGGTCGGCGAGGCGGGCGCCTATTTCACGCCCGAGCTGCTCACGCTTCCGCCCGCGAAGCTGGCGGCGTTCATCAAGGGCACGCCGGGCCTGGCGCTCTACCAGCATCACCTCGCGGACATCGAGCGCACGCGAACCCACACGCTGTCCGAGAGGGAAGAGAAGCTGCTCGCCGCCGCCGGCGACTTTTCGGGCGCTCCGGGCAACATCTTCACTGCGTTCAACAACGCCGACCTGCGCTACGGCACCATCCAGGATGAGACCGGCAAGGAGATCGAGCTCACCAGGGGCTCCTACACCCGCTCGCTCGAATCGTCCGACCGTCGCGTACGCCGCGCCACGTTCACGGGACTTCACGGCGCGTACGGCAAATACAACAACACGCTCGGCGCGATCATGAACGGAAACGTCAAGAGCGACGAGTTCTACGCCCACGCCCGCAAGTACAAGACCGCGGTCGAAGCGGCGCTCGATCAGAACAATATCCCGGTGAGCGTGTATCAGAACCTGGTCAACACCGTGGACACGCACCTGGAGTCGCTCCACCGATACGCCGCCCTGCGCAAGAAGTGGATGCATCTCGACACGCTGCACGTGTGGGACCTCTACGCAGCGCTGGTGCCGGAGGCGCGCATCGACGTGCCGTTCGAGAAGGCGAAGGGGAACGTGGTCGCGGGCTTGAAGCCGATGGGTGACGAGTACCTGAACGTCTTCAAGAGCGGGCTCGAGGGCGGCTGGATCGACGTCTACGAAACCGAGGGCAAGACCTCGGGCGCCTACAACTGGGGCTCGTACACCTCTCATCCCTACGTGCTCATGAACTGGAGCAATACGCTCGATGACGAGTTCACGCTGGCCCACGAGATGGGCCACGCCATGCACGCGCACTTCACACACAAGAATCAACCTTTCATCTACGGCGAGTACGCGATCTTCGTGGCCGAGGTGGCTTCGACCACGAACGAGGCCACGCTCGTCAACTACCTGCTCAAGCAGGAGATGACCAGGGCCCAGCGACTCTCTCTGCTGAACTACCTGCTCGAGCAGATCCGCACCACGGTTTTCCGCCAGACCCTGTTCGCCGAGTTCGAGCTGCGAACCCACGAGCTGGCCGAGCATGGAGAGCCCCTGACCGCCGGAGCCATGAACAAGATCTATCACGACCTGGAGCAGAAGTATTACGGACCCGATCTGTATGTGGACACGGTCCTAGATTACGAGTGGAGCCGGATTCCGCACTTCTACAACAGTTTCTATGTCTATCAGTACGCGACCAGCTACGCGGCCGCGACCGCGCTTTCGCAGAAGATCCTGACCGAGGGCCAGCCGGCGGTGGACCGCTACCTCAAGTTCCTCGAGTCGGGCAGCAGCGACTACCCGATCGAAGTGTTGAAGAAGGCCGGCGTGGACATGACCACCCCGGCGCCGATTGAGGCCGTGTTCGCGCGGTTCGACGAGGTCCTGACCGAGATGGAAAAAGTGCACGACTCGAAGTAGGCGGTGTCTGAAAACCCCGAGCGCAAGGCGCGACAGAGCGATGAGCGAAACGTATCCGCAGGATACGTCGCAGCGAAGAGCGACCGAGCAACGCCGCGCTCGGGGTTTTCAGACACCGCTTGCCCCCGGCCCGGCCTCCTGCTAGCTTCTGCCCCCGGTCGCAGTCCAGCGCATCACTCACCATCCTTTAAAGGGCCGCCCCGAGAGGCGGCATAAGGGGGAGCCGATGGAACACGCCACGATGACCGCCTGCCCGGCGCCGGCCGAGGTGGGCATTTTTTCACCCGCTACAAGTACCCGCCGGCGGCATCTGCTGGGCCTCGAAGGATTGATGCGCGATCGAATCGTCGCTCTGCTCGACGCCGCGGCGCGTTACCGCGAGCGCCTGCGTGCGGGACGATTTGCGAGCGATGCGCTGCGCGGCTTCGCGGTGTGCAACGCGTTCTTCGAAGACTCGACCCGAACGCGCATCTCGTTCGAACTGGCCGAACAGCGCCTGGGCGCGTTCCACGTCACGTTTGGAGAAGCGGGCACCTCGCTCAACAAGGGCGAAACACTGCTCGACACGCTGCGCGTGGTGACCTCGATGCGGGTGGATATCGTGGTGATTCGCCACCGCTCGGCGGGCGCGCCGCATTACCTCGCGAACAACCTCGACGCCTCGGTGGTGAACGCGGGCGACGGCGAGCACGAGCATCCGACCCAGGGCCTGCTCGATCTCATGACGCTGCGCGACGCATGGCACGGGCGCTTCGAGGGCCGCCGCATCGCGATCGTGGGCGACATCGCGCACTCGCGCGTCGCGCGCTCCGCGATGGTGGGATTGGAAGCGATGGGCGCGAGCGTCACGGTGTGCGGGCCGGCCACGCTGATGCCCGCTGACGTCGAAGCGCTCGGTTGTGACGTGGCGCCCACCATCGAGGACGCGCTCGAAGGCGCGGACGCCGTGATGGCGCTGCGGCTTCAGCGCGAGCGCATGGAGCGGGGCCTGCTGCCGTCCTCGGGCGAGTACGCGCGGGTATGGGGGGTGAACGCGAGGCGCGTCAAGCGGATGAAGCCGGATGCGGTGGTGATGCACCCGGGCCCGATGAATCGCGGGATCGAGATCACGCCCGACGTGGCCGACGACGGCCGTTCGGTGGTGTTCGATCAGACCGCGAACGGGATCGCGGTGCGCTGCGCGGTGCTGGCGTGGTGCGCGACCGGCGACGCGGGAGCGGTGGCGTGAGCGCGGCCGGCGGCACGGGCGGACGATCCTCCCGCGGCGGCACCGGCGCGACATTCGGCGTCATCGGCTCCAGCGCGCCGCTCGTGATTCGCGACGCGCGCGACTGGCGGACCGGCGCTCGCGTGGACGTGGCGATCGAAGACGGCGTGATCGTAGCGGCCGCGGCTTCACGTGCGATTCCGCGCGGTGAGCGCGAGCTGGACGCGCATGGCTTGACGCTCACGCCGGGGCTGGTAGATCTGCACGTTCACCTGCGCGAGCCGGGTCAGAGCGCCAAGGAAACCATCGAGAGCGGCACGCGCGCGGCGGCGGCGGGCGGATTCACCGCGGTCGCGTGCATGCCGAACACCGATCCGGTGCTCGACAATCCGGCGTGGCTGGGATGGGTGCTGAATCGCGCGCGCGCGAAGGGTCACTGCCGCGTGCATCCGATCGGCGCGGTCACGATCGGGCAGAAGGGCGAGACGCTCGCGCCGGCGATCGCGCTGAAAAAGGCCGGCGCGGTGGCGATCTCGGACGACGGCCGCCCGGTGATGTCGGCTTCGATGATGCGCCATGCGCTCGAGTACGCGAGCCACGCAGGCCTGCCGATCGTGTGCCACGAAGAGGACCTGACGCTGCGGGGTGATGGGCACATGAATGAGGGGTTCACCGCGACACGGCTCAGCATCCGCGGCATGCCATCGGCGGCCGAAAGCGTGATGGTGAGGCGCGACATCGAACTGGCGGCCGTGGCCAGCGGGCGCGTGCACCTGGCGCACCTGTCGTGCGCCGAGTCGCTCGAGGGCCTGCGCGATGCGAAGCGCCGCGGGCTCGCGGTGACGGGCGAAACCTGCCCGCATTACTGGGTGCTGACCGACGAGGCGGTGGGCGATTACGACACCAACGCCAAGATGAATCCGCCGCTCCGCTCGGAGCGCGATCGCGACGCAGTGATCGCCGCGATCGTGGATGGCACCATCGACTGCCTGGTCACGGATCACGCGCCGCACACGTCCGAAGAGAAACACCAGACGTTCGATCAGGCGCCGTTCGGCATCGTGGGGCTCGAGACCGCGCTCGCGCTCACCCTCACGTTTCTGGTCCGGCCCGGGCACATCACGTTCGAGCGCGCGAT
>JACOSU010000193.1 GCA_016178685.1 Candidatus Eiseniibacteriota bacterium | reverse complement strand
CTTCGTGCTCACGCTCCAGACCCGCGAGCAGCACATCCGGCGCGAGAAGGCGACCTCGAACATCTGCACCAACCAGGGGCTGCTGGCGTTGCGCGCCACCATCTACATGGGATTGATGGGCGCGGCCGGGATGCGCGAAGTGGCGGCGCTGTGCGTCCGGAAATCCCATCACGCCGCGCGGCTCGCGACCGCCATCCCCGGCTACTCGCGTGCGCACCAGGGCGCGTTCCTGCGCGAGTTCGTGCTCGAGTGCCCGCTCGAGGCGGCGGCCGTGATCCGCGCGGGCCGCGAGGACGGGTTCCTGATGGGCGTCGACCTCGGGCAGTTCCACGACGAGTGGAAGCGCAAACTTCTGGTCGCCGTCACGGAGCAGCGCAGCGCCGACGAGATCGCGCGCTGGGCCGCGGCGCTGGCCCGGGCCGCGAAGGGGTCGCGATGAATCTCGAACGCCGTCTTCTGATCGAGCAGGGTGGAGCGGGACACCGCGGCCCCGAGCTGCCGGGCTGCGATGTGCCCGAGAGGCCGCTCGCGGAGCTGCTGCCCGGTGTGCGCCTGCGCGGCCCTCTGCGATTCCCGCAGGTGTCCGAGCCCGAGGTGGTGCGGCACTTCATCGAGCTCTCGATTCTCAACCACCACATCGATCGCGGCATGTACCCGCTGGGATCGTGCACCATGAAGCACAATCCCAAGATCAACGACGAGATCGCGTCGCTCCCGGGATTCGCGCTGAGCCATCCGCTCGCGAGCGACGAGTCGAGCCAGGGATCCTTGCGCGTGATGTTCGAGTTGCAAAAAGTGCTGGCCGAGATCACGGGTTTCGCCGCCGTCACCACCCAGCCCTCGGCCGGAGCACAGGGCGAGATGACGGGCCTGTTGATGATCCGCGCCTGGCACCGTTCGCGGGGCGAGGGCGAGCGACGCACCCGCGTGATCGTTCCGGACTCGGCGCACGGCACCAATCCCGCGAGCGTTCACCTGCTGGGCTGGGAAACCGTGACCATTCCCTCGGGAGAGCACGCCACGATCGATCTCCAGGCGCTGGAGCGCTCGCTCGGCGATCGCGTGGCGGCGGTGATGCTCACCGTTCCGAACACGCTCGGGCTGTTCGAGCCGCGGATCCTCGAGGTCACGCGCCTTGCGCACGCGGCCGGGGCACAGGTCTACATGGATGGGGCGAATCTCAACGCGCTGGTGGGCCTCACGCGGCCCGGTGACCTCGGCTTCGACGTGATGCACATCAACCTGCACAAGACGTTCTCGACTCCGCACGGAGGCGGCGGACCGGGCGCCGGCCCGGTGGCGGTGGCCCGCCACCTGGAGCCGTTCCTGCCGGCGCCCGTGATCGAGGAACGCGACGGGAAGTTGGGCCTGTGTCACGACCGGCCGCGGTCGGTGGGGCGCGTGCACTCGTTCCACGGCAATTTCGGAATCCTGGTGCGCGCGCTGGCCTACATCCTGACGCTCGGCCCCGAAGGACTCTCTCGCATGAGCTGCACCGCGATCCTGAACGCGAACTACCTGATGCGGCGGCTCGCGAAGAGCTACGAGCTGCCGCATGCCGAGCACTGCATGCACGAATTCGTGCTGAGCGGGCGCGGCCTGCGCAAGTACGGCGTCAAGACGCTCGACGTCGCGAAGCGGCTGCTCGATTTCGGCGTGCACGCGCCGACCGTCTATTTTCCGCTGATCGTCGAGGAAGCGCTGATGATCGAGCCTACCGAGACCGAGACGCTCGACCGGCTCGACCATTTCGCCGAGGCGATGGAGCGCATCGCCGAGGAGGCGCGCACCGCGCCCGAAATTCTCCGCGCCGCGCCGCTCACCACGCCGTCCCGTCGGCTCGACGAAGGTCGCGCCGCGCGCGAGCTGAAGTTGCGCTGGACCGCGCCCTCGGGCGCGCCGGACAGCGCACCCCTCACGCGGCGCTCATGAAAGCAGTCCGCGCCAACCTCGGCCCGCTTCCCCTGGACGTGGCGAGCGCAGCGCCGGCCGGGCCGCTCGAGTGGTCGTTCAACCCGTGGCACGAGGGCCCGGGCGGCGCGGCGCTCGCCGCGGCGCTCGCGCTCGCGCTGTGCGCGATCGTGATCCTCGCCCGGCAGGCGTTCGTCCCCACGTTGTCGTTGTGTCTGGTCGCGGCCGGCGCCCTCTCGCCGGCACTCACGCCGTTGCTGTGCCGCATTGACGAACAGGGCGTGGCCCGGCGCGGCCCGCTGGGATGGGAGAAGCGGGCGTGGAGCGAGATCCGGCGCGCGGTGGTGAGGGGCGCCGGGCTTCTGGTCTCGCCCTACCGGCAGCGCCACTGGCTAGATGCGCACCGGGGTCTGCTGCTCCCGCTGCCCGCCGCATCGCGAGCCGATCTGGTCTTGAGAATCCGGCCGCACCTGGATCGACATGGCCTCTGAGAATCCGATCGCGCCCGAGGACGAAGCGCTGCTCGACCGCCTGGCCATCAGGGTGGTCGAGATGCGTCTCGAGGTCACAGCGATTCTCGCGCTCGAGGGCGGCCGCCCGCTGTCGCTGGT
>JACOSU010000192.1 GCA_016178685.1 Candidatus Eiseniibacteriota bacterium | reverse complement strand
TCCACGTTGAGGTGCCCGAACGTGCCGATCGCGCCATACGCGATCCGGCGCTGCCGCCGCCAGGCTTCGAAGCCCAGCTCGGAGCCCCGCGCGGAAAACGTCTCGCGCTCGAGCGAGGACCCGTTGGGGTTGGACACGTCGGACGCCCCGATCGCGCCCGGACGCACGTCCAGCGTCGACGCCGAGTCCGCACCCAGCACTCCGGTCGGATTCCCCGCGAGATCCCAGAGCGTGATGCGGTAATGGGGATCCTCCCCCACCACCGTCAGCCGTCCCATGCCCGCCAGTCCCGGACTGCGCCCGAGCGGATCGAGCGCAAAGCCGGCCGACTGCCGGGCGCCCAGTGCGAATGCCGAGTACTGAGCCAGCGAGGACGACGAGATCCCGACCGTCGCGACGATCAAAAGCAAAACCGCGCTCCATCGAACCCTGCGCGAAGGGCCCATTCCAGCTCCTTTTGATGTTCCAGCGGATCGACAGAGTACGGGCGGACCGCGGTGCGAAGAAAAACGCTCCCGCCTGCCGGGCGAAAGTGCGCGCGGTCAACGAGGTGCGCGATGCACGGACGCGGAATACTAGGAACGCGTCCGCTGGCTGTCAATGTCGAACTTGGCGCGCCCGCCTTCTCGTCCCGGTTGCCGCCGCCGCCGCGCGCGGGCGCGGCCCCGAGACGCACGGGTTACCTTCGAGATGAAATCTCCACGCGCGCTCGCGTGCGGGTCCGATCCCGATGCGGGGGCCCGAAGCGACGCGGCGGCCCTGCCGCTCTCGCGGCCGGTTCGAGATCCACAACCGGCCGCGCGTCAGATCGAGTCCGTCGTGCGCGAGCGTCACCCCCAGCGCGCGCGCGACGTTTCCGGGACCGCGCGCCAGCCTGGAATCGGGCAGGCGCCGGCCGATCGCGCCGCGCGAGCGGCGCATGTGCACGGCGCCCGCGAGCGGTTCGATCGCCCGCACCAGCACCGCCGAGGCGCGGCCCTCGGCGCCGGTCACCAGGTTCAGACAATGGTGCATGCCGTACGTGAAATACACATACGCCGCGCCGGGCGGTCCGAACATGGAGGCGTTGCGCGCGGTGCGTCCGCGGAACGCGTGGCTGGCCGGATCGCGCGCGCCGCCGTACGCTTCGGTCTCGACGATGCGGCCCGCGATCACGCGGCCGCGCGCGCGCATGACCAGCACGCGGCCCAGCGCGTCGCGCGCGACGGCCACACTCGAGCGCGCGTAGAATCCCCGCCCGAGCGCGCGCCCCAGTGCGGGACGGCGCGCCGGCCTTCGCGCGGGCGCCCGCTCCGGAGCGGGAAGGCGAACCCGCCTCCGCGTGGGCGCAGGCCCGCGGCGGCCGGCCGCACGCGACGCGCACACGTCAGTGCGCCACCGGCTCGCCGACTCCGAGCCGGCCCAGCGGCTTCATGAACAGCAAACGGATCTCATCGAGACGCTCCGCCGTGCGCGCCTCGAAACGCACCACCAGCGCCGGCTCGGTATTCGAGGCGCGCACCAGTCCCCAGCCGTCGCCGAATTCCACGCGCGCGCCGTCGATGTCGACCACGCGGAAGCGCCCGGCGAATTCGCGCGCCACTTGCTTCACCACGTCGAACTTGCGGTCGTCGGGGCAGGCCAGCCGCATCTCCGGCGTCGAGCAGTAGGAGGGGATCGAATCCACCAGAGCGGCCAGCGTCCGCCCGGTCGAAGCCACGTAACGCAGCAGGCGGCCGGCCGCAAACAGCGCGTCGTCGAAGCCGAAGAATCCCTCGCTGAAGAACATGTGGCCCGACATCTCGCCCGCGAGCGGCGCCCCGCTCTCGTGCAGCTTGCTCTTGATGAGCGAGTGTCCGGTCTTCCACATCAGAGGCCGGCCGCCATGCGCCGCGATGTCCTCGGTGAGGCCCTGCGAGCACTTGACGTCGAAAATGATCTCGGCGCCCGGAACGCGCGTGAGCACGTCGCGCGCGAACAGCGCGAGCAACTGGTCCCCGTAGACGACCCGCCCGTTTCCGTCCACTGCGCCGATGCGATCGGCGTCGCCGTCGAAACCGATGCCGAAATCCGCGCGCTCGCGCTGGACCGCCGCCTGCAAGTCCACCAGCAGCGCCGGCACCGTGGGATCGGGCAGATGGTTCGGAAACCGGCCATCGAGATCCGCGAACAACGGGATCACGGTGTGCCCCATGCGTTCGAAGGTCTCGGGGACCACGGTGCCGGCGCAGCCGTTACCGCAGTCCATCACCACCCGCAGTCCCTTCGGGCTCGTCACACGCTCGACCAGCATCGCGCGGTACTCGTCCAGCACCGGCCGCTCGGCGGCCGCGCCGGCGCCGCTCTCGAAATCGCCGCGCCGGATTCCTTGGAGCATCGCCTGGATTTCGGAGCCGAACAGGGGCAGCGTGCGTTTGGTCATCTTGAAGCCGTTGAACTCGGGCGGATTGTGACTGCCGGTCACCTGCAACCCGCCATCCAGGCCCCGCGAAGCCACCGCGTAATAGAGCGCCGGCGTGGGCACGACGCCGACCCGCTCGACGTCGAGGCCGGCGGCGAGGATGCCGCGTTCGACCGCCGCCTGGAGCCGCACGCTGCTGGGACGGATGTCGCGCCCCAACGCCACGCGGCGCCCCCCCCCGCGGCGGAGCGCGGTCGCGAACGCGCGGCCCACCCGGGCGGCGACCTCATCGCTCAGCTCGGTCTCGTGCAGGCCGCGGATGTCGTACTCGCGGAAGATCGTGGCCGGGATCATTTCGCTTCCCTCTGCTGGAGGTAGGCGTCGATGAACGGATCGAGCTCGCCGTCCAGCACGGCGTGCACGTCGCCGATCTTGAGCTCGGTGCGATGGTCGTTGACCAGGGTATAGGGCTGCAGCACGTAGGAGCGGATCTGGCTGCCGAAATCGATGTCCTTCTTCACGTCCTTGAGCGCCTGGGTCTTGGCGCGTTCCTGTTCCTGGTAGTACGTGAACAGCCGGGAACGCAGGATGCGCATCGCGAAGTCGCGGTTGCGGTGCTGGCTGCGCTCGGCCTGCGACTGAACCACAAGCCCGGTCGGGAGGTGCGTGATGCGCACCGCGGACTCGGTCTTGTTGACGTGCTGGCCGCCCGCGCCCGATGCGCGAAACGTGTCGATGCGCAGATCGGCCGGCTCGATGTTCACGCTGATGGTGTCGTCCACCATCGGAAACACGAAGACCGACGCGAACGATGTGTGGCGGCGCTGTGCGGCATCGAACGGCGAGATGCGCACCAGGCGATGCACGCCGCTCTCGGCCTTGAGATACCCGTAGGCAAAATCGCCGGTGATCTCGACCGTGGCGTCCTTGATGCCGGCTTCTTCCCCGGGCTGAAGGTCCAGAATGTTGACGGCATATCCGTGACGTTCCGCCCAGCGCGTGTACATGCGGTACAGCATTTCGGCCCAGTCCTGCGACTCCGTGCCGCCCGCACCGGGATGGATCGAGACCAGCGCGCCGAGCCGGTCGTGCTCGCCCGACAGCAGGCTGCGCCTGCGGAGGTCGGCGATGTCCAGCTCGGCGGGATCGAGTTCACGCGACAGATCGGCGAGCATCGCCTGGTCGCTCTCCCCTTCGGCGAGCTCGAGCAACTCTTCAAGGTGGGATAGCGCGCGGTCCCGGGCGGTCCAGTCCTCGACCGTTTTCCTCGCGCGCTTGAGCTGCTCGACGGTGCGCCGCGCCTCGTCGTTGCGGTCCCAGAAGCCGGGCGTCGCCATGCGCGATTCGAGCTCGGTCACCTCGGTGCGGCACGCCTCGACGTCAAAGATACCTCCGCAGGCTGTCCAGCGTGGCGCGGGACTGTTCGATGCGCTTGTGAAGATCGGCGGCAGTCAGCATGGCGGGATCGGCTTCTCCTCAAGTCGTGAGCGCTTTCGCTCCGCACATTATTGAAAAGGGAGCGCGTTGGGAAGCGGGCAGCGCCGCCCGCCCGGCTGCGCCGCCCGGGGGGAGCGCGGCCCCGCCGCGGTGCGCACCGAGCTGCGGCGCTCCCGCGCGCGGGACGCGGCGTCCGAGCGCTCGAGCCCGGCGCTCCTGCGTGCGGCACGCGGCGTCTCAGCGCTCGAGCCCGGCGCGCGCGCGAAGCCCCTCGAGCGTCGCGCGCGCCGTGGCCGCCAGCGACTCCTCGGCGCCCCGGTTGTCGATCACGGCGTCCGCGGCTTCCGCGAACGCTTCGTTCGTGCGCTGCGCGCCGAGCCGGGAGCGCGCCTGCGTTTCGTTCCAGCTGCGCGCGCGCATGAGGCGCGAGATCTGCTCGCGTTCGGGCGAAATGACCGCGATCACGGCGTCGCACTCGCGCTCGAAGCCCCAGTCCAGCATCAGCGCCGCGTCCACCACCACGGTGAGGCTCGCGGGGCTCCCGCGGCTCGCGTGGCTCCCCCGCAGTTCCGCGAGACGGGCGCGGATGCGTTCCAAGATGCGGGGATGAACCAGCCGGTTCAAGCGCTCGAGCGCGTCCGGGTCGGCGAACACCCTCGCTCCCACCCGCGCGCGATCGAGCGCGCCGTCCGCGCGGTAGACCCCGGCGCCGTATTCGCGCTGGAGCGCGGCGCGCACGTCGGGGTCGGTGTCGGTGACGGAATGTCCGATCCGGTCGCCGTCCAGCACGGTGGCCCCGGCTGCGGCCAGCGCGCGCGCCACCGTGCTCTTGCCGCTCCCGGCGCGTCCCACCAGACCGACGATGAACAGGCGGTCCCGGGCGCCCGCGCGGCGCGCGCGATCAGTGAACATCGAACCAGCTCAAGCCGCGGCCGATCGTGACCGTGAGCGGCACGCTCATCGGATAGCAGCCTTCCATCTCGCGCCGGACGATTTCCGCGACCCTGTCGGCGTGGGCGGCCGGACACTCGAGCAGCAGTTCGTCGTGCACCTGCAGCAGCAGGCGCGCGCCCGGATGCGCGCCCGCGAGCGCCGCGCGCACCTTCAGCATCGCCAGCTTGACCAGGTCGGCGGCCGAACCCTGGATCGGGGTGTTGATCGCCGCGCGCTCGGCGTTCGATCTCTCGAGGCCGTTCGAGCTTCGCAGCTGCGGCAGGTAGCGCCGGCGCCCCATCAGCGTCGCGACCCAGCCCCGCGAGCGCGCCTCTTCGAGCGTGCGATCCAGGTATTCGCGCACCCCCGCGTACACCTGGAAGTAGCCGCGGATGAACTCCTTGGCGTCGGCGAGCGGGATTCCCATCTGGGTCGCCAGGCTGCGCCCGCCCATCCCGTAGATGACGCCGAAATTCACGATCTTGGCGCGCGAGCGCAGCCTGGGATCGAGCTCACCCGAGGTCACGCCGAAAATGCGGCGCGCTGTGCTGGCGTGCACGTCCTCGCCGGCGCGGAACGCTTCGATCAGCCGGGGATCCCCCGACAGGTGCGCCATCACTCGCAACTCGATCTGCGAGTAATCCGCGCCGATCAGAATGCCGCCGCTCTCCGCCACGAACGCGCGCCGGATCGAGCGGCCCTGCGGAGTGCGGATCGGAATGTTTTGAAGATTCGGCCGGCTCGACGAAAGGCGGCCGGTCGCGGCGCCGGTCGGCTCGAACGTGGTGTGCACCCGGCCGTCGGCGGAATCCACTTGGGCGGGCAGCGCGTCGAGGTACGTGGACTTGAGCTTCGCGAGCGCGCGGTATTCCAGCAGCAGCCGTGGAAACGGATGCTGGTCCGCCAGGCCCTCGAGCACTTCGGAGTCCGTCGAGTAGCCGCTCCTGGTCCTGCGTCCGGACGGCAGGGCGAATTTTTCGAACAACAGCTTCGCGAGCTGCGGTCCGCTGTTGAGATTGACCGCCTCGCCCGCCAGCGCGCCGAGCTCGGCCTCGAGCCGCGCGATCTCGCCCGCGGCCTCCGCCGCCATCTCGGACAGGACCCGGGGATCCACCGCCACGCCCGCGCGCTCCATGCCGTAGAGGACGTCGATCAACGGATGCTCGAGGTCGCGGTAGAGTGGCCATTGCTCCCGCGACTCGAGCTGCGCGCGCAGCGCATCGGAGATCGGAAACAGGCAGGCCGCCGCCCGCTCGGCGGCCGGCTGCGCGAGCGCGACCGGCAGCGCCGCGAATCCGGTGGCCGCCCGGCCGCGGCGCGAGCCGGCCGGCGCATCGAACGCGTCGATCGCGACGCCGAGCACGTCCCGCGCGAGCGCCACCAGCGAATGATCACGGGAGGGATCGCACAGGAACGACGCGAGGTGCAGATCGAACGCGCCGCCCTCGAGCGCGAGGCCGGCGGCCGTCAGCGCGTGGCGGTCGCGTTTGAGATCGTGCCCCGTCTTCCCGCAATCCGGATCGGCGAACGCCGGGAGGAGCCAGGCGCGCACCTCTTCGGCCGCGAAGTTGCATCCCGCCGCGTGCGCGATCGGGACGTAGCACGCGGAGCCGTCGCGCGCCGCGAGCGCGATGCCGGTGAGCGTCGAGGTGCGCGCGTCCTCGCCCTCGGTGACCGGCAGGATCGCGAGCCCGTGCGCCGACCGCGCGCGCACCCGGTGCAGTTTCGCGAGCAGCGCCGCGCGCTCGGCGTCGCTCCCGCCCGGGAGGGCGGTCACGCGGGCCGGGTCGGCCACGGAATCCGCGTCGTCGCGCCGCGACCACAGGTCGAGCGTTCCCTGCGGCCCTGACGAGAGCGCGGGCGGCAACGGCACACGCGGCGCGGCGATCGCCGGGATCCCGAAGCGGTCCTCGGTCGCGCTCGCGAACGCATCGCGGTCCGCGAGCTTCACGCCTGGGGCGCGGGTCTCGGCCGCGCTTCCGCGGCGCTCGATCGGCCGAGCGGGCGCACGCGCTCCCGCGTCCTCGTCGGCCACCCCCAGCGACCGCGCGACCGTCTCCAGGCGCCGGATTTCCCACCGCTTCGCGAACTCCGCGAGCGCGTCGCGCCGGATCGGGGCGCAGCGGAGTTCGTCCCAGCCCTGCGGCAAATCGAGATCCACGCGCAGCGTGGCGAGCTCGCGCGAGAGCAGCGCGAGTTCGCGATTCGCCTCGAGCTTCGCGCGCAGCGCCGGCCGCTTCACCTCGTCCAGCCGCTGGTAGAGCGTCTCCAGGGAACCGAACTGCTTCATCAGTTCGACCGCGGTCTTCTCGCCCACCCCCGGAACGCCCGGAATGTTGTCGCTGGTGTCGCCCATCAGCGCGAGCACGTCGCGGATGTGCTCGGGGCCCACGCCCCACCTGGCCGCGACGCCCGCGGCGTCGAGCCACGCGTACTCGTCGCGCGATTGCGGCACCATCACCTTCACGCGATCGTTCACGGCCTGCAGCATGTCCTTGTCGCCCGTCACCAGCACCACGTCGTACCCGGCCTCGGCGCCGCGCCGCGCCAGCGTCGCCATCACGTCGTCGGCCTCGGTGCCCGGGATCTCGATCACCGGAAGGCCGATCGCCTGCGCGAGATCCTCGATCGGGTCGAGCTGGGTGACCAGATCGGCCGGCATCGGCTTGCGCGTGGCCTTGTAGTCGGGGAACCGCTCATGCCGGAACGTGGGGCCCGGCCCGTCCCACGCCAGCACCCAGTAGTCGGGTTTCTCCTCGCGCCGGATCTTGAGCGCGGTGTTCGCCACGCCGAAGATCGCAGACGTGTTTTCGCCGCGCGAATTGAGGAGCGGACGCGCGATGAACGCGTAGTACGCGCGGTACGCGAGGCCCATCGCATCCAGCACGAACAGGCGGGCCACGGGCGCTCGCCTAGCCCGGCCGGCGTGCGAGCAGCAGCTTGCTCACCGCCGGATCGCGTCCGAGGCCTAGCGCCAGCAGCGCCCGGTCCGCCGCCAGCAGCAGCGCCGGGGCCCGGTTGAGAAACCGCAGCGGTCCCAGCTCGCGATTGAGCAGCACGTGGGTTGGATAGAGGCGCCCGCACTCGAGATGCTCGGTCTCCAGCCGCTCACGATAGCGCGCGAGCGGCCGCATGCGGTTGTGAGAGGCCGAGCCGCCGAGTTCGGCGAACGTGTCGGTGACCAGCAGCAGGCCGCCCGGCGCCACCGCGCGCGCGAGGTTTCGCACCGCCCGCTCCCAGCGCGCGTCGTCGGTGATGTGGTACAGCACGTCGAACGCGTTGACCACGTCGAAGGATTCGGTCAGCGCGGCCTCGCTGACATCCGCCAGCATGAAGCGTCCCTCGGGATGGCGGAGCGAGAGCTGCTCGATCGAGGTGGGAGCGATGTCGAGCCCCGTGACGTGCGCGCCACGGACCAGGTAGTACGCGGTGAAGAACCCGGTCCCGCAACCCACGTCCAGCACGCGGCGGCCACGCGGATCGCACGCCGCGTCGGCCAGCGCGCGTGACAGCACGCGCGCGCGCAGCGCGTAGCACGCGCGGTTGTAGGCGAGCGACAATCCGGTCTCGCCGGTCCCTCGCAGGTCAAACTGCTCGCTCAGGCGACGATCCCAGAATTCGCGGGGGCGGTAGTTCATGCGCCGTTCCGGTAGAGACGGTGGCGCCGGATGTAACGCGCGACCGCCTCCGGCACGCGATCCCCGAGCGGGCGGCCGGCGCGCACGCGCGCGCGGATCGCGCTCGACGATACGGCAAGCGCGGGCCCCTCGAGGCGCACCACGCCGCGGCGGCGAAGAGAGAACGTGGCGCCGCGCGACGCGCGCGACAGCGAGATGCCGGGGCGGGGCGCGACCGCCAGCGTCGCGAGTTTCACGATCTCACCCGGCTCCTGCCAGTTCCTCAAGTCGTCGAGGCTGTCAGCGCCCAGGATCAGGTAGAGCCGCGCATCGCGAAAACGCCGCCGGAGGTGGCGCAGCGTGTCCACCGTGAACGAGGGTCCGCGGCGCCGGGTCTCGAGCGTCCACGCGCAGAACCCCGGGCGGCCCCGCAGCGCGAGCCGCGTCATCGCGAGGCGTGTCGCCGCGCTCGAGAGGTCGCGGCGCCGCTTGTGCGGCGGGGTCCCGGCCGGCATGAACACGACGCGATCGAGCCCCAGCTGCTCGCGTGCCCACTCGGCGATCGCGAGATGGCCGGCGTGCGGCGGATCGAACGTGCCGCCGAACAGGCCCACGCGTCGCATCCCGCGCCCCTAGTTCGCGAGCCGCTGGCGCTCACGCGCCGCGACCGCGGCGATCGGCCGTCCCGCGAAACGCGTCTCGACCTGCTGGAGACGCTCGATCGCATCGGCCTTGCGGTGCTCGATCGCATCGATGCGCGCGAGGCCGAGCCACGCGTCGCCGAGCTGCGGAAGATCGTCGTACTCGCTCTCCACCCGGTGGTAGTACACGCGGGCCGGCCCGTAATCGTGCATCTTCACGTACAGGTTGCCGTTGTTCACGAGCTTGGTCGCGAGTCGCATCCGCGCGAGCTGGATGCGATGTTCGGCCTGGGAGTTGAGCCAGTGACCGGGATAGTTCGCGAGATAGGCGCGCCATTGATCGAGTGCCTTGACCGTGAATTCCTGGTCGAAATCGGGAGGCTTCGACTGTCCATCGTAGGCCTCTCCCAGTCGAAACGAAGCCGCTCCGCTCGAATCGCTCTCCGGGAATTCGCGCAGCAGGCGCTCGAATTCCACGGCGGCCGCCGCCCAATCCTTCAACTCCAGATTGCAGTGCCCGAGCAGGTAGACCGCATGATCCTCCTCGGCGCTGCCCGCGTTGTTTGCGACGTAGGTCTTGAGCAACTCGACGGCGTCGGTGCAATCATGCTTGTCGGCCATCCGCCGCGCCACCGCGAGACGCTCGGATTCGGAATGAACGCTCGGCAGCGTGCCCGCGGCGCAACCGCCCAGCCCGAGCGCCAGGGCCACCGCGGTCGTCCACCGGGCGATCTGGCATTCGCGCATCCCGGTCACGGGCGATTCTGGAAGAACAGGGCGATCAGCCCGGCCACCACCGCGATCACGATGACGGGCTCGATCACCTTCTCGAAATTGCGATCCGGCACGGTTCCCTTGAGTTCGCTGAAGCGCTCGTCCTCGACCAGCGCGAGTTCGCCGCGCGAGAAGCGATCCACCAGATTGTACGAAGCCTCCCCCACCCAGAGCACGGCCGACGACGTGGGGCTGCGCAGCGTGAGTCCGCCTTCGACCAGGGCCTGCCGCTCGATGCGCACGCGGCCGGGCAGGAAACCGACCAGACGGAGGTACGTGATGCGCGCCGTGCTCACGCCGTATTCGAGCACCGGCTCACCGGCCGCGGCGATCGCGCGCAGGCTGTCGTCGGGCACCAGACCACGCCGCACGCTCGCCGTGATCCCGCGTCGCGCGAGCTGGCGAAGCATCACGCGCTCGATCAGCGGATTCATCGGATGGCCCTCGGAGGGCGCGAGAATCACGCGCATTCCCGAATCGAGCGGAGCGGAGCGCAGCGCGCGGGCGAAAGCGGTATCCGCCACCAGCCCCGTGAGCTGGAGGTTGGTGAGCGGCACTTTGGGATGATGGGCGCGGGTCAGCGGCTGAAGTTCGCTCTCGGCCACCCAGCCGAGCGTGTCGGCCGGCGGCTTGGGACCGCTCGAATAACGGAACGTCTTGGCGTGGACGGGCGAGGCGAGCACGAGCGCCGCCACCGCCGCCACCGCCGCCACCGGGAGCCACGAACGCATCAGCGGGATCCTTTCACGATGGAGATCAACGGAACGCCGTTCGGATCGGCGCGGGCGAACAGATCATACGCTGCCGCGCCGGTTACGCGCACGCTGACCCGAGAGCCCGGCTCCAGATCGCGGCCTTCGACCACCACACCGCCATCCACTTCGAACGCCATGCCCGAGGTGCGCGCCGCATACGTCCCGGCAGTTCCCGGCCGCGGCACTGCGGCCGGGCCGTCGATCATCACGGTCACGTTCTCGCCGATGCGGCGGCGCAACCGTTCGGCGCTCAGGCGTTGCTGCAGCGCGAGCAGCCGCGCGCGCCGGCTGCGGCGCTGCCCGATCGCGACGCGCGGCACCATCGCGTGCGACGGAGTCTCGGGCTCGCGCTCGTACGTGAACACGACGACCGAATCGAACGGCTCCTCTTCGATGAAGCGCATCAGGGTTTTGAAGTGCTGCTCGGTCTCGCCGGGAAATCCGACGATGAAGTTGGTGCGGAACGCAACGCCCGGAATCCCGGACTTGATGCGCCGCACCAGCGCCCGCGTGTCGTGCTCGGTCATGGCGCGCGCCATGGTGCGAAGCATGTCCTGAGCGATGTGCTGGAGCGGCATATCCACGTACGGAACCACGCGCTTCGCCCGAGCCCAGGTCTCGATCAGCCGGTCGTCCCACAGCCGCGGATACGTGTATTGCACCCGGATCCAGTCCAGGCCCTCGACCCGGTCGAGCGCGTGGAGCAGG
>JACOSU010000041.1 GCA_016178685.1 Candidatus Eiseniibacteriota bacterium | reverse complement strand
GGCCTGAAGGTCGAGCTTCGCATCTTCACGTGGTTCGGTCCCTGCCATGGAGCCCCTCCTCGAGTCGAGTCAGGTGGGGACTTTTCAATGACCATAGGTGGGGAACTTTGCATGACCGATGACAGCTCGCCGATCGGGCGCTGCGACGCCTCACCCTCAGGCAGCGTCGCATGCTCCATCAGGGCAAGCATCCCAACCTCGTCAACATCGCCATCGCCCGCGAACTGGTCGGCTTCGTGTGGAGCGTGCTCCACCCGAGCCGGCTGGCTCAGGCGTAGTCGAGCAGGGACGGAGCGAAGTGCGGCCCCCGAGGACAGGCACGATCCGGAGCTCCCGCGATACCGATATGCCACCTCACGGACTCACGGTGAATGGCGTTCCTAGAGTGCGGACTCTCCCGACGGAACACGGTCATGCGGCTCTGCCCGAGAGCATCCGGGTAATCCGCGCATATCAGCGTGACTCGTCGTCGAAGCGCCCTGCCTCGGTGGCCGTCCTTCGCTTCGATCTCAAAGCACCACGACCACCCCCGCGAACGAAGGTGGTCGTGGTTGACAAACGGTCACTCCATATCAGCGGTAGAGCATCTTGAGGTTCCCCCAGGTCTGGCGCCGCACCGGCGTCGTCGTGGAACAAAACGCCACGTCGAAAATCAGATCAAGCGGAGGGTAGAACGGATTCTTCACTGATCCCGGATAGCCATCGCAATTGTACCCAGTGTGCCAAGCCCCGCCTGGCGGGTAACGATTCGTCGAGTCGGCCAACAGCCAAAACTGACCCATACAGGTCGCTTCCGACACGTTGAAATAATACCTTCCCGGCCCCGGGAGGGCGAGTGGGGGATCGATTTGGAATACGAATGGCACTGGATGGACACCATCGCCAAACGTGCCGTTGACGATCGGGCCGAGGTAAATGACCGACCCTGTTACTGGTGCGGCTGTCGAGTCAACGAGCTCTACGAACAACCGCGCTGAGTAAGGTATGAAGAATTCAGGGGATGTGCGCCAGACCGTGAACGACTCCACGAGTGTGTCCGTGGCCTCGACAACTTCCCCCCAGCCACGGGAATTCATACAGAAAAGGACGGTATCGGCCCCAGTAGTGTCGATCGCGACATGCGTTGTCGTGCATTGAACGGCATTCCGCTTCGCCTGCGCGACCACATCGGACCCAGCGCCCAGGTAGCAACCCAGCGCAACCGCGATGCACGTCGCAAGGGAACCCCGCACTTTGACCTCGACCAACCTACCTGACCACGACGACCTTCCCATTGTGGACAATTGTCCCAGAATGAACGGAGTAGAAGAAAACCCCGGGCGCGACTCGGTTGCCTGTCCGCCCATTCAGATCCCACGCAAGAACCCCGCCGCCCGCCCCACGGACTTGCGCAACCTCCCTTCCGCTCGCATCAAACACCTCCAGCATTGCTGAAGCGCCTGCGGAGCCAGCTACGACCGCGAATCGGGTCCGGACCGGATTGACCGTTATGACCCTGAATTCTGCGGCCGACTGGCTGGCGTGCATCGGCTGGGTCCCGTGTTGAACGGTGAATGGTGCGATGAAGGCATCGGCTCCGCCACTTGGGGTTCCAACTACGAATTTCACGTTGTAAATGTGGCCGGCCGTCCCGCTCGGCGGCGTCCACGTGAATGTTCTTGATGGCGCGTCAAACGACATTCCCGTCTGAGGGAAATACATTGCGTACGTCAACGGATCTCCCTCAGGGTCGGCGGCGCTAACGACCGCGGTGTACTGGAGCCCTTCGATCACGCTCACCGGAACCACTGCAGTGCTCTCAGCCAGAGTTTGCCCGCCAAAGGTGCCAAACACTGGCGGGAGGTTCATATTTCGGCGTACCGCCCACAATTGAGGATTCTCCGTGGGGGCCCACGGCTTTACGGCGCGCAGCGCAAGGCGCGTGCCGTCGGGCGATAGCTTTGGCACGAGGAGACTCTGAACGTACCCGGGATAGTTATCCACCGGAAGCGCACCGTTCGCTATTGACGCATCGAGCGTCGCCGTCGTGCGATTCGTCCCACGCCCGTATAGGACGACTGCTCCGTCGGGGGCGTAGGACGGAAGAGCGGCGGAGTTGTTATCGCTAGATGCGAGCGCCTGAACAGGGCCACCAGCGGCTGGCACTGTGTAAAGGCGAGGGCCGCCGACCAGAGATCTGTAGAAGGCAATCGTAGAGCCGTCGGGCGACCACTGCGGAAAATCGTCGTAGGCCCCAGGACCGGAGGTCAGTGAGGTTGGTGTGCCCCCAGCGACAGGAACGGTATAAATGCTCGACAGGCCACCGCTGTACGTGCCGGCGAAGGCGATCGTACCGCCGTCGGGCGAAAGGCTGGAATCGTTCAGGAAGAGGAGAGAGGAAGAGACCGGGATCAAGTGCTCGGTCGTGTCCGGATTCTGCCCGGGAATACCCTTCGTGTAGAAGTCGTGGTCGCCTCGGTTGAAGACAATTACGTTGTTCAGCGGCGACCAGCAAGGGCTGTAGTCGTCAGGTCCTCCGGCCAAGGGATGGGAGAATGGAATGAGCCCGTTGCCGCCGACGGCAGGGTCTGACGGGATGAGGTAGATGTGGCAGTCGCTGTTGGCGCTGTGCACAGAGGTACAGAGCATGTGGCCATTTGGGGACCAAGCGAGCTCCCCGCCAAGCGTGTTGGTAGTTCCTGGCACGCAGTTCGTGCACATGCTCGTCCGCTGCACCAGCGTCCCGAACAGCGCGTTCCGGTGCCAGTGCTTGGGATTCCCGTGCTGGAGCACTATAGCCAAGTCGGCCGCGCCAGGCGTGCCGCCGTCGTAGTTGAGGTCGGAGAAACCACTCGTATCATTGGAATCGGTGCGGCCGTCGGCGTTCGTGTCGGTGGTGCGCACTTTGGCTGACTTCGGCCCCTGGTCAACTCCCGACACAACAACTCGAACGGTCAGACCGCCGTTGCCCGAGAAGCTGGGGATCGTGACCCGGGCGTAGCCACCGCCGTCGGTTGAATCATCCGCGAAGATTTTCGCCCCCTCGTCGTTGATCTTGAGGTTACCCGTGGTGCTCTGAAGCGTAACCCAGATCGACTCGGGCGGAACCCCGACCTTCGAATATCCGCAAACGTCCGAGTAGTTGATCAAGATCCGCAGCCGGGACGGGTGCCCCGTGTTGAGGAGCGAATCGCCCGCCGGGCAGGCGGACACGGAGTCCTTGAGCGACCAGAATACGTTGGGCGGGCCCGGTATGGGGGACAGCGGGCGATTGCCGCACTGGCCCTCCGCGTCTCTTGCGTGCGCGAGCAGAACAAGCGCCGATGCTGCTGCCAGAACGCCGATGGTGGAGCGGAGATTCATGGTCCGCCTCCTTGCTGGTTCGCTGCGATCGCAGTGTCTCGTCGGAATCACTCACCGACGGGGCGATTCGAGCACAGCCCAGGGGGGGGGGGGGCGCAAGGACTAACTTAAATCGGCGGAAACAATGTTCATGCCGCGCTTGATTGGGAATACGGTAGCTCCACGGACCGGTCTTGAATCCACGAAGTCCTGTGAACGCCTGCGACCACGAGCCTGAAATCAGGGAGCTGCGTTGTCCGCGCGGACGGCACGAAGCCCTGATTCCATTGCGCCGGGGTAGTGCAGGACGTGGCGAAGGCGATCAACCCGCCCCGCGTGCATTCCGCAGCCGTAAATTGCGCGCACGCACATCGCGGCGCACCTCTCGAGCCGACTGTGTTGATTCACCCACCGCGCCCAAGCGCAACCGCGCGCGGATATTGCGGGCACGGCGAGGTGTGAGGGGCGGCACTGGTCCGCGGCTTGCTCCATCTACGGTTTGGAGATCGTGAGGTCTCCGGGCGCAAGAGCGCCGCAACGACTCAGCGGGCGACTGCCTTCCGACCGGGACGGCACGCCCACCCGAACCCGGGTGCTCAGCCGTCCAACCGGACGGCCCGCCCACGACCACAGGCGGATCGCTCACGCGTTCCGCTGCCAACTCCACGGTGGGGCGCCGCACGGCGCCCCGCTCATTTTTTTCGGTCGGCGTACGCGTCCGGAAGCCAGCGCTCCATCCAGCGTTCGGGGGAGGCGAGCGGCGTGAATCCCAGCGGACGATAGAGGTCGTGCGCGTCGCGCGTGAGCAGCGACCAGCGCCGGAATCCCTGCAGGTCGGGATGCTCGATCATCGTGCGCATCATCCATTTCGACAGCCCGCGGCCGCGATGCGCTTCGAGCACGTACACGTCGCCCACGTAGCCGAACGTGGCGTAGTCGGTGATGACGCGCGCGAACCCGACCTGAGCCGCGGAAGTGGCGGGCCCCAGCGATGAGCCCGGTGCCGAGGCCGCGTCCGTCGCGGCCTGGGGCTCATGCCACAGGCTGAAGTTGAGCGAGTGCTCGACCGACCGTTGGACCACCTCGAACGGTATCCCCCGGGCCCAGTACGAGCCCGCGAGGAACGCGTGCACCGCCTCGACGTCGACGCGTGCGGGGTCGGTCGTCAGCAGATAGTCGCCGCGCTTCCATTCCATCAGTGCTTCGTCGTGTCCGCGGGCGCGGCCTCTTCCTTGCGCAGGAACTGCCGGTGTTCGCGCTCGATCTTGAGCGCCTGGGTATTCAGCACCTTGAATTCGACGCGCCGGTTGCGTGCGCGGCCAAGCGGCGACGTGTTGGGCGCGATCGGCGACGTCATCCCGTAGCCCTTCGACGTGTACTGGCCGGCGTCGATCAGCGGGAATTTCGCCTCGAGGTAGCCCATCACCGCCGCGGCGCGCGCTTCGGACAGCTGCTGGTTGTGCTCTTTCTTTCCGCGATCGTCGGTATGGCCGCCGACCTCGACCCGCAGCGTCGGGTACTGCACCAGGATCCGGCCAACGCTGTCGAGCAGCGCGAACGATGCCGGCCTGATGGTCGCCGAGTCGGTGTCGAATTCGATGTTCTGGAGCCGGATGTCGCCGGTATCGAGCAGCTGCGTCTCGAGCACGCTGACCTCGATCGGGCAGCCAGCCGCATCCACGCGCAGGCCGGCCGGCGTGTTCGCGCACAGGTCGACCCCGTCGCACACGCCGTCCTGGTCGGTGTCCTTCGAGCAGCCGTACGCGTCGATCGTGCAACCTTTCGCCGTGTTCGGACACCGGTCGAGTCCGTCCAGCACGCCGTCCCCGTCGGCGTCGCTCGGGCAGCCTTTCGCATCCACCGTCGCGCCCTTCGGAGTGTTCGGGCAGGTGTCGATTCCGTCGCACACGCCGTCGCCGTCTGAATCAATCGGGCAACCCTGCTTGTCGATGGTGCAGCCCTTCGGCGTGTTCGCGCACTTGTCGAGGCCGTCGAATACGCCGTCGCCGTCCGAATCGATCGGGCAGCCGTGCACGTCGACCTTCGCCCCGATCGGAGTGTTCGGGCACTGGTCGAGCCAGTCGCGAACCCCGTCCAGGTCGGAGTCGTGCGGCTTGCCGCCGAACACGTACTGGAGGCCGGCAGTCGCGAAGATGTGGTTGCTGAACTCGAGCGCCTCGCGCTCGCGGAACATCACGTCGCGCATTTCGAGCTTCAGGTAGGTGCGCTGGTTGATCACGTTCTGGAGCACGCCCAGCGCCACCGACGGCGCGCCGCGCTCGAGTTTGTCGGGCGCATGGCCCGTCGTGTGGCTGAGGCCGTAACCGAAACCGGTGGCCAGGTACGGAACGGTGTGGGATTCGGCCGCGCGGAAATTCCAGCGCAGGTCGAGAGCGAGGTTCGTGAAATTGTGCTTCTGGTTGGGCGTGGTGTCGGCGTGCGACGGGCCGAACGTGCCGCGGGCTTCGAGCGTGAACGCCGGCGACAACCTCCAGCCCAGCGTGCCCTGGCTCGCGAATCCGCTCTGCATACGCGCGCGTCCGTCCGGAATGAACCCGCCGGCGGTGCCCGAGACTTCGATCGGCCGTCCGGCGATCTGGGCCGAAGCGGGCGCGGACAGCGCCAGCGCGACGGCGGC
This sequence comes from Candidatus Eiseniibacteriota bacterium, assembly GCA_016178685.1. GTDB lineage: Bacteria > Eisenbacteria > RBG-16-71-46 > RBG-16-71-46 > RBG-16-71-46 > JACOSU01. The sequence continues at coordinate 1,225 of JACOSU010000041.1, read as the reverse complement.
AGACAGCAACGCCCCCTTGAAGAACGACATTCGAAGCGAGCCTCCTGAATGACGATGGTGTCCCGGGCTCTGTCCGGCGCGTCGCCGAGGGCAGCGGAAAAGCCCCGCGGTCCCCTGCCTGTCGCCCGATGGTCCGGTGAGAAGAGGATAAGTGCTACCATCCGCCGCCATTCAGGTCAACGGGAACGCGGCGGTTCCCGGAATCGTGCCCCCGAGCCGAAAGGACCCCGGTTTTATGACCCGAGAAGAGCGCGAGTCGCTGATCGAGCAGTACGCGTCCGGCTGCGACGAGGTGATGGCGGCCTTGAAGGGATTTCCCGAGCGGGACCTGGTCGCTCATCCGATTCAGGGAAAGTGGAGCGCGAGAGAGATCGTCCACCACCTGGCGGACAGCGAATCCGCGTCGGCGCAGCGCCTGCGCAAGCTGCTCGCCGAGGAGTATCCGGTGCTGCAGCCGTACGATCAGGAACTGTACGCCGTGCTGTTGCGCTACAACACGCGCGACAGCGCGCCGGCGCTCGAGATGTTCCGCGCCGCGCGGGCCACCACGCTCCAGCTGTTGCGCGTGATGAGCGATGAGGACTGGAAGCGCACCGGCTGGCATCCCGAGCACGGCGTCTATTCGGCGACTCGATGGCTCCAGATTTACGCCGCGCACGCTCACAATCACGCGCAGCAGATCCGCCGACTGCGCGAGGCGCTTGCGAAATAGGGCGAGCGACGCGGTGCCGGCCCTCGCGAGAGCGCCCGCCGCCGCGCATCCGCCGAAGGCCAGGGCGGCCCTCGCGAGACCGCCCGCGGCGGCACGAGGATCCGGTCCCATGCACTGGCGCTGCCGTTCGTTCGATTTCGATCTCACCGACCGCGTGCTCATCATGGGCGTGCTCAACGTCACGCCCGATTCGTTCTCGGATGGCGGAAAGTTCGCCGAGAGCGCGGTCGCGATCGAGCATGCCCAGGGGATGATCGCAGAGGGCGCCGATCTCATCGATCTGGGCGGCGAGAGCACGCGGCCCGGCTCGGCCCCGGTCGCGGCGGCCGAGCAGTGGCGCCGGATCGAAGCGGTGCTGGGCGCGCTGGTCGCGCTCGGCGCGTGTGTCTCGGTCGACACCTCGAGCGCCCGGGTGGCCGGCCTCGCGCTGGCCCGCGGTGCCCATGCGGTCAACGACGTCACGGCGCTCGGCGATCCGGCCATGGCGGGCGTGGTCGCGCACGCCTCGGCGGG